>CBFHVY010000066.1:0-12005 GCA_965659555.1 Flavobacteriaceae bacterium
ATTCTACATAAGGCAAAAAGCATTTATGAAGAAACGCTCAAACGCGAACAAGAATTAATGCACATTATAGACGCATCACTGTAAATGACTATTTCAAACTCCATTAAAATTATCTCTTTTAAAGAGGAATATGCCACTGCATTCTATCAACTCAATATTAATTGGCTTGAAGAATATTTTTATGTAGAACCCCATGATCGAGAAGTTTTAGAAAACCCCAAAACCTATATCATCAATCGTGGAGGCTTTATATTTTTTGCACTTCTAAATAATAAGGTTGTAGGAACGGTAGCACTAATCAATGAGAAAGAATGTTTTGAATTGAGTAAAATGGCCATTTCACCTGAACTTCGAGGATATAAAATTGGAGAAAAATTACTGAAACATACTCTTGAATTTTCAAAACAACAAGGATGGCAAAAAATCATGTTGTATACGAACAGAAGTCTAAAACCTGCCATACATCTCTAAAGAAAGGTAGGTTTTAAAGAAGTAGCTCTAGAAAAAGAGGTAATCTATGAGAGGGCAGATATAAAAATGGTTTTAACTCTATAAAAAGCTTCTTACGGCAAGCTCATAGCCTTTGAGACCAAAGCCAAACAACACTCCCTTGGCATTTGGTGCAATATAGCTTACATGTCTAAAATTTTCTCTAGCATGCACATTAGAGATATGAACTTCTACTACAGGAGTTGAAATCGCTTTTACAGCATCGCCTATACCAACCGAAGTGTGGGTATATGCAGCAGCGTTTAATACAATACCATCAAAAGAGAATCCAACTTCGTGGAGTTTATCAATAAGTTCTCCCTCAATATTAGATTGAAAATAGGTGAATTCAACCTCGGCGAATTGTGCCTTTAAAGAAGCAAAATACTTTTCAAAAGTATTTTCTCCATACACCTCAGGTTCTCTAGTACCTAATAAATTAAGGTTGGGACCATTAATAATAGCTATTCTCATAAAACGAAAATACAATTTATTTACAAAAAAAGAGGGCTGTACAGCCCTCTTTCTATTGTTTGTTATGTGCTGTTAGAATTTATAACCTAAACCTATTTGAAATGTATTAAGTTTCAAACTAGAGTCAAACAAGTCATCTTTAATTCTATTGTTAAGCCCTAAAGCATATCTAGACGAAATAAATACGTGATCTGAGATATCATAGGCTGCCCCAAAACCAATTCCAAAACCAAGTGCATTGGCTTCATCTCCTGTGTCTTCTAGAAGAAAATCTAACTGAGGTCCAGCCATTAAACTAAACTGTTCAGAAACAGCATACTTAAACATAATAGGAATGATCAATTCATTTAATGATTCTCCATCTTGAGAAACACTTGCAAATTGCAGCTCAGGTTGAAGGTTTAAAGACTCGCTAATTGAAAAGTCTGCAAAAAAACCAACATAGAAACCAGAGGTGTTTACTGTTACTGAGGCAACATCAATAGAGACTTTCTGACCTAAACTGTGATACCCAGCCACTACTCCAAAACTCGTGTCTTGTGCATTTGCTGAAATGGAAAATAAGGCAATAAAAATAATTGGGAATAATTTTTTCATAATTAGTTATTTAGTTTGCGTAAAGATGGAATAAATTTTTGAATCATAGTTCCTTTCATATAAAAAGAAAGAGGCTAACCGCCTCTCTCTTGTAAAATATAGTTGTGTGTATATTAAAGTTTAAACATAATACCCACTCCAAAATTAGCAACGGTGGCACCGTCAATACTAATAGCAGAATACGATAAATTTAAACTTGTATTGTCATTCATTCCATAAAACAACATTGGTCTGTAGTAAAATCCTCCGTCGTTACCATCAGGTTTTAATCCTATGGTATATCCTACATCTGCACCAAAAGAAAGGGCACTAGATGAAGAAAAACGTAATGCAGCTCCAATAGGTAAAAATGACCAATTTGGAAATGGATCATCTCCAGAATACATCTGTATTCCAGTAGCAATACCATAATTGAATGATTCACCATCAGAAAGCATATAGTTTACATCTAAACCATAACTCAATGAAGTTACATCACTAGCATCAGCAGCAGGAAGTCCAATATTGGCCCCTACACTAAATTGAGCTTGTGCACTTAAGGTAAAAGCCACAAACGCGAACAATAAAAATAATTTTTTCATGTTAAAAATTTATTGGTTAATGTGTCTAATATACAAAAAAATATAGATTTTAGTATTATTTTGATAATTTTATATACTTTTTATTGTCATATTATAGATTACAAAAGCATACCAATAAAAAAAGTGCAGGAAAAATCCCACACTTTTAATCAATGTTATTGTAAAAAATTCTTATAAATGGAACATAATCCCTAGCCCAAAGCTAGAAATTGTATCGTCTGTTTTTCGTACAGCATTATAACTAAGGTTTAACTGAGCTGAATCGCTTAACTGATACCCTACCATAGGTCTCCAATACAATCCTCCATCATTACCATCTGGATTTAAACCAAATGACCATCCTAAATCTAATCCCGTAGAGAATTGATCTGACAATTGATACCTTGCAGCTCCAGCAATATTAAGGAAAGACCAATTGTCTAAATTATCTTCGCCACTATAAAACTGAATGTTAGAGGCAAAACCATAATTAAATGCATCAGTGTCGGTGAGCATGTACGTGGCATCAATTCCAAAACTAAATGAGGTAAGATCACTTGCCTTATCAGATGGAAATCCTAAATTAGCTCCTAAACTAAATTGTGCATGAGCACCAAAAGAAAACGCAACAAGTGTGCACATTAAAATTAACTTTTTCATAATATATTTTTTTTATTAGTACCACGAATATAGGATAATGTTAAACCGCAAAAAAATGATTTGGACGAAAATGTTGCTAGATTTTGAACTTTTTTTAAAAATTGAGAGAGGTTTGTCTGAAAATACAACTAAAAGCTATAATTCTGATATTCAAAAGCTTATAGATTATATTTCTGAAGAACATTCAAAAGAATCACCCGCAACAATTTCAGCCAACACGATACAAACTTTCATCTATGAAACCTCTAAAAAAATCGGATCTAGAAGTCAAGCAAGATTAATTTCAGGCATCAAAGGCTTTTTTGATTATTTGATTTTTGAAGGGTATAGAGACGACAATCCAACAGATCTTTTAGAGAGCCCAAAAATTGGTAGGAAACTACCCGATACGCTATCGGAAGATGATATCACAAAATTATTTAGTGCCATCGACTTAAGTCATCCTCAGGGAGAACGCAATAGAACTATTTTAGAAACACTATACAGTTGTGGACTAAGAGTAAGTGAAGTGATTGCATTAAAAATATCTGACTTATTCTTTAAAGAAGGTTTTATACGTGTTTTGGGAAAAGGAAACAAACAACGTTTTGTCCCTATACATAAGCACGCACAAAAGCTGATTACACACTACATTACAGAAATTCGCTCTACCATAGAACCTGCTAAAGAGTTTAAGGATACTGTATTTTTAAATAGAAGAGGAAAAGGACTTAGTCGCCAAATGATTTTTATTTTTTTGAAAGACCTCGCTTTAAAGGCACAGCTCAACAAAAAAATTAGTCCACACACCCTTAGACACTCTTTTGCTACCCATTTATTGAAGAATGGAGCTGATTTAAGAGCCATACAACAAATGTTAGGACACGAGAGTATTACTACCACAGAGGTCTATGTTCATTTAGATAAATCATATCTAAAAAAAGTGGTTGAAACCTATCATCCTAGAAAATAAAAAATCCCGCAAGTTGCGGGATTTTTTATTTCAGTTAGTACTGCGTGTTTATTTAGCCACATTCACAGCTCTTGTTTCACGTATTACAGTAACTTTTACTTGTCCTGGATAGGTCATGTCATTTTGAATCTTCTGAGAGATGCTAAACGATAGCTCTGCCGCTTTTGCGTCATTCACTTTTTCACTTTCTACCATTACACGCAGTTCTCTTCCTGCTTGAATAGCATATGCTTTTTGAACACCACTAAAACCAAACGCAATATCTTCTAAATCTTTTAATCGTTGAATATATGAATCCAGTACTTGTCTACGAGCACCTGGTCTAGCTCCAGAAATTGCATCGCATACTTGAACAATAGGAGCTATTAAACATTTCATTTCAATTTCATCGTGGTGAGCACCAATGGCATTACATACATCGTGCTTTTCACCATATTTTTCTGCCCATTGCATTCCTAGCAACGCGTGAGGTAATTCACTTTCTGTCTCTGGTACTTTACCAATATCATGAAGTAATCCTGCTCTTTTGGCTAGTTTAGGGTTTAGTCCTAATTCAGCAGCCATAATACCACATAAGTTTGCAACTTCCCTTGAGTGCTGTAAAAGATTTTGGCCGTAAGAAGAACGATATTTCATTCTACCTACAATTTTAATAAGCTCTGGGTGAAGTCCATGTATCCCTAAATCTATGACTGTACGCTTACCAACTTCAATAATTTCTTGGTCGATTTGCTTTGTGGTTTTACTTACAACCTCTTCAATTCTAGCGGGGTGAATTCTACCATCGGTTACAAGTTTGTGCATTGATAATCGAGCAATCTCTCTTCGTACCGGATCAAAACAAGATAATATAATAGCTTCAGGTGTGTCATCAACAATAATCTCTACACCAGTAGCCGCCTCTAAAGCTCTAATATTTCGTCCTTCTCTACCAATAATTCGCCCTTTTACATCATCAGACTCTAAATTGAATACAGAAACACAGTTTTCTACGGCTTGCTCTACTCCTACACGCTGAATAGTGTTTAACACAACTTTTCTAGCTTCTTGCTGAGCCGCTAGCTTTGCTTCTTCTACAGTTTCCTGAATAAAAGCCATCGCATCAGACTTTGCTTCGTCTTTTAGTGAGGTGACCAATTCTTTCTTTGCATCTTCGGCAGACAGTCCAGAGATTTGCTCTAACATATTTACATGTCTGTTATGAAGCTTTTGTAAATCGTCCTCTTTTTTATCTAACAATTCTAATTTATGATCAAACTCCGCTATTTTTTTGGATAACTCACTATTTGATCGTTTGTTTTTTTCTACTTCTGAAGTAAGCTGAGAATCTCGATCACGTATGCGTTTTTCTACTTCAGAGATTTTCTTTTCACGAGATAAAATCACCTTTTCATGTTCTGATTTTAACTCAATAAACTTCTCTTTTGCTTGAAGTATTTTATCTTTTTTTAGTGCTTCGGCCTCAGTTTTAGCATCTCTAATGATGGCACTCGCTTCCTTTTTTGTGTTTTTTAAAAGCTTGTTCGCTTTCGATTTCTCTAGAGCTTTGGCTATAAGGTATCCTACAACTAAGCCTCCTATAACTCCCAAAATAATGGGTAGTATCATATCTTCCATAATTTCAAATTAATGTAAAAAAAAAGCCTACATCAGAAGGGTTTATATAAACTCCATTATGATACGTTTAGGATTAACTAGCAGATCAAGGATCCATTCAAGATGGCTTGCTTTAGCTACTGAGACTCATCCTTCATAATAGATTAGCGTTGAGTTTATCAAACAAATTACTAATGTAGGCAGTGTATTATTGTATTTTAAAGAACTTAAACTAAATGCGAATCAATACGCTGACTCAATGCATTTAACTTTTGTAATGCTTCCGCTTGCTCTTCGTTACTTTCAAGGTGAGCTAATTCTAATTTTGAAGCAAATTGTAATGCACACATGGCTAAAACATCTTGTTTGTCGCTCACGGCATAATTTTCTTCATACTTAGCTATTAAACTATTAATATTCGCTGCAGCTTTGCGCATCCCCTCTTCTTCATGTGTATTATTAACACTTAGCGGATAAGTTCTGCCTGCTATAACTATATTAATTTTTAGCTTTCCCATTGATTGTTAAGAACGTTCTTTATTCGCTTAATTGAACTATACATTTGTCAATTTCACGAATTAAAGCATTTATTTTGAGTTTTGTATCTCTTGTACTATCGTTACTGCCTTCTATAGTTTTCGCAATTTTAAGGGTATCAAAAGCTAATTTTTGATCGCTTAAAAGCTGGTCTTTTTCGATAAGTTGATGTTGTAATCTATGTACATTCTGAAGCAGAATTTCGTTTTCCTTTTTTAAAAACTCATACACAGACAATAAGTTTTCTAACTTATCTTCTAGTGAATGGATTGCCTCTAATGTATTACTCATTCAACGTATTTAAGAACAAACTATACCAACAAAGTTAACATTCTGTTTGAAATACAACAATAGTTTTTTACTTTTTTAGTAAAATTCTTACACCTAATTTATTATATCGCTAAACTTCTTAGGAATACATCAAGATTTTATAAATTAGCTAAAAATTGAACCCTTGCGAAGATTTATATTTATTTGTATAGCCCTCTCTCATTTTTGCCTTTTATCTCAAAACCTCTATCCTAAAAACTATTTTAGGAGTCCATTAGATATTCCTATCGTCTTGGCCGGAACCTTTGGAGAGCCTAGAAGTCATCATTTTCATTCTGGCTTAGATATTAAAACTCAACAAAGAGAAGGACTTAAAATATATGCTGCCGCAGATGGATACGTGTCGAGAATTAGGGTAGCGTTGTGGGGCTATGGCAAAGTGATTTACATTACCCATCCCAACGGATATACTACTGTATATGCACATGTTAAAAAATTTAATGGCGCTATTGAAGATTATGTTAAACGCAAACAATACGAAAAGGAACGTTATGAAACTGGCAATTTATTTTTAAAACCTGGTGTTTTAGAAGTTAAAAAAGGTGATTTTATCGCCTTTTCTGGAAGCACAGGAGGGTTTGTTGCTCCTCATCTTCATTTTGAAATTAGAGATACCAAAACCGAACACATAATTAACCCTTTGCATTTTGGTTTAAACGTTCCAGACAAGACAGCTCCACGATTGACTCATCTAATGGCCTATCCTATAAACACTACTTCTAGAGTTAATAATGGCGCGCAACAACAATTAATTAGTTTTAAAAAACAAAACGATAGCACTTTTATTAGCAATCCAATTACAGCTACTGGCGCGATTGGTTTTGGATTGGGTATCTACGATCGATTAGAGGGCGCCTACAATAAAAATGGGATCTACAGTCTTGAAATGAAGGTTAATGGAACCTTTTATTATTACCACGATGTAGAAACGTTTTCTTTTGCTGAAAGCAAATATATAGACCTGCTTGTAGACTATCCCTATTACTACAACTATAAAAACAGGATTCAAAAAACATTTGTTGTGCCTGCAAATAAGTTGAGCATATACAAAAACCTTAAAAACAATGGGGTAATTACTATAGAAGAAGGCTACAATTATCAAGTGGTATTTACAGCAAAAGATTTTGCCAATAACACCACAACACTTACCGTACCAGTAACAGGAGTGGCCCCTAACCTGCTCTTCCAACAACGAAATGATACCACAGCATACAAAGTTCCAAAAAATCAATACACAGTTTTTAATAAGGGTTTTGCTAAAATTGCTTTTGCAAAAAACACCTTTTACGAAGATGTATATTTAGATATTAAGGCTTCTGACACTGAAATTTCTATACACAACCCCTCAATTCCTTTAGATAGAAATTTTACGCTAACATTCAATGTAGCGAAGTACTCAGAAGCACAAAAAAACAAACTTTATATTGCTAATAGCACGAATCCAAAATATCCATATTATCAAAATACCATAAAAAAAGACACTACCTTTTACACAACAACTAAAGCTTTAGGTAAATACACTTTACTAACTGACAATCAAATACCTAAAATATATAATCTAAGCTTTAAAAATGGACAATGGATTACAAGCCACAAAGAATTATCGGTTAAAATATCGGATGCCGAGTCTGGAATTAAATCGTATTCGGCAACAATAGATGATGAATGGATTTTAATGGAATACGATCTTAAACGAAAAAAACTTACCTATAATTTTAAGGATAAAAAATTGGTCAGTGGAAAACATTCGTTTAAAATTGTAGTAGAAGATAATGTCGGAAATACCAATACCCTTTCTGCAACGTTTTACAGAAAGTAACTAACGCAACTCACTTGAAGAAAATTCTCTTTTTCGTAGCACTAAGCATAAGCCTAACTTGTATGAGTCAAGATAATGTACCGGTAAAAGGGTATGTAAAAAACAAAGCATCTGATGCTTTGGTAGGGGTTTCTGTTACCTATGCGTCTAAAGGTACTGTTACAGATTCGAAGGGATACTATGAATTAGAAATCCCTATAAAACAAGCTGTAGTACTTACGTTTCGTTTTGTAGGCTATGCAACTTATAGTAAGCGATTGTTTGCAAGAACCACAAATGACATCAACCTCTCCCCGATCTTAACTATCAGTTCAGAAGCGTTAAAAGAAGTCGTTGTAAAAACCAATAATAAAGCAAGAAAAGGGAACTTAGCCATCGATGTAAAAAAAGTAAATCGTTTGCCAGGCCCCAATCCTGGGGTAGAAAATCTTTTAATGACCTTACCTGGAGTAAACAACAATAACGAGCTGAGCACCCAATATAATGTTAGGGGTGGAAACTTCGATGAAAACCTTGTCTATGTAAATGGAATAGAAGTATACAGACCTTTTTTAATTCGATCGGGGCAACAAGAAGGATTAAGTTTTGTGAATTCTGATATGGTACAACAAATTGATTTTTCTGCGGGAGGATTTCAATCTAAATATGGAGATAGGTTGTCTTCTGTATTAGACATCACCTATAGAAAACCAAACGAATCAAGCACAAAACTCAATGCAAGTCTACTAGGGGCTAGTCTTACAACTGAAGGACGTTATTTCAACAATAAACTTAGTGCCATTACAGGCGTTAGATACCGAGACAACTCGTTATTTGTGAATAGTAAACAAATTGAAACCAACTTTCGTCCGCAATTTATCGACGTTCAAAGCTTTCTTTCTTATGAAGTATCTGATCAACTGAAATTAAATTTTTTAGGGAATTTTTCCCTGAACGATTACAATTACAAACCCTTAACCAGGCGAACACGTTTTGGAACGCTTGCAGAGCCCATTGAATTGACGGTTTTTTATGAAGGTCAAGAAAATGATTCATTTCTTACTGTATTTGGTGCCTTAAGCGCAGACTATACCCTAAACGATAATCTTCTTTTAACGACCACATTAAGCACCTACAATACTCAAGAAGAAGAATATTTTGACATTGCTGGCTATTATGCATTAGGTGCAGTCGACACCAATTTTGGTTCAGAGTCCTTTGGTGATGTAAATTTTTCTGAGGGAATTGGTTCACAAATCAACCATGCCAGAAACGATTTAGATGCCCTAATTAGCGCTATTCAATTTAAAGCCACCTACAAAAAAGACGAACATACCTTAGAGGCGGGACTAAAGTTTCAAACAGAAGACATTAAAGATCGAATTAGAGAATGGGAAGTGTTAGATTCATTAGGGTTTTCGGTACGACCCATAGGTCATCTAGATTCAAACCAACAACCCTACGAGCCTTTTGAAGGACCCATTGAGGCGTTTCAAAATATCAGGGCCGATAATACTCTAACCATCAACAGACTCTCTGGATACGTACAATATAGCAAACGAACATTTTGGAATCAACACCAGATATGGTACAATCTAGGGGTTAGAGCTCAGTATTGGACCATTAATGCTAATGCACTCCACACCACAAATCAGTTCATCGTTAGTCCAAGAGCACAGTTTGCCATACAACCAGAGAGCAATAAAGACCTTTTATTTACCTTATCTGGAGGTCTATATGCGCAGCCTCCTTTTTACAAAGAACTTCGTGGTTTTGACGGACAAATCAACCCTAGTGTAAAAGCACAGAAATCCTATCATATCGTTTTAGGAAATGAATATAGTTTTACCGCCTGGGACAGACCTTTTAAATTGACAACTGAAGCCTACTACAAGGGCTTAAATGATCTTAATCCCTATGTGGCAGATAATGTACGTATACGTTACCAAGCAACTAATAACGCTACCGCATATGCCTATGGTTTAGATGTTCGATTAAACGGAGAATTTGTGCCTGGTAATGATAGCTGGATAAGCATCGGATATTTAAAAACAGAAGAAAATATTAACCATCAGGGGAATATAGCTAGACCCACCGATCAACGCTTGAAGTTTGGTATCTTGTTTCAAGACTATGTGCCTAACCTACCCGATTTAAAAGTCTATTTAAATTTGGTGTACAACACTGGTGTTCCAGGAGGTGCCCCAGCATATGCCAATAGCTATAACTACCAAGAACGATTAAGAGATTATAAGAGAGCCGACTTAGGTCTTTCCTATATTTTTACAGATGCTACAAAATCATACAAGAGTGGTTGGTTATCCAAACTAAAAGAGCTCACTGCAGGAATCGAATTGTTTAATATGTTTGATGTTCAAAATGCCATTACCAACACTTGGGTTCGCGATGTGTACTCCAAAAGACAATACGGAATTCCTAACTTTATGACGGGTAGAGTGTTAAATTTTAAGTTGGGAATTCAGTTCTAAACCTAGAACTCAAAAAATATTCAATATATTTAAGGGTACTTAAGACCCAATTTCACCAAAACAAAGAGATGAAAAAACTACTCATTATTTGTTGTATCGCAATATTTCAATTTGGATGTAAAAATCAACACCCTAATCAACAACCCAATACATCGTTGAATACTCAGGAACTTGAGCTTGATTTTAAGATTAGAGACACCTTATTGAATACTAATGAATTTCTAGTTATTGGACCTAAAAACGGACATATACAACTTACCGATAGTATTTCGGTAGCTAGAGACAGCTCCTTACATACCTTGGCAAAATACAAGCATCATTTTATTGTTTCTAAAAACCTTAAATATGCCGATGTCTTACTCTATAAAAAATATACCTTTATACCGTCTTTTAAAGATTATTCGGTAGGGATGTATACTAAAAAACTCGCCTTACCCAACTTTAGCACCTACCCTAAAGCAAAACTATTTAAAACTAGAATTGAAGACGCCTGCAAGGATGGAGTCAATTTTGCAGGACACTTTACCTTAGTTTCTATTGGATGTGGATCAGCCTGTCAAGCCCATTATATTGTGAACAGAAAATCAGGGAGAATTACACCAATTTTTGTTTCTTCACTAGGAGTGTCTTATGAGAAAGACAGTAAACTAATCATTAAAAATGCTGGAGCTATAGACAACTCAACGAATCTCATAGAACTCTGTCCATATTGTGAAGTTAGTCATTATACATGGGAAGAAAACACCTTAAAACCATTAGATTAAATTATGAAACCCGAAAGACATTATGTAAACCGTAGTAATTGGTTAAGAGCTGCCGTTTTAGGAGCCAACGACGGTATACTTTCTACAGCAAGTTTAATTATTGGTGTGGCTGCAGCGAGTAATTCCACAGAAGCCATAGTTATCGCAGGGGTAGCCGGATTAGTTGCTGGAGCCTTGTCTATGGCTGCTGGAGAGTATGTTTCGGTAAGTTCTCAAGCAGATATAGAGAAGTCAGATTTAGCTAGAGAAAGAAGAGAGCTTAAAGAAACCCCAGAAGAAGAACTTATGGAACTTGCTACCATCTATGAAGAACGTGGTCTCGATAAAGCTACAGCATTAGAAGTTGCTAAACAATTAACAGCACACAATGCTTTAGAGGCTCATGCTAGAGATGAACTGGGTATTAACGATATTACCCAAGCAGATCCATTACAAGCCGCTTTAGCTTCTGGAGCTTCCTTTATCTTTGGAGGTGGATTACCGGTATTGGTTGTTTTTCTTGTGCCTTTAGAGCATTTAATCTACCTACAGTACATGTTTGCAACCCTGTTTTTAGCCCTTCTAGGAGGTGTTGCTGCAAAAGCAGGTGGATCGAGAAAGCTAAAAGCCATTATACGAATTACCTTTTGGGGAACCATAGCTATGGGACTCTCTGCGGTAATTGGCCATTTTTTTAATGTAGCCGTTTAATGATGTTCTGCTTTTAAAAATTGAGGAAATCGTTTTTTGAAACGTTGTAATCTAGGAATAGAAACATTT
>CBFHVY010000067.1:0-11838 GCA_965659555.1 Flavobacteriaceae bacterium
TGTAAATTTGCACCCTTAATATATATTGAAAAAGAAGTGAGTACAGATATTCAAAAAAACAATACAGACGAGCTAGGGGAGAACCATATCGGAACTTCTGCTAAAACCCCTTTAAGAGCAGATGCTTTTGAGCTTACCGATTCCGAAAAAGTAGCTAAGATTCAAGAGAGTGTAAAAGAAATCTTACACACTTTAGGGATGGATTTAGAAGATGATAGTCTTAAAGGAACACCAAAACGTGTCGCTAAGGCATTTGTTAATGAATTGTTTATGGGATTAAACCCTAAAAACAAACCTAGCGCTTCTACCTTTGACAATAACTACAAGTATGGTGAAATGTTGGTAGAGAAAAACATCGTGGTGTATTCTACCTGCGAACACCATTTATTACCGATTATAGGACGTGCACATGTTGCGTATGTATCTAATGGTAATGTTATTGGGTTATCGAAAATGAATCGAATTGTAGAGTACTATGCTAAGCGCCCTCAGGTTCAAGAGCGTTTAACCATGCAAGTGGTTCAAGCCCTACAACAAGCTCTAGGTACCGAAGATGTTGCCTGTGTAATTGATGCTAAACATTTATGCGTTAATTCTAGAGGGATTAAAGATATAGAAAGCAGTACCGTAACTGCAGAGTTTGGCGGTGTGTTTAAAACCAAAGAAACCAAACGAGAGTTTTTAGATTATATACAACTAAAAACAGATTTCGAGAAACTATAAATGCATACCATTTGACTACAAAAAAGCCGCTAAAAGCGGCTTTTTTGGTTAGGATACTAAGACCCATTCTCCTTTTTCTAGAAGCGGGATGGCTTGTTTGTATTTTACTTGTTTTTCTTCACCACTCATCACGTTTTTAATGGTCACGCGTTCGTTTCTACCAATCTTAGGTTGTTCTCTAGTAATGGTTTCTACAGGTTGTTGTGCTTGTTGCGACTGACGAATCGCTTGCTCCGTAGTGTTTTGTACTTCAGCCTTACTCAAGTTTAATCGCTCACGTTTTTGCTGACGTGCTTCTGAGATTTGGTTATCGGCCTGTAAAGGAAGTTCTCCTTTAAACAAGAACGATAATACCTCTCGGTTAACCTTGTCAATAGTCACTTTAAAGAGCTCAAAGGCCTCAAACTTATAAATCAATAAGGGATCTTTTTGTTCGTAGGATGCATTTTGTACCGACTGTTTTAAGTCGTCCATCTTGCGGAGGTGTTCTTTCCAGTTTTCATCGATAATGGCCAGGGTAATATTCTTTTCAAAATCGGTTACTAAAGATTTTCCTTGAGTTTCATAAGCCTCTTTAAGGTTGGTCACTACCTGTAAGGTTTTAATTCCGTCGGTAAATGGCACTACAATACGCTCATAACGATCGCCTTCGTTTTCAAACACATTCTGAATCACAGGGTAGGCGAGTACGGCATTACGCTCAATACGTTCTTTATAATGCGTGCTTATGCTTTGGTATAAAGCATCTATAATCTCTTGTTCGCTTTTGGTGTTAAATTCCTCTTCCGAAAAAGGAGAAGTCATCGATGAAAAACGAATCAATTCAAACTCAAAGTTTTGAAAATCTTTTTCAAGTTTGTTCTGTGTTACGATAGCTTCAGAAGTATCGTAGATCATATTTGCAATATCAATCTGTAAGCGATTTCCATCTAGGGCATGACGTCTACGTTTGTATACAAACTCACGTTGTGCATTCATAATATCATCGTATTCTAATAGACGTTTACGAATACCAAAGTTGTTTTCTTCTACTTTTTTCTGCGCTCGTTCAATAGACTTGCTAATCATAGAATGCTGAATTACCTCGCCTTCTTTAAGCCCCATACGGTCCATCATCTTCGCAATACGCTCCGATCCAAACAAACGCATTAGGTTGTCGTCTAAAGCTACATAGAACTGAGAAGAACCGACATCTCCTTGTCTTCCTGCTCTACCTCGTAACTGACGGTCTACACGACGCGAGTCATGACGTTCGGTACCGATAATAGCTAAACCTCCTGCTTTTTTAACTTCATCAGACAGTTTAATATCGGTTCCCCTACCTGCCATGTTAGTGGCTATGGTAACTACTCCAGGCTTTCCTGCCTCTGCAACCACATCGGCTTCACGCTTGTGTAATTTTGCATTTAGAATGTTATGAGGAATCTTACGCATTTGCAGCATTCTTCCCAACAATTCAGAGATTTCCACCGACGTTGTTCCTACCAGTACAGGTCTTCCTTGAGCAACCAATCCGGTAATGTCTTCGATAACCGCATTGAATTTTTCACGGGTAGTTTTGTACACCAAATCTTCTTTATCGTCTCTTGCAATAGGTTTATTGGTTGGAATTTCTACGACATCTAATTTGTAGATTTCCCAAAACTCTCCTGCTTCGGTGATCGCTGTACCGGTCATACCCGAAAGTTTGCGATACATTCTAAAGTAGTTTTGTAAGGTAACGGTAGCAAAGGTTTGCGTAGCATCTTCAATCTTTACATTTTCTTTCGCTTCAATAGCTTGGTGTAATCCGTCTGAGTAACGACGACCATCCATTATACGACCGGTCTGCTCGTCAACAATCATCACTTTGTTGTCCATCACCACATATTCCACATCTTTTTCAAAAACCGTGTAGGCTTTTAAAAGTTGATTCATGGTATGAATTCGCTCGCTCTTTACACTAAATTCTTGATAGAGGTCGTCTTTTTGTTGGGCTTTTTCTTCGGGACTGATTTCGCTTTCTTCAATCTCTCCAACCTTTACACCAATATCGGGCAAGACAAAGAAATTATCATCGCTGGTATGTGTAGACAGGTGTGCAATACCTTTGTCGGTTAAGTCAATTTGATTGTTCTTTTCTTCAATAACAAACCACAATTCGGCATCTACCTCTGGCATCAACTTATTGTTGTCTGCCATATAAGTGTTTTCTGTTTTCTGTAAGATTTGCTTAACGCCTTCTTGCGATAAGAATTTGATTAAGGCTTTGTTTTTTGGTAATCCTCGGTATACTCTTAACAATAAGAATCCACCTTCTTTGGTATTGCCTTCTGTAATGAGTTTTTTGGCTTCGGCCAATACGCCAACCAAATATTTACTTTGTAGCGCAACGAGGTCGGCTACTAATGGTTTTAATTCTGTAAATTCATGACGGTCTCCCTGTGGAACTGGCCCCGAAATGATTAAAGGGGTTCTGGCATCATCAATTAACACAGAATCTACCTCATCTATAATCGCGTAGTTAGGAAGGCGTTGTACCAAGTCTTCTTTGGCATTCGCCATATTATCTCTAAGGTAATCAAAACCAAATTCGTTATTGGTTCCGTAGGTAACATCTGCGTTATAGGCTTTTCTTCGTTCTTCTGAATTGGGTTGATGATAATCGATACAGTCGGTACTTAAGCCATGAAATTCGAAAATTGGTCCCATCCAAGCTTTATCACGCTTGGCTAAGTAATCGTTCACGGTAACTACATGGACTCCCTTTCCTGTTAGGGCGTTAAGATATATTGGAAGTGTAGAGACTAAGGTTTTTCCTTCCCCCGTCATCATCTCAGCAATTTTACCTTGATGTAAAACAGAACCACCAATCAATTGCACATCGTAGTGTACCATATCCCAGGTTACTGGTTTTCCTGCAGCATCCCAAGAGTTTTGCCAATAGGCTTTGTCGCCTTCTAAAACTACATGAGGTCGGTCTGCAGAAAGTTCTCTGTCGAATGGAGTAGCGGTAACTTCAATTTCTTCATTGGCAACAAAACGCTTGGCAGTTTCTTTAATAACGGCAAAGGCTTCGGGCATAAGTTGTGCTAGAACCGTTTCTGAAGCTGTATAAGCTTCATCTCTCAATTGGTCTATTTGAGTGTAAAATGCTTCTTGACTGTCAATATCTGCTACTGATGCTTCTTTTTCGAGCGCTGCTATTTGATCTTCAAAAGGTTGCGTAGCAGCTTTAATTTTAGCTTTAAATTCTTCTGTTTTAGCTCGTAAAGCATCATGAGAAAGGCTTTCGAACTCTGCTTCGAAGACCTTTACGTCTTCTACGATAGGTTGTAATAATTTTAAATCTTTTTGTTGTTTGTCTCCAACAAAGAGTTTAATAACAGCGTTTAATATGCTCATAGCGTATTCTATGGTTTAATTTTTACCAAGAAACTCTTGGTAAAAGGAGTATAAAAGTAAACAAAAAAAAAGCCTCAGTTGAGACTTTTCTTGTAGATGTTTATGTGTTTAGTATTCATCTTCATTCCAAAGATAATCTTCTTCGGAAGGATAGTCTGGCCAAATTTCAATGATTGAATCGTAAGCGTCTCCTTCATCTTCAATCTCTTGTAAATTTTCAGCTACTTCTAATGGCGCACCTGTTCTAATAGCGTAATCTATTAGCTCGTCTTTTGTGGCTGGCCAAGGCGCATCTGCTAAATAGGATGCTAATTCTAGAGTCCAATACATTTGATATGGGTTTTAAGTCTTGCAAAAATAAATTTTTTACTGAAAAAGTCAAGTTTTTTCAAAAAAATATAACAATAAAAAAAGAACGTGTTATTTTTTCTCAGGAATCCATTTAATTTCCTGTGCCCCCAATTCATGAGTCAACATCCGTGCCAGTACAAAAAGGTAGTCAGAAAGTCTATTTAAATAATGTAAAATAGCCTCAGAAACTGGTTCGTTTTCATGCAAGGCTACCGTTAATCGCTCAGCCCTTCTACAGATACATCTTGCGATGTGACAGAATGACACCGTTTGATGTCCTCCCGGCAAGATAAAATGTGTCATAATGGGAAGCTGATCACTCATGGTATCTATTGCATGTTCTAATTCTAGAACAGACGAGTTGTCGATTTTGGGAATATTTAGACGGTCTGAACCACTTTTTAAGGTTTCTTTCTCTGGAGGGGTTGCCAACATGGCTCCAAGGGTAAATAAATCATGTTGAATTTTAAAGAGTAGCGCTTTGTGATTTTCATGGATCTCTTGATCTCGCAAAAGTCCTACTTGAGCATTTAACTCATCAACGGTTCCGTAAGCTTCAATACGAAGATGGTGTTTGGGCACTCGGGTTCCTCCAAATAATGAGGTGGTTCCGCTATCTCCAGTTTTTGTGTATATTTTCAAAAGATGGTTATTTTAGTCCCACAAATTTACATTATTACAAGCGTATAGTAAAATGTTCTTTGGCTTGTTCTTTTCTAAAAAAAACGATGCCCCAATAAAAGGTGTCTATGGTTACCCTAACTTTTGGATGATTTTTAATGTCTTGCCAGGCAGCAGTCATTTCAGGACTCCAATAAATATCGTCAAAAAGGAAAAGGGTATCGTTATGTACATGAGCTAAACATTGCTCAAAATAGTTAAGTGTAGCCTCTTTTTGATGGTTTCCGTCAAAGTAAACACAATCAAAGGTGTTGTTTTGTAATACTTGAGGGAGGCTTTTACTAAAGTTTCCTGTTTGAACAGTAATAGTAGAGAGCCGATGTTTTTTAAATGCATCTTTGGCAACCGAAGCGGTGTTCTCGCAACCTTCAAGAGTTATTAGAGTCGCTTTTGGATTTCCGATAGCTAAAGCCGCAGTACCTAGTCCAACAGAAGTGCCTATTTCTAATATGGTATTGGGCTTGAAGTAGTTGGTCAGTTTAATGAGTGCTTGTCCGCGTTTATTTCGTATGCCTGCGTATTTGACAATGTCTTTTACTTTTCTGGTGTTGGTTTTAAAGACTCTTGAACCAGCGCCAAAATCGCTTACTTGAATGGTTGTTGAATTGTTAAAAAGGGACTTTCTAAAGGCGGTGTATTTAGATTTTAGGGGTTTTTCTAGCTTAGGGTATAGTCCTTTAGTGAGTAACTCATAGACAAATGGAGAATGTACACCGTGGTGATTTGTAGCACGTAATAAAAATTTTAAATATTCAATAACCGTATACATCAACGTAAACTTTAGTCGTACGAAATTAACAGATTTTTCATTGTTTTTTGCGTATAAAATTTATATTTGTAGTAATTAACATCTCCCAATGCTTAAAAGAACTCTTTACTTTTTTTTATCAGCTTTTATTTTATCGTCATGTGTACCCAATAAAGATTTGATTTATCTTCAAGGAGCACCAGTAAATTCTAAAGAGATTAGAAAGATTAACAATGCGCCTTATAAGCTAAAGGTTAATGATATTATTCGGGTTGACATCAAGGCGATTGATGAAAAACTAGTTGGGCTTTTCCAAAAGCAAGAAGGAGGAAATACGAACAACATTAACCAACTAGGTATTAACAGTGGAAGCTATTTTAGTGGATATACGGTTGATAGACATGGAAATATTAGGCTTCCTTATATTGGTGAGGTTAATGTCCTTGGATACACCACCAAGGAGGTTCGAGTTAAATTAGAAACCGAGCTTTCAAAACTATTTAAAAAGCAAGAAGATTTTTTTGTTTCTGTAAAGCTTGACGGAATTAAATACACCATTTTTGGTGAAGTTGTTTCCCCGGGCCCTAAAGTGATTTACCAGAATGAGGTGAGTATCATGGATGCTATAGCCAATGCGGGAGATATTACACTTACCGGAAATAGAAAGCTAGTAGAGGTTATTCGATTTTCTCCCTCAGGAAAAGAAAAATTTACCATAGACCTTACAAAAATTGAAGCCTTAGATTCTGAGGTATTTTATATAAAACCTAATGATTATATTAATGTATTGCCGCTAAAGCAAAAAGCGTGGGGTACAGGAACCACCGGTTTGCAATCGATTACCACAATTATTTCAGTATTTACTTTGGTAACCTCTACCATTTTACTTGTAAGAGGCTTATAAATCTATGACGTCTAATTCTTCAAATACAAATAATTCTCAAAAATCGGTTGATTTTAAATACTATATCTATTTAGTATTTAGCTACTGGCAATTGTTTCTTACCGCTATAATTATTTCATTAATTTTTTCAAGATTCATGACGGGGTATACACAACGTATGTATAGCTTATCTACCATGATTTCTATTAAAGAAGAAAATAACCCTTTGTTTTCTACCGGTACAAACTTAACCTTTAACTGGGGGTGGAGCTAGTGATCTTTTAGAAACCGTTAAAATTGTGTTGAATTCTAGAACGCATAATGAAAAAGTGGTTTCTAGACTTCAGTTTTATGTCGATTACTTGCAAGACGGACAGTATCGTATGGAGGATGTGTATGGACAAACCCCTTTTAAACTAGAAGTTGACACGACTAAATATCAACTATTAAATACGCTCATTAAAATTAGACCTATTTCTGAAGAGAAAGTGGCAATATCTTTTGACTTTGATAAATCTAAAAACCATACCCTTGCTCATTATGGTAATAGATCTACCTTAAAGTATCAATCTACGAGTGAGACATTTTATCAAGAATACTTTATAAATAGTGTAGTTTCTACGCCATTTTTTACCTTTAAAATTTTACCAGTAGACCTCTTAGATGCTTCTCAAACCTATTATATAAAATTCAACAGTTTTTATGGTACGGTTAATAGGTATCGAAACATTAGAATAACAACGGTTGCCGACGGAGCTTCATTACTAAAGTTACAATTAGAAGGGGCTAATAAAAGTAGGATTGTTAAGTATTTAAATACATCGGTTAAAATTTTAGAAGAAGACAAGCAAAATCAGAAAATTAAATATGCAACAAATACCAAGTCTTATATAGACACCCTTTTTTCATTAGAGTCCATCAAGCTTAAAAATCTAGAAAATGATTTAGGAGACTATAAAACATCTAATAAGATTTACGATCTATCTAAAGAAGGTTCTGAAATTTTTGATGAAACTAGACTGATTTCTAAGGAGATTATTGACCTTACCAATAGCTTAGAATATCTAAACAATTTAGAGGGATATTTAAGATCAAACACTATTTATGATGCCAATATCCCAGTTCCAGCGGTTGTTAAAATTACGGATACTAAAATACCAACTACCATTACGGAGTTAATTACGAAGTCTGCGTTACGTGAAACGCTTAAAAACACTGTGACAAGTAATCATCCGGAATACAAAAAGATTGAAAATCAAATTCGAATAACCAAAGGAATTTTATTTGAAAACATAAATACGCTAAGAGAAACTTTTAGAGATGCCAAGGCTAAACTTAGCGAACGTTTAAAAACGTATAATGAAAAGTTGAGTTCTCTACCCAAAAAGGAGCAAGAGTTAATAAAGTACCAGCGAAATTATACGATATCAGAAATCAACTACAATTATCTTAAGCAAAAAAGTTATGAAGCAGGTACTGCAATTGCGGCAAATGTTTCAGATGTTAAGGTTATTGATACCGCTATCGATTTAGGTGAAGGACCCATATTTCCTAAGCCGATGTTTAACTATGTTGTAGCTATTATGCTAGCAATAATATTTCCGTTGTTCTACATTATCATTAGAGAACTACTGGATAATAAAATTCATACTGTAGAAGAAATAGAATCGTACTATAACATCCCAGTATTAGGAGTAGTTGGTAGAAATACTGGAACATCTAACCTAGCTGTTTTTGAACGTCCCAAATCCTCCGTAGCAGAATCGTTTAGAGCTTTGCGATCAAACATCCAGTTTTTGTTTAAAAATGCTTCAGATCCAGATTCAAAAACATTGATTTTAACTTCTTCTGTAAGTGGTGAAGGTAAGACGATGATTTCTATTAATATGGCAACTGTGTTTGCTTTAAGTGGTAAAAAAACAGTGTTAATAGGGTTGGATTTACGTAAACCGAAGATTTATGACGATTTTGAATTGCATAATGATAATGGGGTGGTGAATTACCTCATTAATCAAAAGCCAATCGAAGACATTATAAACAAAACGAAGATTCCAAATTTAGACCTTATTCTTTCGGGGCCAATTCCCCCTAATCCATCTGAACTGTTAATTAGTGAACGTTGTGAAATATTGTTTGATCATCTAAAGAAAAATTATGATTATGTAGTTGTGGATTCACCACCAGTAGGGTTAGTTTCTGATGCTTTGGAATTGTTCAAATTTGCCGATGCTATTGCCTATGTTATTCGTCAGAATTATTCTGAAAAAGGAATGATGAAAATGATTGATGAAAAATACATTAATAAAGAAGTTTCTAATATTAGCTTTATCTTAAACGACTTCTCTATTAAAAATCAATATGGTTATGGATACGGATATGGCTATGGCTATGGCTATGGAAACTATTCAGAAGGATATCATGAAAATGAAAAATCTAAAAATATCTTGATGACTATTCTACGATTTTTTAAACCTAAAAAAGAATAATACTAAGTATATTCAGTCCCGTTGATATATACACGCTCTAATAGACTTTCTCCAAAATTATAGGGAATATCAGCAATAGTATCAATTTTAGTAGTTACTAAAAAATTTGCTTTTTTACCTACAGTTATACTTCCAGTACTTTGATGTAAATTCATAGCATAAGCTCCGTTTAATGTAGCAGCATTAATGGCCTCTTCTGGAGTTAATTTCATTTGTATACATGCCGTAGCAACTACAAAATTCATATTACCAGAGGGCGAGGAGCCAGGGTTATAGTCTGTAGCGAGTGCTAATGCTAAACCATTGTCTATGATTGTTCTCGATGGTGTGTAGGGGATACCTATAAAAAACGAACAGGTGGGAAGTGCCACAGGAATGGTGTCTGGGTGCGCTTGAAGCACCTTTACATCATCAGAGGTAAGGATTTCTAAATGGTCTACAGATAGGGCTTTATGCTGAACGGCAGCTGCTATTCCTCCAATACTTGTAAACTGATTTACATGGACTTTTGGGACTAAGCCATGTTGCAAACCAGCTTTAAGTATTTTATCCATTTCTGAAGCTGAAAAATAATGGGTCTCACAAAACACATCAATAAAATCAGCTAGGCCTTCTTGAGCAACTTTTGGAATCATATGATCAATGAGTTCTTGAACATATCCCTCTTGATTGTGTTTATAAAGTTCTGGGACTGCATGTGCCCCTAAAAACGTTGCTTTAATAGGAATAGGAAACGTAGCTCTTAATCGTTTGATTACACGAAGCATTTTTAGTTCTGCTTCAAGACTTAACCCATATCCAGATTTAATTTCAATAGCACCTGTTCCAAATCTAATGAGTTTTTTTAATCGCTTTGAAGCTTCTTTATATAGGATCTCTTCTGAGGTGTTTTGTAGTTTTTTTGCAGAGTTTAAGATACCTCCTCCTTTATTTGCAATTTCTTGATAACTAAGGCCTTTGATTCTATCCACAAATTCTTGAGATCGATTCCCAGCATATACCAAATGCGTATGACTATCGCACCAAGTGGGTAAAATCATTTTACCTGAAACATCAATCACGTTATCTGCGGTTATATTAGTCAGTTCATTCATCTTGCCAAAAGCAGCAATACTATCGCCTTTAACCAATAAATAAGCTTCTTTTAGTGTAGGCAATACACTCATTTCTTGACCAGAAACCTTGTGTACAGAGGCATCTCTAACCTGGATGAGTTCTTTAATATTGATGAAAAGCGTCGTCATAAAAATTGTGTACTTTTATACAAACTTACAATAAAACTGTCAATGATATCACCAAATGAATATGCACCCTATTACGCTCCGTATGTAGAGCCTCTAATTGCGAATGAGCATTCCTTAGTACTGAATTTACATCTGGCTCAAGAAGACTTTTTAAACACGCTTAAAACGATAGACGAAGCTAAACATACTTATCGCTATGCAGAAGGGAAGTGGTCTATTAAGGAGCTAGTACAACACCTTATTGATACAGAACGGGTGTTTGCTTATCGAGCAATGTGCTTTGCTAGAAAAGACAGCACCCCTTTACCTGGCTTTGATGAAAATGTATACGTTGAACACTCTAGAGGCAATGATCGACCATGGAAGAGTTTAGTGACAGAAATGGAAGTGATTCGTAAAGCGACATTGCTTTTATTTGAAAGTTTTTCAGAGGAAGAATTAACTCAAATTGGAAAAGCATCAGGATATGATATGTCTGTAAGGGCTATTGGATACTGTATTGCAGGACATCAACGGCATCATTTAAAAATTATTCGAGAACGATACCTATAAAAAAAGGTTCAGCTTAAGCTGAACCTTTTTTTATATTGTGTTTTAGGTGTTTATGATAAACTACCGGTCATTTCCTCAGGTTTTACCCAAGCATCGTATTCTTCAGCAGTTACATAGCCTAAATTAATGGCTTCTTCTTTTAAGGTAGTTCCATTGGCATGTGCTGTATTGGCAATTTCAGCCGCTTTATAATAACCTATTTTTGTGTTTAGAGCAGTAACCAACATCAAGGAGTTAGAAACGAGCTCGGCAATACGTTTATGGTTCGGCTCTATTCCAGATGCACAATTCGCATCAAAAGACACACAAGCATCACCAATCAACTGAGCAGATTGAAGTACGTTAGCGGCCATGACAGGTTTAAAAACATTGAGTTCGTAGTGTCCTTGAGTACCTCCAACGGTAATGGCAACATCATTACCCATAACTTGAGCACATACCATAGTTATGGCTTCTGCTTGAGTAGGGTTTACTTTTCCGGGCATAATAGAACTTCCTGGTTCGTTGGCAGGAATCGTAATTTCTCCAATACCAGAGCGAGGTCCAGAAGCCATCAAACGAATATCGTTAGCAATTTTGTTTAGCGATACAGCAACTTGTTTTAAAGCGCCGTGAGTCTCTACTAGGGCATCGTGAGCAGCTAATGCTTCAAATTTATTTTCAGCAGTAACGAAAGGTAACCCTGAAAATTCAGCAATAAATTCAGCAACCATTACATCGTAACCTTTTGGAGTATTCAATCCAGTTCCAACTGCAGTACCTCCTAAAGCAAGTTCTGATAAATGT
>CBFHVY010000068.1:0-11825 GCA_965659555.1 Flavobacteriaceae bacterium
TACTCTTTTTAGCCGAAGCCTTTACCAAGCCTAAGGTAATGCAACAATTGGCAAAACAAGGTTATACACAATCGTATACCTATTTTACTTGGAGAAATACCAAGCATGAATTAATGGAATACCTCACTGAGTTAACGCAAACAGAACAAAAAGAATATATGCGTCCTAATTTCTGGCCCAACACCCCAGATATTAATCCCTACCACTTACAAGGTGCAAACGACTCAAAATATCTACAACGATATGCGTTAGCCGCCACCCTAAGTTCTAACATTGGAATTTACGGTCCTGTCTTTGAGCAGATGATTAGTGATGCTATTCCAGGTAAAGAAGAATATTATATGTCTGAAAAATTCCAATTATGTCATTACGACTGGAACAAAGAGACCAAAGTGAGTAAGCTTATTAGTACCATAAATAGAATTCGAAAAGAACACGAATCATTCCAACAAACCAATAACATCAAATTCTGTCACATAGAAAATGAAAACTTACTCGCATTTTACAAATGGAATGACGATAGATCTGATGAAACCTTAACTATTATTAGTTTAGATCCGTACTATATGCAAGCGGGTACTGTTCAACTTCCTCTAGCAGACTTGGGCATTCATCACGGGCAGCAGGTTCAAGTAAACGACTTAGTAACGGGCAATAGTTACCAATGGCGCCAAGAGTGGAATTATGTTGAATTACACCCTACGCTGCCTTTTCATATCTTTAGCATTAAAAAGTAATCCATGGCAAAACGAGAAGCTATAAATTCAGAAGCCTCCATTTTCAGTTCAAAAAGCAACTGGGAAGAACTTATTGACAATAAAGACTTTATCAAGGTTTTTTTAGCCGACGTTTTAGAAGACTATATTCAAAAGCAACGCTGGTATGGCGGTAAGTCTAGCAAGTTAAAATATATTGAATTACGAGAATACTTTAGAATACAACAAGGTAGTGAAGTGTATTTCGGATTGATTATCGAAGTTAATTTTGCTGAAGCTTTTTACCATCATTACTTTTTGCCAATAGCCTTTGTATCTGATGAATCATTTGCCGAAGAAAATAGAATTCTTCCCCTCAAACTTAAAAATCAGAATGGATTTATTATCGATGCCATGTATTTGGAAGCGTTTCGCAAGCTCGTATACCAACGTATTGCTACGGCTATGCCCATAGATAAAACTAGGGTACAATACCACAGGTCAGAAGCATTAGAATTACCAGAATATACCTCCTCTAAATTTATGGGGGCCGAGCAGAGTAACACTTCTATTATTTACAACGATGCCTTTATTTTAAAGTTCTTCAGACGCTTGTATTCCGACAAGAACCCTGATTATGAAATGAGTCGCTTCTTATCGGATAAAAAAGATTTTAAAAACACTCCGCCTTATGTGGGTAGTATTAATATTATTGATGCTGATAATACCTATATCACCATCGGATTAATGCAAAAGCTGGTACCTAATCAAGGAGATGCATGGGAGTATTTTTTAAAGGAAATACACAAGATCTACGAGACCATAGATCACAAAAATATTCAACTCCACAACCTCCCTAAAATCGCCTTGTTCTCTCGAGTAAAGATTACAGATATTCCACCACAGATTATAGATTGGGCTGGTTTAAACATTCTTTTAAAGGTTAAACTTCTTGCACAACGAACTGCAGAAATGCATGCTGCTTTGGGGTCTGAATTTGAAGAAACCGCCTTTACACCTACTCGTTTTAACGGAGATTATACGGTTTGGTTAAAAAATAGATTGACCTATCAATTTCAAAATAGGCTAAACCTTGCTGAAAACAATTTGCATAAGCTAGATGGCTTTGCGCTTGAACTCGCTAAACAGTTTTTAGACAGTAAGAACGATATCAGAAAGCGATTGGTAAATTTCGATTGGACAACCCTTAAAGGCGAACGTATTCGCATTCATGGTGATTATCATCTGGGACAAATATTAGTTCAAGACGATGATTTTTGTATCCTTGATTTTGAAGGAGAACCCGAAAGCACCATTCGAGATCGAAAAGTAAAACAACCGCCATTAAAAGATGTTGCTGGGCTATTCCGTTCGTTCCACTACGCTATTTATGCCACCATATTTAACCATAGTAAGGAGTACAATAAATCTCAAGAAGAACTCTTTGAATTTGGAGAACTTCTTTACAGCTACATGGTGGGTATTTTTATGGAAACCTATATTATTACCATTCAAAATGCAAACCTAGACCTAGGCTACAGTCAAGAACGAATTTTTATTTTAAAATATCACCTACTCGAAAAAGCAATTTACGAACTAGGCTACGAATTAAACTCAAGACCTAGATGGACCGTTATTCCATTAAAAGGTATTGCTAACATACTCAACTAAACCCATGGCACACGCTCAAGCATACAGTCTTTTTACAGACTTTGACATCGACTTATTTAAAGCAGGTAAACACTTTAAACTCTACGAGAAATTTGGATCACATATCCTCGAAGTCGATGGTGTACAAGGAACCTATTTTGCCGTTTGGGCACCAAGCGCCAAAGCAGTTTCTGTTATCGGTGATTTCAATTTTTGGATTGAAGGAGAGCACCACTTACACGTGCGTTGGGATGGAAGTGGAATTTGGGAAGGATTTATTCCGAATGTGGGCAAAGGAAGTATTTATAAATACAAGATACAAAGTCACCATAACGATATTAAAACAGAAAAAGCAGACCCGTTTGCGAGACGCTGCGAGCACCCACCAAAAACCGCTTCTGTGGTTTGGGAAGACAACTATGCCTGGGAAGATTCAAAATGGATGAAGAGCAGAAAAAAGCACAATGCCTTAGACGCACCCTATTCGGTGTACGAAGTACATTTAGGCTCTTGGAAACAACATTCTGAAAATCGTTTTTTAAGCTATAAAGAATTGGCCGATGACTTGGTTAACTACGTAGCCGATATGAACTTTACACATGTAGAGTTTATGCCTGTTATGGAGTATCCATACGACCCTAGTTGGGGCTATCAATTAACGGGTTACTTTGCTCCAACATCACGTTTTGGAGAACCCGATGATTTTAAATATTTAGTAGATAAATTTCACGAAAAAGGTATTGGAGTCATTCTAGACTGGGTGCCTTCACACTTTCCTTCAGATGATCATGGTTTAGGGTTCTTCGACGGATCTCACCTCTATGAACACCCCGACAGAAGAAAAGGATATCACCCCGATTGGAAAAGTTTAATTTTCAACTACGGCCGAAACGAAGTGCGCGCATTTTTAATTAGTAATGCCCTGTTTTGGTTAGATCAGTATCATGCCGATGGACTTCGAGTAGATGCTGTTGCGTCTATGTTATTCTTAGATTATTCTAGAGAAGATGGAGAATGGGAGCCAAATGAATTTGGTGGTCGAGAAAACCTCGATGCGATTTCATTTATGAAAGACATGAATACCGCCGTGTATGAAAACTTTCCAGATGTTCAGACGATTGCAGAAGAGTCTACATCGTTCCCCATGGTGTCGAGACCAACCTATATTGGTGGACTTGGTTTTGGAATGAAATGGATGATGGGTTGGATGCACGATACGTTAGAATACTTTGCTAAAGAGCCTATCTATAGAAAACACCACCAAAACGAATTGACGTTTAGCATGAACTATGCCTTTACCGAAAACTTTATGCTACCCCTTTCGCACGACGAAGTGGTCTATGGAAAACAATCTATTGTGGGTAAGATGCCTGGAGATGAATGGCAGCGTTTCGCCAACCTCAGATTATTATATGGTTTTATGTACATGCACCCTGGAGCAAAACTCCTATTTCAAGGGGGAGAATTTGGTCAGACTAGCGAATGGAATTTCAAGCAAAGTCTAGATTGGCATTTATTAGAATACGATGTTCATAAAGGAGCACAGGCTTGTGTAAAAGGCTTAAACAGCTTATACAAAAAAGAAAAAGCACTGCATCAAAATCAATTTAGTGCAGATGGCTTTGAATGGATAGATCATGGCGATCACCAAAATTCGGTAATCTCATTTATCAGAAAAGGAAAAACAGCCAAAGACACCCTTGTTGTGGTATGTAATTTAACCCCAATTCCAAGAGAAGACTATCGCATAGGGCTTCCAAAAGAAGGGAGTTTAAAAGAAGTCTTTAATACCGATGCTAAAGCCTTTTATGGAACAGGAGACTATCAGAATAAAAAGCTGGCTGCAGAAGCTATCGAATGGAACTTTAAATCGCATTCTGTGTCATGCAAGCTTCCCCCTTTAGGGATGATTGTATTAAAATACAGCTAAGTAAAACACCGCACTTTTTTCACTATTCAACATCGCTTTTAGTCAGTTTGTTAAAATTGCTGAAAGCGATAACGTTATCGTTAATAAATAGCTCTGAATTACTTTCTAAACTGCTAATTTTTCCTTTTTTTTACATGTTTTTAAATTTTTGAAGCATGATTGTAAATACGGAGCTTGAACAGAAAGGAAATCTTTTCCCTTCAGAAATTATTAGTTACAAAAAAGACGTTGATACCTTATATTTTAAAACGAGTAATGATGTAGTCTTACAGCTTACTGTGTTTAGAGATAGTGTTATTCGATTTAGATACAGTACCACAGGAAAATTTGAAGTAGACTTTTCTTATGCCATCACCAAATACGCAAGTCGAGGGTACAAATTTTTAGAAGTTAAAGAAACCGAAACACATTACGAAGTTTCAACCTCAAAACTGCTTTGTAAAGTGGCAAAAGAAAACTTAAGCATTGCTTTGTATGATGCGAAAGATCTCAAGATCATTAACGAAGATGAAATTGGATTTCATTGGGAAGAAAGCTATCAATTTGGTGGCGATATTGTTAAAATGAGTAAAGTCTCTCAAAAGGCTGAAAGCTATTATGGACTTGGAGACAAACCTGTAGACGTAAGTTTAAAAGGAAAGCGTTTTGAAAACTGGGTAACCGACTCTTATGCTTATGGCAAAGATACAGACCCTATCTATAAAGCTATTCCTTTCTACACAGGAATACACGACAACAAAGCCTACGGTATCTTTTTTGACAATACCTTTAAAACTCATTTCGATTTTGCTAACGAACGTAGAAATATTACCAGCTTTTGGGCAGATGGTGGCGAAATGAATTACTACTTCATCTATGGTCCTCAAATGGAAGATGTTGTAGCGAATTACACCGATTTAACAGGTAAACCTCATCAACTTCCTCCGCTTTGGGCTTTAGGATTCCATCAATGTAAGTGGAGTTATTATCCAGAAAGTAATGTAAAAGAGATTACGAGTACCTTTAGAAAACTTCAAATTCCTTGTGATGCCATTTATCTAGACATCGATTATATGGATGGATTTAGATGTTTTACTTGGGATAAAAATCATTTTCCAGATCCAAAACGAATGGTCAAGGAATTGGAAGATGACGGTTTTAAAACCGTAGTTATTATCGACCCAGGAATTAAGATTGACCATGAGTACAGCATTTTTAAAGAAGCTTTAGATAAAGATTATTTCTGTAAAAGAGCCGATGGCCCTTATATGAAAGGAAAAGTATGGCCTGGTGAATGTTATTTCCCAGACTTTACAAAACCTGAAGTTCGCGATTGGTGGTCTGGATTATTTAAAGAACTTATCGAAGAAATTGGTGTAAAAGGAGTGTGGAATGATATGAATGAACCTGCGGTAATGGACGTGCCTAACAAATCGTTTCCAGATGATGTACGTCACGATTACGAAGGGAACCCTTGTAGCCACAGAAAAGCACATAACATTTACGGAATGCAGATGGCAAGAGCGACCTACCAAGGGTTAAAAAAATACAGTTATCCAAAGCGACCGTTTGTTATTACCAGAGCGGCCTACTCAGGCACACAGCGCTATACCTCAACCTGGACTGGAGATAATGTTGCTACATGGGAGCATTTATGGATTGCTAACGTGCAAGCACAACGAATGGCCATGTCTGGATATTCATTTGCAGGAAGTGATATTGGTGGATTTGCCGAACAACCTCAAGGAGAACTCTTTGCACGTTGGATTCAACTCGGTATTTTTCATGCTTTTTGTAGAGTGCACTCCTCGGGAGATCACGGAGATCAAGAACCTTGGGCTTTTGATGAAGATATTACCGATATTGTTCGAAAGTTTATAGAGCTACGTTATCAATTACTCCCCTATTTGTACACCGCATTTTGGAAATATGCAGAAGAAGGAACACCTATTATAAAATCGTTAGTTTTATTCGATCAAGAAGATATTCACACCCATTACAGAAGTGATGAGTTTGTTTTTGGAGACCATATTTTAGTGTGTCCAATTATAGAACCTAATGCCAAAGGAAGACGAATGTATATTCCTAGAGGGTATTGGTATAATTTCTGGACCAATGAATATATTAAAGGAGGAAAAGAAATATGGGTAGACGCCGATATTGATGAAATTCCAATCTTTATTAAAGAAGGTGCAGTAATTCCAAAATATCCAGTACAACAATATGTAGGTGAAAAGACCTTCGATGAAATCACCTTAGATATTTACTATAAAGAAGGAAAAGAGCGTTCTACTTTATACGACGATGCCCACGACGGTTACGATTATACCAAAGGAAGATACAGCCTAAGGACATTTAAAGTGGAAGGAAAAAAGAAAGAGTTTATTTTACAGCAACACAAAGAAGGAAAATTTGATGCAGACTATTCGAATTTTAATTTAGTATTCCATAATCTACCCTTCACTATAACAGCTATACAAATAGACAATGTTGAAGTGCCCTTAGACCAATTAAAAGTGAATGGAAACAATTCTTTAGTTATTGATAAAACATTTACCGAGCTTCATATTATTGGAAAATAACAGCTTTAAAAAGAGGTTTACGTACAACAGCGCTTATTCATTAAGCGCTGTTTGTATTTTACAGCTTGTGGTGTAATAAAAATGCTAAACTCTAGAGAACTAGGGGTATATGATTAAAATATATTGAGAAAACAACTATGGTATGTAATTAAAAGGTATATTTAGACACAAATAATTCGTGATTTTAGGGCTGAACATCGTTTTTTGGTTATTGATTATTTCTAAATCTAAAACTAAAATCATGAAAAAAATTACCCTAATCATTGGTTTACTTGCGGTATCATTTGGCTATGCACAATCATTCCCTTTAACCTTTAGTGAAGCCAATCAACTATTGGTTGGTGATGAATGTACTACTAGTCTAACCACAGACGCAGGAAACGATGTAGTAGAAATTGTAGGTGGTGGTTCAAACTACGACAACGCTCAACTTGTATTGGCCTTAAATTTAGACCTTTCGGATTCTGCAAACAACACCATTACCTTTAGAATAAAACCTTTAACAGGATCTACTTCTGGTCAGCATTTATTAAAATTTGAGGATGCAGGTGAAGGAGATGCTTCGGTAGAGGTCGCTTTTACAACCTCAGGAACAGACTGGCAAAATATTAGTCTAGACTTTGACGACGACCAAGGTAACAACCCTGGAAATTACAATAAACTCGTTTTATTTACCGATTTCAACAACACCGAATCTGACACTTATTTGGTAGACGACTTTGTAGGGGGAACCAATGTAACCCCTCCAGCAGAATTGGCGATTCCTTCACCAACACCTTCAACACCAGATGGCGAAGTATTAAGTTTATTTGGAGATACCGGTGGTTTTACCAATATTTGGACAAACGATTATGAGTTTGGAGAAAAAACAATTGTAGATACAGATCCTTCTACTTCGGTAGTTAACGAAACCATTAAAATGGATTTCTCTGTAGCTGGATATGGAAGAGGAACAAATGCAGTTACCGATATTTCTGCCTATAATTTTTTGCATTTTGATTATCATTCCGTGGCAGCTTCTCAGTTGCGTATGATTCTTATTGAAAATGATGGAACTGTAAATGAGTTCTTTTACGAAATTCCAACACAAGAAGCCTTTGTTTTTGATGCTTGGACCAGTGTAGATATTCCCCTTACATTTTTTACAAATCTAGGGTTTAGCAAAGACAAGTTTTTTCAATTTAAACTAGGAACTTCATCAAATCAAGAAACGGGAATTGTGTATTTCGACAATATCTATTTCTCCGTAAATCAAGGAACCTTAAGTATTGCCGATAACGAATTGATTGCTTTAAAATCGTATCCAAATCCAACACAAAACCGATGGACTATTGCTACCGCTAATTCCACGATTTCGAGCATAGAAGTGTATAACTTACTTGGTAAAAAAGTTTTTTCATCTACGCCCAATAGTAGAGAGGCTAGTATAGATTCTTCAACCTTAGATAAAGGGGTGTATTTTGCTCAAGTAAAAACTGAATTAGGATTGGGAAAACTCAAGTTGGTAAAAGAGTAATATCCCTCTAAGAACACATAAAAAAACCGAGCCAAAGCTCGGTTTTTTTATGTCTAAGTAAATATAAGCGTTAAATACTTTCTCCTAACTCTTTTAGTTTTTCAGTATTTTCTGCCAACATTAATTCGTCAATAATTTTTTGAATATCTCCATTAACAATATTAGATAAATCATATAAGGTAAGTCCAATACGATGATCGGTAACTCTACCTTGCGGATAATTATAGGTTCTAATTTTTGCACTTCGATCTCCAGAAGTTACCATAGAGCCACGTTTTGCGGCATCAGCTTCTTGCTTCTTAGCCAATTCCATATCGTAAAGTCTAGAACGCAGTACCTTAAAAGCCTTCTCTTTATTCTTATGCTGCGATTTTTGATCTTGACATTGCGCAACCAATCCTGTTGGGATATGTGTTAATCGTACAGCCGAATAGGTCGTGTTTACCGATTGTCCTCCTGGTCCAGAAGAACAGAAAAAATCGATACGCACATCTTTTGGATTAATTTCTACATCAAATTCTTCAGCTTCAGGAAACACCATACACGTAGCCGCAGAAGTGTGCACTCTACCCTGTGTTTCGGTTTGAGGTACACGTTGTACACGATGCACTCCCGCTTCAAACTTTAGGGTTCCATAAACGTCTTCACCATTTACTTCAAACTGAATCTCTTTGTATCCACCATTGGTTCCTTCACTAAAGTCAACAACATCTACACGCCAACCCTTACTTTCGCAATATTTAGAATACATTCTAAACAAGTCTCCAGCAAAAATACTTGCTTCATCACCACCAGTACCCGCACGCAATTCTACCACGGCGTTTTTACTATCTTCAGGGTCTTTAGGAATCAACAAAAACTTGATTTCTTCTTCCAATTCTGGAATTCGAGTATTCGCTTCATCGAGTTGCATTTTAGCCATCTCGGTCATTTCAGGATCAGAACCATCGGCAATAATTTCTTTTGCCTCTTCAATATTGTGAAGCAATTCTTGGTATTCTTTTCCCCTAGTAACCACAGCTCCAAGATCTTTATATTCTTTGTTGAGCTGCACATACCTTTTTTGATCAGAGATCACATCAGGTTGAATAATAAGGTCGGAAACCTCATCGTAACGTTGCTGTACTATATGTATTTTTTCTAACATTAACTCGCTTTACTTGGTTTGCGAATTTACAAAATTTTGTTGGATATTATGATGATTAGATTTCTGTTATCTTTGTAAAAACAATGCTTATGAAAACTACAACTATCGGTTTACTTTGTTGTATTCTACTGCTTTTAAACGCCTGTAATACAACACAAAAGAATCAAACACCAACTTGGCTAGTGGGGCAATGGGAACGAATTAATGACACCCCTCCTAAAAAGACTTTTGAACATTGGAATACAAGCTTGCACGGACTAGGGTTTTCCTTAGTAGCACAAGATACCGTGTTTAAAGAACATTTAAAGATTGTAAACACAAAAGAAGGGACGTTTTTAGAAATTGAAGGCGTACATGATGAGCCGGTACTTTTTAAGTTTACACAACAAAACAGTACTTCCTTTACCTGTGAAAACAATAAAAATGAGTTTCCTAAAAAAATAGTCTATTCGCTTGAAAACGATACTTTAAAAGCACAAATTTCTGCGGACTCATTGGTTGTCGATTTTTGGTTTAAACGTTCATTGTAAACTCGGTTCTGGTATACAGTTAAATAAAACGTACAAAATCTGTTTTTTTAAGTGATTTTTTCATAAAAAATAGCCAAAACGAAGAATCTGTTTTATCTTTAAACCATTATTAAAACTATACGTCTTACCTAAATACTAGAAGAAGTTATGATGAAAAAAGCAGTACTGATTGTAATCCTATGTTGTGTTGGAATATCGTGTTCCAAAGATCAAACCTTTTCTGGAGATCCCGTAAGTTTTGCAAAACCAAACATTCTATTAATCATTGCTGATGATATGGGCTTAGACGCTACTCCAGGCTATAGTGTGGGTAGTGTAAAACCCAACACCCCTACCCTTCAAAGTCTAGTAAACGGGGGACTTCGATTTAACAACGTTTGGTCTAACCCTACCTGTACCCCTACCCGAGCTAGTATCTTAACAGGAACGTATGGTGTACGAACAGGGGTAACTAAAGTGGGCGATGAACTCGCAACTTCTGAAACCTCATTACAACAATACTTAAGAAACAATAATACCGGATATAGCACTGCAGTTATTGGTAAATGGCATTTGTCTAACAATGTAAATCATCCTAATGCCATGGGTGTTGGCTATTATGCCGGACTTCTTAATGGGGCTGCGCCTGCTTATGATAATTGGAGTCTTACTCAGAATGGTTTTACCACAACCTCCTCAACATATATTACAAGTAAATTTTCTGATTTAGCAATTGATTGGCTTAATGAACAAACCGACCCATGGTTTTTATGGTTAGCGTATACAGCTCCTCATACACCATTTCATTTACCTCCTTCAGAATTACACAGTCAAGGAAATTTACCTACTGACCAAGCGAGTATCGATGCAAATCCACAACCCTATTATATGGCAATGATTGAAGCTATGGATACGGAAATTGGCAGAGTACTAGGATCATTAAGTCCTAGTGCATTCGAAAATACTATAATAATTTTTATTGGAGACAATGGTACCCCGAGTCAGGTGGTTCAAGAATACCCTGCTCAACGTGCCAAAGGAACACTTTATCAAGGTGGAATTAACGTGCCAATGATTATTGCAGGAAAAGGAGTAAGTAGAACCAATCAAGTAGAAAATGCATTAATCAATACCAGTGATTTATTTGCAACCATTGCAAGTATTGCAGGAATTGCCATAGATTCTAGAAACGACAGCATGAACTTTAAACCCTTGCTTACCAATGGATCTATAAGTACTATACGAGACTATGTCTATGCAGAACTTGGCACACCTTCTGGTGGGGCTGATTATACCATTCGAAATCAGACACACAAATACATAAAGTTTGATGATGGTAGTGAAGCACTGTTCGATCTTAGTGCAAATCCGTTTGAGTCGCCAAATTTACTTCATCCAAGTCAGCTTCCTTTAAATACAGCTGATGAAGCCATGAAGAACCAATTGTCTGCAAGAGCAACCTTAATAAGACAATAAGCGTAACCTGTATTCCGTTTACAGTATTCTTTAAACTATTCTTACGGTTTTTTAATTATCTTAGGCTACTCAATTTCTTTTAAAGACAGTATTGCACATCGGGTTGAGAATTGTCTTTAGAACATTAAAAGCCACTTTATGAAACCATTAAAAAAAGAAGACATTCATCAAGAAGTTTTCGATCTGTATGATGATTACGCCCATAATAAAATGGATCGAAAAGAATTCATCCAAAAGCTATCTATGTATGCGGTTGGTGCCATTACTTTACCTGCTTTATTAAGTTTTATATCGCCCAACTACATCAACAGTATCTTAGTCCAACCAGATGACGAACGATT
>CBFHVY010000069.1:0-11680 GCA_965659555.1 Flavobacteriaceae bacterium
CGATAGGAAAGGTAAATGCAATTCCTAGTTCTCTGTATGTTTCGCTTAGTTTCTTCATATTATTATATTATAGTTCCTCTATCTTAATCAAATTCTGATCGATGTCAATGAAATAAGGCTTATATTTTTTACCTGTTCGTATGCTAATAATCATTTTTGTTCATAATTTTTCATATAATTTATAGTTTAGCCAATCTGTATTCTCGTGAAGAATCTCATATTCGGCGTTGTTATACTCACATGCGTTAATTATTCGTTCTAAGCCAGGAGAGTTGCATATTCTTTGACCGTAAGCGTTTTCGTGACATTCATATACCGTTCCACTGAAGCCAAAGAATCTATAAAATTCATTTTCATATACCACCCCTTTGATGACGCAGGCCGATTTCCAAATATCCCCAGAAAGATAGCCTCCATTCCAGCCCGCAACGACTTTGTGGAGTATTTCCTCTTTGGTTTTGATTTTAACTATAAGCCAAGTGTCGGGTTTCATAAATCTTCTTGTTTTGATGTGTTATTATATTATAGTTCCTCTATCTTAATCAAATTCTGATCGATGTCAATGAAATAAGGCTTATATTTTTTACCTTTTTGTATACTAATAATCTTGGCAGCCTCAAATGCCTCTTTTTCGGTTCCAAAATGAACTTCTTTACTACGAATCATATACACACAAAGTCTATCTTTCTCAGTTGGACATTCATCCTCACCCCAAAAACGGGCAATTATAAAATTGTATCTCTTACTCATACTCTAAACCGTATCCTTCATCAATTTCTTCGACTAGCGGCTTTAGATTACCATACAATGCCCAATGCAGTTGAGTGTAGTTTGTATCTTCGCAAGCGTGGAAAAAGGCGTGACCGATATTAAATTCGCACCAGCGAATTAGTTTATGCTTCCAGTCCGATTTCTGACTCTTGGTGGATAACCACATCGGCTCACCTACACCAACATTGAAACTATCATCCATCCCAAAACACCACTGAAAGTAGATGTTATTTGAAGTGACCTCGATATCGTAACACACAAGAGGCTCTTTAAAAGTAATCTTACCTAATTCTATGATTGGGTTAGGTAGTTCTAATCTGTCGATGTATTGATTGTCGTTCACAGTTCCATTAGTTTATATTTCTTACCATCTACTTCGATGACCTTGCCATCACAGGAACCACGCTTGGTTCCATCACTGTCTTCGAAGTATGTTTCATTGCCTTTCTTGTCGAATTCACAGCGATACCAGAAGCCACTACTGTCCTCGTAGTATGTTTCGTTCCCGTTCTTGTCTTCAATCGCGATAGGAAAGGTAAATGCAATTCCTAGTTCTCTGTATGTTTCGCTTAGTTTCTTCATATTATTATATTATAGTTCCAGTAGTTTATACTTCTTTCCATCTACCTCAATAACCTTACCTGCGCAAGATTGGCTACGAGGTGTCCCTCTCTTGTAGCCATTGTTGTCCTCGAAGTAGGTTTGATGGCCGTTGGTATCATATTCACGCTTGCTCCAGAATTTATTGCTATCCTCATAGTAAGTTTGTCTACCATTACCATCGAATTCACACTTTCTCCGCCAGCCATTGCTATCCTCGTAGTATATTACGTTACCATTAGCATCCTCAATCTCGATAGGGAAAGTGAATACAAGGCCTAGTTCTTTGTATGTGTCGCTTAGTTTTTTCATAATATAATTATATCACAGTTCCAGTAGTTTATACTTCTTTCCATCTACCTCAATAACCTTACCTGCGCAAGATTGGCTACGAGGTGTCCCTCTCTTGTAGCCAGAGTTGACCTCGAAGTAGGTTTGATTGCCGTTGGTATCATATTCACGCTTGCTCCAGAATTTATTGCTATCCTCGAAGTAAGTTTGTCTACCATTACCATCGAATTCACACTTTCTCCAATAGCCGTTACTGTACTCGCAGTAGGTTCTGTTACCTTTCTTGTCGTAAATCTTGATAGGAAAAGTAAATGCAATTCCTAGTTCTTTGTATGTGTCGCTTAGTTTCTTCATAATATAATTATATCACAGTTCCGTTAGTTTGTAAACAACTTTTCACATATCAAGTGTTAAAAATTCACTATAATCTTTTTCAATAATAGGTTTAATCTCAAATTTACCATCTTGATATACTATATACATTTTCTGTTCGTTGTCAATACACCAATTGTCTAATCCATTCGAATTTGTCTTACATTGCGGGTTGAATCGTGAGTTCGTATGACCGCAGATAATTCTCACATCATCTAACGGTTTGAACTCTTCAAAGAAATCCAACCAAACAGGAGAAGAGTACCTATCCATACCTCTACGACATGGCCCAACTTTTCCGATCCAATGATGAAGATCATACATAAAAATCGATTTAGTCTTTTCCCAATCGTCATATAAGAATTGAATGTTCTCTTCTTCGCTCATAATCGGTTTGAATTGATTGTGAGAGAAACCGCCATGCACACAATAAGCATCTCCAACTTTACAACACAGTTCGACTTTCTTTATCCATTCGGGATTGATAGTGCGGTTGAAGTCTTTTGCTTTATTCTTTGTCCACCCTGAGCAACAATAATATGTACCTCTTGGCCGATAATCATTAGGTTTATAGGAAGAGAGATAAGATAAATCGTGATTGCCTAATAGCCACGTAAATCGGTCATCATCCAACTTAGAGTTAATCCAATTGCAGGTTTCTTTCATTGAATATGCTATTTGGTTATCAATGTTTCGGAAAGTATCGAACCAGTCACCAAGAAAAACGCAGTGGTCGAACCAATCTTCTTTACGCAGAATCGCTTTCACAAAACCAATATTTTGGTGAACGTCTGGAATTATAAGAACCTTACCTGTAGAAATCTTTTTCATATAGCTTATTATATCACAGTTCCCCTAATAGTAAATCTTTATAGTTCAGTGTATTAGTTCTTTGATTTCTTTCGTCGCAGGGGGCAGGATTTAGGCGTTAGATAAAAGAATAATTCCACTTTGAGCTTCTAGCCATATTTGTTGCCCCATATGATATACTGCATCATCCTCAAATGGTCTGCCCAACTCGTTTGCCTCGTCGAGGTCGCTTTGTGTCGCCCCGCACAATCCAATTCCACCGCAAGGAAGATTTTCGGCCTCTTCTTGAATCGAGAGCAAAATATCTAACAAGGCGGATTGAGACAATGCCTGTTGTGGCTCGTCGTGTTTGTCGGTATGTTTTTGGTCAGTCATGACTGTTACCTTCAAACTCTTCTCTCTTTTCAGGCTTCCACATACGAATACAAATATCATCAAAATGATCTCCATTCATATCTTTCGGCGCAAGCTTATCCGAGAACGGGTAGATTTCGATCTCGCCCGCTTTAACATTTTCTGGAATATACGGATTGGCGATATTCCACATAGAAGTCAAATCTCCATCAGCAAATAATTTTCTCAGTTCACTCCAATGTTTTTTTGGAATAGGGAAGTCTTTATACTTTTGAAATTCTGCAACTTCTGCGATAGGCTCTTGTGATAAATGAAGCGGATCATCATAAGACCTATAAGCAGGTTGCCAATAACCATCATTTTGTTCAACCGCTAAAAATTGACTAAGCACTTTATTGATTTCATATGCTATCTTTGCGCTTTCAGAGGTTCCCGTAATTCCAAAATATCTATTGTTTTGCTGGGCACCTGATTCACGATTAAAGATAAATGACTTCAACATTTGCTCCAATGTGTTGTATTCATCCCATGAAACATCTTTAAGATGTTTGCGGTATTCTTTATCGGATTCAAATTCAAAAATCTGTTCAAGCGCAATCTTGAATTGACCCATCTGGGCTCTTTCAAGGGCTTCGAGAGCGCGACAAATCACACCCATTTGATTCTTTGTCAATTTAAGGTTGTATTTTTGTTCTTTCATATAGTTTATTATATCACAGTTCCTCAAATTCCCTACCCCATCTCTCACCTCTCCACCATAAATCATATAGCTCGTCGTTTGTTTTTCGTATCTCTTTGAGGTCGATATTTTTAGAGGTCGATGTACACCCAGCTATAGATATAAGGATAAGAAATAGGACGATTTTAATTATATTCATATATATTATAGTTGCTTAGATTACTTCTATGCCATTTTCCTTCATCTTATCGATAACTGAAATACCATCTATCTTAAAAGCTTCATAGCATCTTGTGCTTTGACCTGCAATCTTTCTACACGCTTGTCCTAACGTATTGTATACTGTACCATTAACGTAATAACCATCTGTCTGTAAAATTCCGGAGGCGTCTCTTAACGATAATGTATCTGTTACCACCTTACATTCTCCTATCTTTTGATATAACTCTCTTTCTAGTTTTGACCATGAGTTTGATTGCCTAGCTTTCTTAAACTCTTTATCATTTTTATATTCACCTAAGTCAATTTCCGTTGAAATAAATTTTAAGTTTTCGATAATATCTGTTATGGCATCAACCAAACTTAAATCCTCATCTAATATCCATTCTCCATTATATGGCTGTCTAATATTATGTATAAGCTTCTCTACTTTTTGCGCTACCGGTTCATCAAATTCCCATGCTTTGACCACTACATAACCAAAGGGCATGATAGTACCTGCATCTCTTTTTAGTTGACCTTCCCTGCTTGGGAGTAGCTGAGTACTTGCGGTGATACCTACTTTTTTTCGGTTCTGTACATCCAATTGTTCGAGGGGGTCATAAGGTTGACCTATATATAATACATGCTTCATATTACCTATACCAATTTGTAAATAGCAGTCTTACCGCGGCCGAACTTTACTAGCTTATCGTTGTTAACGAGATCACGTAGTACGAACGAAGCGCGATTGTAATCAATATCAAGCTCCTTCATAACCCGATCTGCGGTAATGTGAGGAGGTTCTTTCATATTCATGATCTTTTCTTGCTCGGCTTTCTTCCGTGATTTCTTACTCGGAGCCTTGTTTTCCGTCTCTTCGATAATTACCGGGGTAGCGAAGTCATATCCACGAGCTCCGAGATATACAGTAAGTTCATTACAAGGACCAAATCGATTCTTATTAAAGAAGATCTTACGTGCATCATCATCTACATCTGCATCAATTTCAATCTGCATATTAACATCGACAGAGTGAGGTACGAGAGTTGAACCTTTTAATTTACCATCTTTGGTAAGGTGCATGATAAAGAAAATCGTACATTCCGTATCCTTAGCAGCTTTTGTAAGCTTCGATACGGCATATGATTCAAACTCGCGAGAGTTCATCTTACTTTTAGTTGTAAGAGACTGGAATGAATCTACAACTAAGCAATCAAAGTGCTCCATCTGCTCAACGAGAGTATCTACATCAGTCATATTAGCGACTTGAACACTCTTTACGCCGATACGATTGCATGTAAATGCTAACTGATATTCATTCTCTTCACCGGAAGCATATGCAGTTGAATACCCGTTTTGAGCAAGAGCATCTAGTACCTGTAGAAGGAAAGTAGTCTTACCACATCCAGCTGCAGCGCACATTGTAATTGAAGAGCCAGGTAGAATGCCTTCCCCGAAAAGTTCATCTACTACATTAATACCGCTTTTGTACCGACGATAAAAAATGTCGGGAATAACAATATCTTGAACTGTCTTGAACTCTGTTGATTTGTATCCTAGATTCATCATAATATATTTTGTATTTGTTATTAATTGCTGTTACTCTATTATTATATCATAGTTCCAACCTTTGATTACTATCGTATTGAAATTCTGATATTATCTATTATAACATAGTTCCAGTTTGAATATCTTACAGGAATTAAACTGAAGATATTAATATATTATGAATGTTCCTTTTTATGGAAATCTAATTCTGAAGTATCATTGGAAATATTTTAGCAATTTCCTTTGCACATTGCTCAGCTATAATTCTATGTTCAAGCTGTGTTTCAACACCAGATCGAAGCTCAATATAGTGTACCCAACTACGAAGTGTACCGTTCATATACATTCTACTTACGGTATTTCCTTCAGGTAAAACAGCTCGGGCCTGTTCTTTTGCAATACCTTTTTTGATAGCCCAATCATAAGCGTTCTTTGCCGCATCGATTACTTTTTGTTGCTCAGCAAACCATTCAATTAAAAGATTCGAGTCTTCATTCTTAATGCTATTTTGTCTATTCTTTTGATCTTGCAGTCGAGCTTCTCTTAAAACAAAATCCATATCTTTTGTAGGGTCAGCATATCGTTGACTAAACTCTTGGAAAGAAAAAGATCGATGTCTTAAAATTTGTCGCGCAATATCACGTGTAGTATTAATCTCTAAGCACGCTGAAACCATTTCCAGAGGACTCCAATGTTTGTGCTTAATTAGATATTTGATTAGCTTATCTGCTGTTTCTTTATTGAGCTGGTTGGAAGGGTTTGAAACTCGCGCGCAAAAGGCAATTAAGTCTTGGCAATCTTCAACACCCATTTCAGTAAATTCAGCTGAAGGTGTTGAATGTGATATTAGTTTTACGTTATTCATATATTTTTGTTTAAATTATTTTGAATTTAAAATGGTACCGATGGTGGGACTCGAACCCACACGATCTTACGATCAACGGATTTTAAGTCCGCACTGTCTACCAATTTCAGCACATCGGCATTTTAAATTTTAAAGAACAATTATACCTATATTATATCAATGTTCCTATTTATCAATACCTATAAAAAATATATTTCTATAAACTTCTAAAATCAATCCTACCTGAACTGATTTGATCTAGAAAATCCTCTTCAATGCGATCTTCAATATCTTGTCTCAATTGAGGTTCAATATCATGCAAATTAACTTCAACGTTATCATCAACAGAAGGATCATACATAAACAACTCTGTTATTTCAACTTCATCAACATCTACACCCTCTGGGTGTTTACTATATACTACTTCAGCATCAACCGAATAAAGATCATCACCAAATTCTAATTCATCATTATCGTATTTATAGACTGCTCTATCGGTGTAACCATAAGGCTCATTAGGTTCATCCCATTCTCTTTCTTCTATGATAGATTTCATTAATGATTGATATGTTTTATTGAATAGCATTTAATTATTTATTATATTATTCCATTTTTTCACTTTAGTTGCTCCATATAAGGTCTTTCCATTCAGGTCTTACTACACTTTTATCGATAAAGATATAATTGTGTGGTATATTAGTACCTTTTAATATGTTACCGCTTTTATCGTAATACGGAAATTCATTTCCTTTCTTACAATTGCATTTGCGGCACGTGATAGTTTTATTCTCAATGAATTCAGTACCTCCATTTGATTTTGGATCAACGTGTTCAATCGAGAGTTGATGCTTAGGAAATTTATCAAAACAAATTTGGCATTTATGATCATAAAAAACGCATAACTCCTTAAAGGAATAGCTTCTATTTCTTTTTCTTCGAAAGAATCTTTCTGTTACAATGGCAACTGTCGGCAGTGTCCATATTTCATGTGTAGATGCTAAGCATGGCTGATCTTTGTGTAAGTTAGCATAGTCATACCAATCATCGAATTTAAATTGATTTCTATCTCTATCTAAACCAATAACTCTATTACGAATGAAATGTTTAAAACAAGCACGAGCAGTAAGGACTCCAATGGGCATCCATGCATAATCTAAAAGAAGAGTTGTTCTATCTGTTGACTGTACGTGTTTCATAATAAAAAGAAAACGCCTAGAGCTTAATAATGAAAGAATTTTTTGTTAAGTGGTTGGAAGGGTGAGAATTGAACTCACTAGCCTGACCGTATGAAAGTCTGGTGCATACCATATGCCCTTCCAATAAAATGGAGCGCCGCCTCAGATTCGAACTGAGATAGACAGGGTTGCAACCTGCTGTATAACCATTCTACCAACGGTGCATAAAGTGGTACTCGAGGCAGGACTTGAACCTGCGACATCTTGCATGTAAAACAAGCGCTCTACCAATTGAGCTACTCGAGCGTAAAGTGGCGGGTAGTGGAAGATTCGAACTCCCAATACTTCGTCCGTAGCGAAGCGTGATATCCATTTCACTAACAACCCTAAAATGGTCAGGCGAGGGTGGACTTGAACCACCAACCTTGGAGTCACAATCCAATGCTTTACCTGTTAAGCTACTCCCTGTGGTGGAATCAGATCGAATTGAACGATCGCCTTTTGTGCTTCAAACAAACGTGCGCACCTGCTACACCATGATTCCTAAAGTGTGAGGGAGACGACCGCTAGTACGCAATCCTTATCCTCATTATCAACCAGCTTGTACACCACTGGTATTACGATCTCAACCTAAACACCAATCTAAGACTCGGTCAAGTTCTTAGACTTTTTCGCCGAATTACGCATGAATCAGAGGCGCGGCAGGTCTACTTTAATAATAGTTACCCAATAGATGACGTAGAGAAGTTACCTTGTATGACAAATGATCAATCTAACAGCATGCCGCTCGATCAACGCCTATCCACAAGCCTCATATCCTAGTACGTTCTACACTACATTTTCAACCCCGTGAGGGATGCCCCGCTATTGGAACGGTGGATCGTTACCCAACACTTTCAAAAGTATTGGAACTATTAAAGTGGTACCGAAGGTCGGACTTGAACCGACAAGACTTTGCAGTCGCTTGATTTTAAGTCAAGTGCGTTTTTCCAGTTTCGCCACTTCGGCATAAAAGAAACGCCCCAGTGGTGATCAATCCACTGCTCCCTGTTGCTCCTCGCAAGGTCTTTCAGGTGAGTAACCTATACTGCTCGTATGCAGTAGGAAGGTAGTAGGACAAGGTGGCAGGCAGTAGATGAGTTGAACATCTATCTTTCGGATCAAAACCGAAGGTAATAGCCGTTATACGAACTGCCCTTAAACTGTTAAAGAATTCTGCGATTTAGCGAGCCTATCCACTTCCTCGCAGGATTTGGCGTGTTATCATCACGGCTTCCGATTTAAAGACCTAAGCAACGGCGGTAAGCTTTCCGTGCTTGTGCTACCAGTAGTGTGCGTAACTCAAGGCTATTTAAGTCATAGGCATTTGGGGTCAATTTAATACACAGGGCAGGACGCTACCCCTGCTATGGTCTTTGTGGAACTAGGCTTACGATTACCAGTCGATCACCATGCTTCTATGCGCTCCGCGTTTTGCAATTACGGTCACGAAAATGCCATAGAATTAACCGAGTCGATATTCCGCCTTCCTCGGACGCTGGCCCACGCAATGCTTCTGCTTTCAGCACCGCCTGTGTATAACTTACTCAGCATTCAACTGAGTAGGTCAAAATGGTGGAGATGGCGAGATTCGAACTCGCGTCTTTGATGTTTTATTCATCCTATCTCTACAAGCTTAGTTATGTGTTTCGGCATCATAACAACCTATCCGATGTTTGGAATATTCGGCTTCCTGCGAGTTTTCTTTAGATCGCAATCCGTCAGATAACTTTATACTTATTATCATAAGTGTCTCATAAATCGACCCCTACTCTATGCTATGAGATATCACATATTTTGAGGGGCTGCAACTACGCAGCCATGAGTTGAGTTTCGCCAACTATATTTTTTGAATTATTGAACGGATAATTCAACCGTGCTTGCGATAGGGTAGTTATTTTCATCGAATCGATTCCATAACATCCCCGTGAAATGGTGGCATAGTGGGGAATTGAACCCCAACCTTTCACTTATCTAGTCATCGGGATATAAATCCGACTGCTCTACCTTGAGCTACTATGCCGGTAAAATAGTGGTGGGCCCGGTCGGATTCGAACCGACGGCCAAACCATTATGAGTGGTTTGCTCTAACCGCTGAGCTACAGGCCCGAAATTAATACCCAGCCTTTATGATCATTCAATAAAGAAGAGGATCACTGGGTGTGTTAAATGGCTCCGAAGGTAGGGCACGATCCTACAACCTAGAAGTTAACAGCTTCCCGCTCTACCAATTGAGCTACTTCGGAATAAAATTTATATCAAAGAACAATAATATTATATCACTGTTCCTTTTTGAAAATAACCGCATCGAGAATTGAACTCGAACCAAGCCCTTATAGAGGACCCAATGCCTCATAAAGAACCCGCTCTACCATTAAGCTATGCGGTAATAAAATGGTGCATCATATCAGACTCGAACTGATTCTTCAAGGGTGGAAGCCTAGCGTGCAGCCAACAACACTTATAATGCGAAATGGGTGCAGAGGCAGGGAACGATCCTGCTCAAGAAGCTTATGAGACTCCTTTGGCTACCTAACCTCTCTGCAATAAAATGGTACCCCGTAAGAGAATCGAACTCTTATTAACTGGTCGAAAACCAGTTGTCCTAGCCGTTAGACGAACGGGGCATAAAATGTTTTGATTCACCCGCGCGAGCGGTCGAATTTTTATAGACAATAATTACTTGTCTCCTGTTGTAAGCGCTTACAGAGCAGGGAATCTCGCAGTATACACAGGTCATTCATCATCGTTTAGGTTGCGATCCTATGATGCCGTGTCCTCTTTCATTCTCGCTAATAGAACTTCTGCATGAATCAAAATTTGGCGGAGATAATAGGATTCGAACCTATGGAAGCTTTTAAACTTCGATTCTTTAGCAAAGAACTACCTTAAACCTCTCAGTCATATCTCCATAAAAATGGTAAACTATCAATGAACTTACAATATTATATCATTGTTCCTAATTAAAAATGGCAATCAGCGGAGGAATCGAACCTCAGCTCCGTCCTTCCGTCATTTTAAGGAGAGCGGTTTAGAAGACCGCTGACAGTGCGCTGATCGTAAATAATTTCTAATTCTAACTACAATGTTGAAGTAAAAGTTATAAATATATATATGAATTATGAACAAATTTACAACTCTTTAATTGAAAAAAGAAAAATAATACCAGTAACAGGATATACTGAAAAACATCATATTTTACCTAAATCTATGGGTGGCTCAGATGATCCTACTAATTTGGTAGTTCTAACTGGTAGAGAGCACTGGGTCGCTCATTTACTATTATATAAAATTTATAGAAATAGACAGACAATACATGCTTGTAATATGATGGCTATGAGGTGTGAAGAACGAGGTATACCTTTTATCCGTAGCTCGCACACATATCAAAGGATTAGAATTGAACATGCTAAGTTAATGTCAAAGACTAATAAAATTACTCATAAAGGAACAGGTAATTCACAGTATGGTACAATGTGGATTTATAATATCGAATTGCAAGAAAATAAAAAAATTCCTAAAACAGAAACAATACCATTGGGCTGGAATATTGGACGTGTTTTAAACTGGGATAAATTTGCTAGAGAGTGTCCGTGTTGTGGTAAGGAATTTTATAGTAGGGATAATAAAAAATATTGTTCTACTGAATGTCGTAAAAAGAATATTAAGGACTTAACTCAAACTACTATCGATCAAAACAAAAATAAAATTGTAAAAATGTATAAAGCAGGTTGTAGTTTAAATAAAATCTGTAAATCACTTGGATGGCCTGGAGCCCAAGGAGGCTATTATACAAGATTAGCGAAATCATTAAAAGCTTGGTCCCCATCAAGGCTTTAGAAGAGCCCTGCTTTGTCCATTAAGCTAACGGAGCGCAAAATGGTGGGGGTGGAGGAACTTGAATCCTCAACCTACGGTTTAAAAGACCGCAGCTCTACCGATTGAGCTATGACCCCGAAATGGTACCTTCAGTTGGGCTTGAACCAACGACCTCTG
>CBFHVY010000070.1:0-11474 GCA_965659555.1 Flavobacteriaceae bacterium
CCACCTCTGTACAGACGACTTCTGTAACATAGCGCTTTTCACCCGTTTTGGTTTCGTAATGTCTAGTGACCAATTTTCCTTCCAAAATAATTTCTTTTCCCTTAACAACATACTTCTCTATAATTTCGGCAGTCTTATTCCAAGCTACTACAGCATGCCATTGTGTTTCTGTAACTTTTTCACCTTGTTGATTTTTATAGCTTTCATTGGTTGCAATGGAAAATTTAGCTAGTTTTTTTCCTCCTTCTAAGGCTAAGATTTCTGGATCCGCACCTAGGTTTCCTATTAGTTGTACTCGGTTTCTTAGTGTATTCATAAGATTTGTGTTTTAATGACCTTTCGATCTTTTTAATAATTAAATTTCTTGTTATTGCGCTAGCAGTAAACGAACAACAGTACAAAGATGAGAGGAGATCTAGAGATAATCGGTTGATAAGCAATTACTTTCGAATGTAACTAGTTGTAGTCGTTTGTAATCGTTTTTGTACCTTTAAAAGAAAAACTATGGAAACACGAACCTGCCTTGAATGTAACACCCCTGTAAAAGGTCGGGTGGATAAAAAATTCTGTTCAGATTATTGTAGAAACGCTTACAATAATAGAGTTAATAAAGACAGTAAAAACCTCATTAGAAATACGAATAATCGATTGAAAAAAAATTATCGGATTTTAAGTGCTTTAAATACTTCGGGAAAAAGAAAAATTGACAGAGCGGTCTTATTAAATAATGGTTTCGACTTTAATTTAATAACGTCTATATATACCACCAAAACCGGAAACATATATTACTATATTTATGACCAAGGGTATCTTGCACTAGAAGACCAGCTCTTTTTATTAATAAAAAAGGACATTAAATGAAAAACACAGGAAGAATCATAGGAGTTATCGCGCTCATTGCTGTTATTGTAGGAATTCGTTTGTATCGAAAATACGATCGCCAACAAGTGAATCTTGAAAAGCAACGTAAACAACAAGAATGGATAATACAGGGCCAAAAAAGAATGCAATTAGAAGAGCAACGTAAACAAGACTCCATACGCTTAGCACAGCCCACAAAACTAGATTCTTCTAGAATGGAATTAGACCGTCAACGTAAAAAATTACAAGAAACGCTTCGTAAGCTCGAACAACAAAAAGAATAGTATTTGCTTATTTCCAGCTATTCCCTTTAAGAGATAAGGCCGCCTTGAGTACATCTTTTTGACTAATTTGACCAATCAGTTTTCCGTTTTCAACAATTGGAAATCGTCTTCTTTTGGCTTCAACAAACTTATTTGCAGCGTCAAAAATGTTCATATTACCATCGATGGTTTCTACATTTCTCACCATTGCTTTTTCAACAGTATGATCGCTATTCATAGGCATGTTGTAGTATCTACTTTCAGAAATCTGTTTCATACAATCTCCTTCAGAGATAATGCCTATTAATTCCATTTGATCGTTAACCACTGGCCCTCCAGAGATCTTATGCTTTATTAATAGCATAATAACATCTTCTATCGATTGTTCTGGCTTAAAGGTAATCAGTTTAGTCGTCATATAATCTGACACCAATATTTGTTCTGGTTGCTTGTTTTGAGAGGTATCTCTTTTACCTTGAAAATTAATTATACCCATAGTGAAAATTTTAACTGTTTTAAATTTACTGATTTTTAAATAGATACGACATTGTAATGCTTTTTTTTAATTTACTACATTTATAGACAATCTAACCGAAATGAAAAAATACGCCTCAATACTTTCCTTTTTAATTATCGCAGCTACGGCCTATTGGGGGTTTTATGATCAAAAACCTACTCTTAGCGCTGAAGCTTCACTAAAAGGATTTTCTGTGGATTCGGCATTTGTCCATGTAAAAAACATTGCAGAACAACCACACTTTACCGGTTCAAAAGAACACTTAAAAGTCCAAAACTATATTGTAAACGAATTGGTAAAATTAGGTCTTACACCAAGTATTCAAAGAGAAACGGTAGTGAATAAAAAGTGGTTTGCCGGAACAACAACTGAAAACATTATTGCGAGAAAAAAAGGGACTACTGCTGGGAAGGCATTGCTGTTATTGTCACATTATGATTCTAATCCACATTCGGCAAAAGGAGCTAGTGATGCTGGTTCAGGAGTTGCAACCATTTTAGAAGGTCTACGAGCCTACTTAGCCACTAATCCCTCTCCAAAAAACGACATCATCATTGTTATTTCAGACGCAGAAGAATTAGGGTTATTAGGTGCAAAGGCCTTTGTAACTAAACATTCTTGGGCAAAAGATGTTGGACTCGTTTTAAATTTTGAGGCCAGAGGTAGTGGTGGACCTAGCTATATGCTCATGGAAACCAATGGTAAAAATAGCGGCATGATTTCCGCCTTTCTAGAGGCAAATCCTACCTATCCATCAGCAAATTCACTCATGTATAGCATCTATAAAAAGTTGCCCAACGACACCGATTTAACGGTTTTTAGAGAAGAGGGAAATATTAATGGTTTTAATTTCGCTTTTATTGGTGATCACTTCGATTATCATAGTGCGCAAGATACTTACGAACGACTCGACAGAACTTCTTTAATTCATCAGGCAGATTATTTGATGAATACCTTACCTTATTTTGCCAATATAGACCTTGATACGCTTAACAGCGATACGGATTTTGTATATGTGAACTTCCCCTTTATAAAATTGTTGAAATACCCCTATTCTTGGACTACCTATATGTACGCAGCTAGTATTTTACTATTGTTATTTCTCATATTCTTTGGCATATTTTACAGCAGAATTAATGGCAAAGAAGTCCTAAAAGGCCTTGTAATTGCTATCGGGCTATTAGTGCTTTTAGGAGTTACATCCTATGCGTTGTGGCAAGGAATGTTGGTGTTCTTCCCACATTACCTAGATATTCAACACGGATTCACCTATAATGGTTATAGCTATATTGGCGGGTTTTTATTTATGAGTTTAGGGCTTTCGTATGCCGTATACAATAGCAGAGTGTCAAAACAAAATATGGCGAGTTTATTAGTAGGTCCCATTCTACTTTGGATTCTTATCAATGGCTATATCATCACTGCCTTTAGAGGAGCCTCATTTTTAATTATTCCTGTTATTAGCGCACTGTTCATTTTAGGAATTCTCATTTTTAAACCTGAGAAAAATCCTATGAAAAGTATTTGGTTTAGTATACTTTCTATTCCAACAGTATATATACTGTCGCCGTTACTAAAACTCTTTCCTGTAGGTTTGGGCCTAAAAATGCTATTTGTAAGTGCACTCCTATTAGGCTTAATGTTTATCGTACTTTTCCCAGCATTAAGTGGAGGAAAAGCTAAAAAAGGATTTATGCGGTTTGCTTTTATACTGAGTATTGGGTTTTTTATCCATGCCTTTGTTAATGCTGGTTTTACAGAAAGCTCAAAGAAACCGAATAGTATTGCCTACATTAAAAATATAGACACCAATCAAGCGTATTGGGCTACATACAATCGTACTTTAGATTCATTTACCAAACAGTTTTTAGGTGAAAAACCAAGCAAAGGAGCTATTGCAAATGCCGCTACTAAAAGCAAATACAACAGACGGTTTAAGTTTCATAAAGAAGCTCCGCTCAAAGCCTTTTCAGTAGCTGATTTAATCGTTACTAGAGATACTATTGTTCAAGATATGCGATCGGTTGCAATGACGTTTAATCCTACCCGAACACTTCATAAATTAGAGTTTAGTAGTAGTGATCTTATTGCCTTTGATACCTTAAAAATAAATGGAGCCTATGTAAATGACGGAAAGGCTTTTACAAATACAAAAGGTACTTTTTTAATATACCATGTGGCTAATGCAGATCGAAGTATATCAATAGAGCTCAGTTTTAAAAATCAAGAAGTTCCCGAACTCTTTGTCAATGAAATTAGTTATGATTTATTACGCAATCCGCAGTTCAATAGTATCCCTAGAACAAAAGACATGATGCCCATGCCTTTTGTAACTAATGATGCTATTATTTGTATTCGGAAGCTTCCTATTTAATCTCAGAAACGCGAAGGGTATTTACCATACCTCTTTCTTTTGCTGGCATAGAGGTTAGGTTAATCATTAAGTCACCTTCATTTACAAAGCCTTTGTCTTTTGCAATGCTGTTGATGTCCTCAATAGTGTCGTCTGTACTAAGGTCACTATCATAGAAATACGCTCTTACGCCCCATAAAAGGTTCAATTTCCCTAAAATTCGACGTTCAGTTGAAAATGCTAAAACGTGAGTCTTCGGACGCCATGCTGAAATTTGAAAAGCTGTATATCCACTATTGGTAAGTGTTGAAATGGCTTTCGCTCCAATATTTTCAGACATTAATGCCGCATGGTGACAAACAGACTTGGTAATAAATCTATTGGTTCTAATATGTGGTGCTTCATGAGGAACTTTAATTAGAGAAGAGTTTTCTACACTCTTAATAATTTCAGTCATCTTTTGAATCACTTTTAAAGGATGTTTACCCACAGACGTTTCTCCAGAAAGCATCACAGCATCTGCACCGTCCATAATAGAGTTTGCAACATCGTTTACCTCGGCTCTTGTTGGTACAGCATTGGTAATCATCGTCTCCATCATTTGCGTTGCAATAATGACAGGAATACGTGCTTTTTTAGCTCTTTGAACTAACATTTTTTGAATAAGCGGCACTTCCTGCATGGGTATTTCAACACCTAAATCTCCTCTAGCGACCATTAAGCCATCGCAGTATGGAATTAACGTATCGATATTATCTACAGCCTCTGGCTTTTCAATTTTGGCAATTACCGGTACTCTGTATTCTGAATGCTGAGCAATGAGGTCTCTTAAAATTCGTAAATCTTCTGGAGTTCTTACAAAAGATAACGCAATCCAATCCACTTCTAAGCCTAGAGCAAAAATGGCATCTTTTTTATCTTTCTCTGTTAATGCTGGAAGCGATATCGCGGTGTTAGGAAGGTTTACTCCCTTTTTAGACGTCAATTCCCCACCCACCAATACTTTGGTGGTTACTGAGTGCTCTCTGTCTGTTGAAACCACTTCAAACATCAGTTTTCCATCATCCACTAAAATCTTTTCACCTGGCTTTACATCTTTAGGAAAGTTTTGATAGGTCATAAACGCCTTTTCATTCGTTCCTACACACTTTTCGGTTGTAAAGGTAAACGTATCTCCATCGTTTAAAACAACACCATCCTCCATAACACCCACTCGTAATTTTGGGCCTTGAAGATCGGCTAGAATCGCAACATTGTATCCGTTTTCTTCATTGAGTTCGCGGATTTGTTGCACTTGATTTTTTACAATTTCATAATCTGCATGCGAGAAATTTAATCGAAACACATTTACACCAGCGGTTGCTAATTGCGTTAAAATTTCTTTTGTGTTTGTTGCTGGGCCTAGGGTGGCAACAATTTTAGTTTTCTTATTGTTTGGCATATTAAAAAATTAAAAAGTCTTTAGATTTTAAGCTGTTAGGGTCTACTGAATAGGAGGTAACAACTTGGTTTATCGTGTTTATTTTTTCGATGGTTTGGTGTACTATTGTATGATCGGTTTCTTCGTTAATCTTGATAAAAAAATCAACATTCTTTTGTTCGTTGATTAAATATGATTTGGTTTCTGTGGCTAAATTAAGACCTCCTAAACCCTTATTTAAAGTTGTTTTGCAGGTGTTTGCAATTAAAAACCAGGCGATATCAAACTTGTCATTACAGTATTCATACACTGTAAATGATGAGCTATTATGCTTACTTTCAAAATCTAACTTAAACGCTGCTATTGTAAACCGAGTGTTAAGGGCTTTGTTAAGAAGATAGGCTAATTTATACTCTTCTAACGCAGTATGAATAGCAATGAGCGTATAGGTTTCTTGTCCAAACTCATCTATAGCTAAAGCGTGTGTTTGCATAATTGCTGTTTGATTTTAGGCCTAATCAAGCTGCTAAAATACTCAATGTTTATCAAAACATCGTTAAAAAAAAACGAAAACGTCGTCGTAAATTAGTCTTGTTCTACCTCGTCTTGCAAAACAAAATAGGCTCTTTTAGAGGCTTTTTCTTCTGCTTTTTTCTTTGAAGTGCTTCTCGCTTTAGAAATGAGAACACCGTCAATAGACACTTTCACACTAAAGTGTTTGATTTGTTCGTTGCCCGTATCTTCATAAGACTCTAAGGTATATTTCTTTTTTTGCTTTTGACACCACTCAATCATCAAACCTTTATAGCTCGTAATTTTGCCTTCTAACTGCGCAATATCTACATAAGGGTCTATTACTTTTTGATAGATAAACTTGGTGCAAAAATCGAAGCCTTTGTCTAAATAAATCGCCCCAATCAACGCTTCAAAAATATTCCCATAGATGTTATCTCCTCTGTTTTGGTTGGAAATATTGCTTTTTACAAAGCGCAATAAGTTTAAGTCTTTTCCGAGTTCGTTCAGGTGTTTTCTACTCACAATCTTAGAACGCATTTGTGTTAAATAGCCTTCATTTCCTGTGGGCGCTTCTTTATATAAATACGCTGCAATAACGGCTCCCAACATAGCATCGCCTAAAAACTCTAAACGCTCATAGTTTACAGGGTCTCCGTTTTCATCTTGTAAACGTAACGATCTGTGCGTAAATGCTCTTTTATAAAACTGGAGGTTGGTGGGAGGAAAACTCAAAAGTTGTTTAACATCTTCATACAATTGTTTGTCTTCTTTATCTGAAGACCCAATCATTTTTCTAAAAATGTTCATCGAGTACTAATCTAACTTCTTAAAAGCAACACAAGCGTTGTGTCCACCAAAACCAAAGGTATTACTCATCGCTATTTTAATATCTCGTTTTTGAGCTTTATTTAACGTTAAGTTCAGTTCTGGGTTAATGTTTTCGTCTACCACAGTGTGGTTAATCGTTGGAGGCACTATACCATGAGTAATTGCAAGGATCGAAGCAATAGATTCTATCGCTCCTGCAGCTCCTAATAAGTGACCTGTCATTGATTTTGTTGAGTTGATATTGATATTCTTAGCATGTTCACCAAAAACCTTTGAGATGGCTTTTAATTCAGCAACATCTCCCAATGGTGTAGATGTACCGTGGGTATTAATATGATCAACATCTTCTGGTTTAATACCAGAGTTTTCTAGGCAGTTTTCCATTACTGCTACTACCCCTATTCCTTCAGGATGTGGCGCAGTCATATGGTGGGCATCAGAAGACATTCCACCTCCTATAACCTCGGCATATATTTTAGCTCCTCTTGCTTTAGCGTGCTCGTATTCTTCTAGGATAATTGCTCCTGCTCCTTCACCTAATACAAATCCATCGCGTTCTGCATCAAAAGGTCTTGATGCTGTTTCTGGAGATTCATTTCTTGTAGACAAGGCATGCATAGCGTTAAAACCACCCACACCTGCAATGGCAACTGCGGCTTCACTACCACCAGTTACAATAACATCACAATGTCCTAAACGAATATAATTTAAGGCATCAATCATCGCATTAGCAGATGATGCACAGGCAGATACCGTAGTGTAGTTAGGCCCCATAAATCCATTTTTAATGGAAATGTTTCCTGGAGCAATATCTGCAATCATTTTGGGGATAAAGAACGGATTAAAACGAGGTGAGCCATCGCCAGAGGCGAAGTTAAGTACTTCATTTTGGAAGGTCTCTAAACCTCCAATTCCAGCACCCCAGATAACACCTACTCTAAATTTATTAATCGTTTCTAAATCTAATTTTGAGTCTGCAATAGCCTCATCTGAAGCAACCATTGCATACTGCGTAAAGCGATCCATTTTTCTAGCTTCTTTTCTATCGATAAAAGCTGTTGGATCAAAGTTTTTAACTTCACATGCAAAACGAGTTTTGAACTTGGCAGCATCAAAATACGTGATAGGTGCTGCTCCGCTAACTCCGTTAACTAAGCTCTCCCAATACGCATCAACAGTGTTCCCAATGGGTGTTAATGCACCAAGTCCAGTGACTACAACTCGTTTTAACTGCATATAAATCTTACTTTTTTGCTTCTTCGATGTAGCTAATTGCTTGACCTACAGTTCCAATGTTTTCTGCTTGATCGTCTGGGATTTGAATATCAAATTCTTTTTCAAATTCCATGATTAACTCAACAGTATCTAAAGAATCTGCTCCTAAATCATTTGTGAAGCTCGCTTCTGTAGTTACTTCGTTATCGTCAACTCCTAACTTATCAACGATAATTGCTTTTACTCTTGATGCAATGTCTGACATAATTTTGTAATTTTTTTATTTAAAATCAAAGGCAAAAATACAAATCTTATTAGTTTTATCTAACTTTTGTTATAAAAATGAGCCTTAAAAATGATTTTTCACAACTATTCGTTGGTTTTAAAAGTGCTAATCTTAAATATAATCCTTTTTTTTGTACCAAAGAAGTAAGCATATGAATCGAATTGTCATTTTTGCATCGGGCTCTGGAAGTAATGCAGAAAACATCATCACGCATTTCAAAAATTCGGCTACAGCTACCGTTAGCAAAGTCTATTGTAATACCAAAGGGGCTTTTGTTTTTGAGCGATGCTCTCGATTAGGGGTGCCGTGTGTACTACTTCAAAAACAAGAATTATCGAGTTTACCCTTTATCCTTCAATTGCAACAAGAGGCCGATCTTATTGTATTGGCTGGGTTTTTACTCAAAATCCCTCTGACATTAGTTCAAAAGTTTCCAAATAAGATTATTAATATTCACCCTGCACTACTGCCGAAATACGGAGGTAAAGGAATGTATGGAATGTATGTGCACAAGGCGGTTAAAGAACACAATGAATCCGAAACCGGCATTAGTATTCATTATGTAAACGAACATTACGATGAAGGAGCAATAATTTTTCAAGCCAAAACTCCGCTTCTTGAGACGGACACCGTAACCGATATTGCCGCAAAAATTCATACGCTCGAACAAGAGCACTTTCCTGTAGTTATTGAACAACTTTTGACAAAAAAGCATGGCTAAACCAAAATTTTATACGGTTTGGAAAGGGCATCAAACAGGAGTGTTTTCCTCTTGGGAAGTCTGCAAGAAACAAATTGATGGATTTAAGGGCGCACAGTACAAATCGTTCTCAAGTAAAAAAGAGGCCCAAGATGCATTGTCTAAACCTTACCACGTATTTAAAGGAAAAGGCAGTGCAAAAAAAGTGTTGACTGCTAGTGAAAAACTAAAGTATGGAGAGCCCTTGTTAAGGAGTATCTGTGTAGATGCTGCCTGTAGTGGAAACCCTGGTGATATGGAATATCGAGGTGTACTTACAGACTCAAAAAAAGAAATCTTTAAAATTGGCCCTCATAAAAATGGCACAAACAATATTGGTGAGTTCCTAGCAATAGTGCATGCCCTTGCATTACTTAAACAAAAAAAGCTGCCTCATCTACCCATCTATACCGATTCTAGAATAGCCATGTCTTGGGTGAAAAAAAAAGAATGTAGAACCAACATCGAGTTCGATACATCGAATAGAGCCTTGTACGATTTAATCCTTCGTGCAGAAAAATGGCTTAAAGAAAACTCCTACAGAAATCCTATTCTAAAATGGGAAACTAAAGCTTGGGGAGAAATCCCTGCTGATTTCGGAAGAAAGTAAATTCAAAAAGTAATCGAATTTGCTATTTTTTTTAATGCATTGTTTTACATACATTTACGTAAACATATTTGTTTAATCTCCCGCCTTGTTTAACCTTAAGAAAAAATGCTATGATTCTTAACAAAACTATTGACGAGCAGTTAAATATGCTTACGGAAGCCATTAGAGTAAAAAGGAAAGAAAAATGACTCAGTCTCAAATGGCCAAACAACTTAACATGAGTCAGAACAGTTATTTTAAAATTGAAAAGCGAAAAACTAGACTTGACTTTTATCGTTTATTACAAATATCCGATGTGTTAAGTATCGATGTTTTTGATGTTTTAAATGTCCTGAAAGATGATACCACAAAAAATCATAGCTTAAGCTAGGATTTATTTGCTGTATATTAAGTTCTTGACTGTGTTACTCTTAACCTTTGAAGCTCGCTTTAAGGTATTCTCTATTCATACGAGCTATGTTTTCTAATGAGATTCCCTTTGGGCACTCAACTTCGCATGCTCCAGTATTTGTACAGTTACCAAAGCCTTCATCGTCCATTTGTTTTACCATGTTTAGAACGCGGTCTGTTGCTTCTATTTCCCCTTGTGGTAACAATGCAAATTGGGATACTTTTGCAGAAACGAAGAGCATTGCACTAGAGTTTTTACAGGTGGCTACACAAGCCCCACATCCAATACAGGTGGCTGCATCGAAAGCGGCATCTGCATTTTCTTTTTTAATTGGAATCGAGTTTGCGTCTTGTGTATTTCCTGAGGTGTTTACCGAAATAAATCCTCCTGCATGCTGAATTCTGTCAAAAGAACTTCTGTCTACTACAAGGTCTTTAATCACAGGGAATGCTTTAGCTCTAAAGGGCTCAATAAAAATGGTGTCGCCATCTTTAAATTTACGCATGTGTAATTGACAGGTGGTAACGGCTCTATCTGGACCATGGGCTTCTCCATTAATATATAACGAACAAGAACCACATATTCCTTCTCTACAATCGTGGTCAAATGCTACAGGCTCATCTCCATTTTCAATCAACTGATTGTTTAGTACATCTAACATTTCTAAGAAAGACATGTCTGGTGAAATACCGGTAATCGGATATTCTACCATCTTTCCTGTATCACTTGCGTTTTTTTGACGCCAAATTTGTAAGGTTAAATTCATGTTTACGTATGTTTTGATTATTGATGTTTGAATTCCTCAACTTTAGAATTCAATAGTCAATACAAGCCTTTATTTATAACTTCTTTCTTTAACTTCTATATTTTCGTATACCAACTCTTCTTTGTGTAAAACAGCGTCTTTTGGCGCTCCTTTATATTCCCAAGCAGACACAAATTGAAACTCTTTTCTTCGTTGTGCTTCTCCTTCAGGAGTTTGGTATTCTTCTCTAAAGTGTCCTCCAGCAGATTCTTCTCTTACTAAGGCATCTTTTGCAAATAGCTCTCCTAATTCTAAGAAGTCTGCTACTCGAATTGCTTTTGCTAATTCTTCGTTAAATTGATCTGCTGTACCTGGAACTCTAACATTTGCCCAGAATTCTTCACGTAAAGCTGCAATTTCATCAATTGCTTCTTTCAATTCCTTTTCGTTTCTAGACATTCCACATTTATTCCACATGATTTTTCCTAATCGTTTGTGGTAATAATCAACCGGTTTAGATCCTTTATTATTAATTAAATGATCAATGGTTTCCTTCACATTCTTCTCTGCTTCGTCAAATTCTGGTGAAGCTGTTGAAATAGGTCCTGTTCTAATATCATGAGAGAGGTAATCTCCAATGGTATATGGAAGTACAAAATATCCATCAGCCAATCCTTGCATTAAGGCCGAGGCTCCTAATCTGTTTGCGCCATGCTCAGAGACATTAGCT
>CBFHVY010000071.1:0-11369 GCA_965659555.1 Flavobacteriaceae bacterium
AAGAGTAAACTTTCAAAAGTTATTGTGACTTGGAATTGGGGACTCTTAGGGATGATCTGGATTGCTATCGCATTTGGCTTTGTAACTCCTAAATATGCTATTTTATCTGGAGTTATTGGTTTTGAAATCAATCAGTATCTAAGCACCTTCCTAGGAAAGGTAGGTTTATCTATAAGTCTTTTGTTCTTATTCCTCTCCTATTTGGCACTACGTTTTAAAGTAACGCCAGAGATTGTTCTTAGAGCTTTGCTGAAAAGAAAAGAAAAAAGGAATACAACTCTAGATCAAGATGAGCTTGCTGAAAATAAGGATCTTGCTGAAGAAGAGGAAGAGGATATTGATGCATTAGCAACTGCTGTGAAGGAAGAAAAAAAGTCTGAATTTGAACTATCATTAGAAAACCTTCAACCCACTATTTCTAAACATTCAAATGTTAATGAGAAAAGTGCAGAAATAGATACGTTTGACGAACCAGATGAAGAGGAAGACATTGCACCCGTATTAAAAAATGATGAGGATAAAGAGGTCACCATTGAGTTAGAAAAATCTTCAGAAGAACAACATGTTCAAGAAAACTTATCAGATAAGCTCGTTAAAGATTTTGGAGAGTTTGATCCTAAGCTAGAACTTGGGAATTTTAAATTTCCAACCTTCAACCTGCTTAAGCAATACAATGAAAGTATTTCTATAGATCCTGAAGAATTAGAAAACAACAAGAACAAAATTGTTGAGACCTTAAAAAACTACAAGATTGGTATTGCACAAATAAAAGCAACTGTTGGACCTACCATTACGCTTTATGAAATAGTTCCAGAGGCTGGAATACGGATTTCTAAGATTAAAAATTTAGAAGACGATATAGCCTTGTCGCTTGCCGCTTTGGGAATTCGTATTGTAGCCCCAATCCCTGGAAAAGGAACCATAGGTATTGAAGTGCCTAACAAAAAGGCGACCATCGTTTCCATGCATTCTGTAATTTCTTCAACAAAATTTCAGGAAGCTCGTATGGAATTACCTATCGCTTTAGGAAAAACCATTGCTAATGAAACCTATGTGGTCGATTTAGCCAAAATGCCACACTTACTAATGGCTGGAGCAACCGGACAAGGAAAATCTGTTGGACTAAATGCAGTACTAACCTCGCTGCTTTACAGAAAGCATCCTGCCGAAGTAAAATTTGTTTTGGTAGACCCTAAAAAGGTAGAACTGACTTTATTCAATAAAATAGAGCGCCATTACCTAGCCAAATTACCCGATACTGAAGAAGCTATTATTACCGATACCACCAAAGTGATTCATACGCTAAACTCGCTGTGTATTGAAATGGATAATCGTTATGATTTGCTTAAAAAGGCGATGGTGCGTAATATTAAAGAATACAATGTAAAGTTTAAAGCACGAAAGTTAAATCCTGAAAACGGACATACATTCCTTCCCTATATTGTATTGGTCATTGATGAATTTGCCGATTTAATCATGACCGCTGGTAAAGAAGTGGAAACACCGATAGCTCGATTAGCACAGCTGGCAAGAGCCATTGGAATTCATTTAATTGTGGCAACACAAAGACCCTCTGTAAATGTAATTACCGGAATTATTAAAGCAAACTTTCCATCGAGGATTGCGTTTAGAGTAACATCAAAAATAGACTCAAGAACCATTCTAGATGCTCCAGGAGCCGATCAATTGATTGGTAGAGGAGATATGTTGTATTCTGGTGGGAGCGATATTACCCGTATTCAATGCGCCTTTGTTGATACCCCAGAAGTAGAAAAAATTACCGACTTTATTGGTTCACAAAGAGCCTATCCAGAAGCACATCTGCTACCAGAGTATATAGATGAAGAAGGCAGTGGCACAAACCTTGATATTAGCATTGAAGATAGAGACAAACTCTTTAGAGAGGCCGCAGAAGTTATCATTATTGCTCAGCAAGGATCAGCATCGTTATTACAACGAAAATTAAAATTAGGGTATAATAGAGCGGGTAGATTAATCGATCAGTTAGAAGCTGCCGGAATTGTAGGTCCTTTTGAAGGAAGTAAAGCAAGACAAGTATTACTATCAGATTTAAACGCCTTAGATCAACTCCTAGAAAACGAATAATATAGAACACATGAAAAGAATACTATTAGCTGTGATTACCTTATGTTATATGAGTGTAGTACAAGCTCAAACAGAAGAAAAAGCAAAAGATTTACTCGACGTTGTGTCTAGTAAAATGGAATCTTACACGAATATAGTTATAAGCTTTAGTTCTAGCTTAGTCAATGAAGATGCAGGTATTAAGGCCAATGATGAGCCCCCCATTAGAGGTAAAATATCCTTACAAGGAGAAAAATACAATTTAGAATACTTAGGGAATATTTTTTTATTCGATGGCTCTAAATTATATGTCATCAACAATGAACTTAAAGAAATTACCGTAAATGAAGGTGGAATGTCTGAAGACGATGGTTTTATTTATCCTTCTAAACTATTTACATTTTATAAAGAAGGCTATACCTTTGCTTGGGGTGCATTAAAAACCATTGAAGGAAGAAAAATACAATATGTAGACCTTACTCCTATCGATAGCAATTCTGAGATAGTAAAAGTGCAATTGGGCATTGATGCAAAAACCAATCATATTTACGAGTTAATTCAAGTGGGTAGTAACAGTTCTAAAACAACGTTTACCATTACCAACTTTAAATACAATCAAGATATACCCGAAAAAGCCTTTATATTCGAAAAGGAAAAATACCAAAGCTTGAATTATCTCATCGATTAATACAGTCTGAGATATCGCTATGAAAATTTTAGACAAATACATCTTAAAGTCCTTTTTAGGACCCTTCTTTGCAACCTTCCTCATCGTGTTGTTTGTATTGGTCATGCAAGCACTTTGGCTCGCATTTTCTGATATTGCAGGAAAAGGGATTAGTCTCTTTTTTATTTTTAAGTTTTTATTTTACACTGCATTAATCGTTACTCCGCAAGCCTTGCCTATTGCAGTGCTATTGTCTTCTATAATGGCTTTAGGAAATTTGGCAGAAAACTATGAATTTGCGGCAACAAAATCTGCTGCCATTTCACTGCAGCGATTGTTACGACCCCTTATTGTATTGGCACTAGGTTTAAGTGCACTAAATTTTGTGTTTTTAAATAACATTTATCCCTATGCTATTTTAAATCAGAAAAACCTCCTACTCAATATTCGAAAGAAAAAACCCGCCTTAGCGCTTATTCCTGGTAGCTTTAATGCTGAAATCCCAAACTATCAAATTAAGTTTGACGAAAAATACGGAGAAGAAGATAACTTATTGAAGAATGTTCTGATTTACGATTTGTCTTCAAAAAAAGGAAATCAAAAAGTAATTACCGCAGAACGTGGTAAAATAATGTCTGAGGAAGGAAGTAAGTATATGACGTTGGTTTTATATGATGGTCATTATTACGAAAATCATGTGGGGACTCGAAGACGCTATGGAGAACCTGAAAAAATGCCGGCTTCTAACGCAGACTTTAAAGAATATTCCTTTAATATCGATATTTCTTCTTTTGACGAAAGTGGTCTCGATGATATTAAATACAAATCGAGCTATAATATGTTGAGCCTCGGACAATTAAAAGACACCATTCCAGATCTCAAAAATCAATATGATGAATTTATTAGGCTTCGTAGTAAAAGTTTATTTACAAATCTTGGGGGCGAAGATTTACATCTAGAAAAAGACACCATTGTTAAAAAGCTAGATCCAGTACTATTAAATAATTTTGCGATTCAACAACAATTAAATATTACCAACGCAGCGATATCGAAAGCAAAAAGAGCATTTAATAATATTAAAGCCAATAGAGAAAATTTTAAATTTAAACGAAAGGCATTAAACCTCTATGATGTAGAGTATTACAACAGAATAGCATTTTCATTTTCTTGTCTTATTTTATTCTTTATTGGGGCACCACTAGGCTCGATTATTAGAAAAGGAGGTTTTGGGCTCCCAATGATTTTAGCCATTAGTATTTATGTTATCTACTTTTTTACCAACACCTTTGGTAAAAATCTAGCTGAAGAAAGCTCCCTATCAGCACTTCTAGGGTCTTGGGTTTCGGCAATCCTTATGGCTCCTATTGGAATTTTATTGACAAGAAGAGCAACAAAAGATAGAGGTTTATTTAATATTGACGTATTTTTGCAACCGATTACAAAGCTTTTCAAACGCTTTAACGCAAAAAAACAGTGACATGTCTACAAAAACAAGTAGTGAAACCAAAATTCAATTGAACACCATAGCAGAAGCCATTCAAGATATTAGAGATGGAAAGGTGATTATTGTTGTTGATGATGAAAATAGAGAAAATGAAGGTGACTTTGTAGCTGCTGCAGAAAAAGCAACGCCAGAAATGATCAACTTTATGGCTACTCATGGTCGTGGACTTATATGTACACCTCTTACAGAGCACCGTTGTAAAGAGCTTGAGTTAAACATGATGGTAAGTAACAATACCGATCCAATGGAAACAGCCTTTACCGTTTCTATAGACCTCAAAGGAAAAGGAGTCACTACAGGAATCTCTGCCTCAGATAGAGCAAAAACCATACAAGCTTTAGTAGACACAAACACCAAACCATTCGACCTTGCTCGACCTGGTCATATCTTTCCCTTAAAAGCAAAAGAAGGTGGAGTATTACGTAGAACAGGACATACAGAGGCTGCTATTGACTTTGCGCGTTTAGCAGGATTGAAACCTGCAGGGGTGATTGTTGAAATTATGAATGAAGATGGTACAATGGCGCGTTTGCCACAGTTACTAAAAGTAGCAGAAAAGTTTGATATCAAAATTGTATCTATCGAGGATCTTGTTGCTTATAGAATGGAACACGATTCATTAATTGTAAAAAAAGAAGACTTTACGATACAAACACGTTTTGGTGAATTTAGACTGCGTGCATACGAACAAACCACCAACAAACAAGTTCATTTAGCCTTAACTAAAGGAGAATGGACAAAACAAGAAGCGGTATTAACTCGTGTAAACTCTACCTTAGTTAATAACGATATTTTAGGCACTTTAACAAATGATGCTGACAAGAAGTTAGATCAAATGTTTAAAGTAATAAGTGACGAAGGAAAAGGAGCTATACTATTTATCAATCAGCAAAATGAATCCTTAAACTTATTGAATCGCTTAGCGGTGTTAAAGGAAAATCAGCTTAAAGGAGATTTTAAAGCCCCTCCTATTCATATGGATAATAAAGATTTTGGAATCGGTGCGCAAATTTTACATGACATTCATATTAGTAAACTAAAATTAGTTACCAATTCTCAACAATCTAAACGTGTAGGAATGATTGGTTATGGACTAGAAATCGTAGACTACATTCATTATTAAAACACCAATTCAGTACCCGTTGGTAGTTCTCTAGGTGTTTTGTTTTGTTCAAATAGTCTCGCAGAGTGTGGACCGCAAAGCACTACTCTATCTGTAACTTGCAACCAGCTTCCCTCTCGTAATCCAACCACAGGAATGGTATTATACACATGAAATTCTTGTATTCTTGTTGCTCTAGTTTCTCCCATATGAGTAGAATTAGGCATAGGGTCTAAGTAATGCGCATTAATATTAAAGGGAAAAATTCCAAGGGTATCAAAACTTTGAGGATAAACGATAGGCATATCATTTGTAGTCATCATAGTAACCCCACAAATATTACTTCCGGCACTGGTGCCTAAATAAGGAGTCCCAGACTCTAAGACTTCTTTTAAGGGGTGCATTAAGTCGTGTTGATAAAGTTGATGCACTAACTCAAATGTATTTCCACCACCAGTAAATAAGCCTTCTGCATTTTTAATTGCTGCGATGGGATTTTTAAACTCATGTAATCCGTAGACTTTAAGGTTTAGCGGGGCTAAAGCACTGCTCACCTTTTGAGTGTAGTCATCGTACGAGATTCCACCAGGCCTAGCATATGGAATAAAAACAATGGAAGAACAATCATTAAATAATTTTTCCAACTGAGGCAGTAAATAGGTCAAAAAACCACTTCCGTGAAGTGTTGATGTGCTTGCAATACATAAATTTTTCATAGTACAAAAATACTTGTTTGTACGTGGTTTTAACAAAAGATTCATAATTCATTTTTATATAAATAGAAGATCATTTGGTATCTTTAAACAAACTAACTAAAAATGCTACGGAAAGGCTGTTTACTTTTTTTCGTGATGTGTTCTTTTGTATTGACTGCACAAGACATCAAAAAGCCAATTTACGGAATGGTAAAAGACACCCTTGGCAAAGTGATTCAAGCCACCATTTTTAACAAAAAAACCTATGAAGGTGCCACAACAAATGACTTCGGAGTCTTTACAATTTATGCACGTCAAGGAGATAGTATTCAAATTTCTTCTGTGGGATATTCCACCAAGACAATTAAAGCCTCTGCTAGATTTTTCAATACAAAGCTCAATGAAATTGTTTTAAAGGAAAAGACCTATATTCTAGATGAAGTAATTATTAAAAATGCACTTATTGGAACTTTAAGTATAGATCTTAAAAAAACACCCGAAGACAAAAAACGTAATGCCCTAAAAAACACCATGGATTTTTCTGAGGTTAATATGAAAGTGGCTTTAGACGATGACCATATAGACAAAAAAGTGAGACCTCCAGTAAATAATACAGATCCCAACGGACAGTTTGTTGGAGCCTCAGTAAAAGTAATTATTCCCTTTAAATATTCTGAACGCCTTTGGGCATTGAGAAGGAATTTAGCATTCAAAGAATCGTTACCCGAGGAATTAAAAATGGTACTTGGTGATGATTTTTTTTACCAAGAATTAAAGATTCCTGAAGACCAATACTATAATTTTTTAGAATATTGCAATCCTTTAGGAATTGAAACCCTCTACAAGAATGGCAAAGTTCTTGACGTTATTAAAATATTGATCAAAGAGAGTAAAAGTTTTCTGCTACTCCAACACCATTAATCATGAAAAAATATAGTATCATTCTTCTCGTTTGTTTAAGCTTTTCGTTTACAGATCACAAATACTATTTGAGTTTAACAGAAATTAAGCACAATACAGAACATGCTTCTCTAGAACTTATTATGAATGTATTTATGGATGATATTGAACTGGCCTTAAACAAAGAATTCTCTATTGATCTACAATTAGATACCCAAAAGGAACTTTCAAATAACGACAGCTATTTTGAACGTTACTTAACTAAACATCTTCACCTTAAAACAGACGGCGAAGTACAAAAAATCAACTATTTAGGTAAAGAATATCAAGGAGATGTGGTGTATCTCTATCTCGAAGTTGAGAATATTTCATCACTAAAAAACATGGAAATAGAAAACACCATGCTGCTAGCCTATTTACCTGAACAACAAAACCTTATCAAAGCGAGTGCTAATGGTATTCACAGAAGTAAGTTGCTTACCAAGAAAAATGATAAAGCTTTGTTAAATTTCTAGCAGTATCTCCCTGTTTTTCTAAGTTAATTAGTAATTTAACGCACTTTAAAAATCAAACCATAACAACATGAAGAAAATCACTTCCTTATTTCTTTTTGTACTATTTGTTTCTGCTGGTGTATTTGCCCAAGAAGGACCAAAGAAAGTACAACAAGGACACACTGATCAAAACAAATTTAGACAGCTTAAAGACCTTTTAGCTACGCCAAACGAAAGTAGAACTGCTTCAGGAGCGCCAGGATATGCCTATACGCAACAACAAGTAGATTATGTGATGGACATCCGTTTAGAAGATGAGACCAACAAAATCTATGGATATGAAGAAATCACGTATTACAATAACTCTAAGGATGTGCTTCCTTATTTATGGGTTCAGTTAGATCAGAATATGAGAGCTCCAGATTCAAAAACACCATTAGCCCAATCTCAAGGAGCTAGTGCTTTTGTATCTACTAAAGCTTTTACCAATCAATATTTAAAAGACCCAAAAGATTTTGGTTTTAAAATTGAAGCGGTAAAAAATGCCGATGGAAGCCCATTATCACATATAATCAACAGAACCATGATGCGAATTAATCTACCTCAGCCATTAGCGCCTGGGAAGACTTTTAAATTCAACATCAAATGGAATTACCTAATCAACGATATTAATGTAGACGGTGGAAGATCTGGTTTAGAGACTTTCCCTGATGGAAATAACAACTATACTATTGCTCAGTTTTACCCAAGATTAGCGGTATACGATAATGTAGAAGGATGGCAAAACATGCAGTTCTGGGGACGAAGTGAATTCGCTTTAGAATTTGGTGATTTTGATGTAAAAATTACCGTTCCTGCAGATCATATTATGGAAGCTACGGGTGAATTACAAAACGAGAGAAAAGTGTTAACCAAAGAACAACAACGTCGTTTTGAGAAAGCTAGAACATCCTACAAAGACCCAGTATTTATTGTAACGCAAGAAGAAGCTGAGAAAAATGAAAAAGGAAGATCTAAGAAATCGAAGACTTGGCATTTTAACGCTAAAAACGTACGAGATTTTGCTTTTGCTACTTCCAGAAAATACATTTGGGATGCTATGGCTGTTAAAATTAATGGAAAATCTGTAATGGCCACTTCTTTATACCCTAAAGAAGGAAATCCGTTATGGGAAGAACATTCTACAAGAGTTGTTGCAAACACTTTAGAAGAATATTCAAAATTAACTTTTGATTATCCATACAGTAAAGCAGTATCAGTACATTCTGAAAGACAAGGAATGGAATATCCAATGATTTGCTTTAACTATGGTAGACCTAATGAAGATGGCACCTATTCTGAAAGAACCAAAAGAGGTATGATCGGAGTAATTACCCACGAAGTAGGGCACAACTTTTTCCCAATGATTGTAAATTCAGATGAGCGTCAATGGACATGGATGGATGAAGGCTTAAACTCTTTTGTTGAAATCTTAGCTGAATTAGATTACGATCCTAATTTTATTACAGGAAACTTACCAAAAGATATTGTACGATACATGAGTGGAGATCAATCAAACATCTCTCCTATCATGTCACAAGGAGACTACGTAAAGCAATTTGGTCCAAACGCCTATACCAAACCAGCTGCCGGATTATATATGTTACGTCAGACCATTATGGGACCTGAATTATTTGATCATGCATTTAGAACCTACTCACAACGTTGGATGTTTAAACACCCAACCCCTGCAGACTTCTTTAGATCTATGGAAGATGCTTCTGCAATGGATTTAGATTGGTTCTGGAGAGGATGGTTCTATACTACAGATGTTAATGATATCGGTATCAAAGAAGTAAAATCTCTTTACTTAACCGACAAGCCAAACGAAAGAACCAAGAAAATCATGGAGCAATATGCTTCTTATTTCGCGCAACAAGGACCTATGGTATTTATGACCGACAAAAAGGAGGATGCAGTAAATCCAAAAAACCTTACCGATTATGTAAATGGATTGACTACAGAAGAAAAGCAGTCTTTAAAAGAAACTCCAAGTTATATGTATGAGGTTACTTTTGAAAAGCCAGGTGGTTTAGTAATGCCTATTATTGTAGAATTAACCTATGCAGATGGGTCTACTGAAAAGCAAACGTTCCCTGCTCAAATTTGGATGAAAGATGACGAAACCGCAAAAAGAGTTTTCGCTTCTAACAAAGAGATTACGAAAATTACTATCGATCCAGATTTAGAAACTGCCGATGTAAATACAGCCAACAACAGCTGGCCTAAGAAAGAAGATTCTAAGTTCGATAAATTTAAAAATAAAGTAAAAGGATAAGCCTTTTTCTATCATTATTTCATAAAAGCCAGTATTCTATACTGGCTTTTATCGTTTTTATAATTCTACAATAAATATTGGATACAATCAACTGAGTTCGAATTCTTCTTTCTCTTATTTTAAACAATAAATTGTGACTTTTAGTAAAATATGACTTATTTTTGGAGCTTTAATATCATCATAATATGAACACATCCCCCTTAAAATTATTGTTTGTACTATGTATATTTACAAATATACACAGTTACTCACAAGCAGGAATTAGCCTTTCTGTAAGTCAAGACACAAAACTTTTAGTTACTGGAGACAACAGAGGTAACGATGCTGGTACACTCGATGTATTGGTACGTTTAAAAGTTAGTGGCAAGCAAAAAGTCTAGGTAGAATGGTATACATTCCTGGGTACGAAAGAGCCAATTTATTAATTCCATATTCTCGTTACTCTTTCGATGTTGGATATGCCTTTAATAAAATACCCAACTTCTTTAGTAAAGACCCTAATGACATTATGGAGAAAGTGGAATTTACTGCAACACTAGGATTTGGTAAAATCAATCGAAATACAGAGCGTAATACACGTAATTGGGCATTAACAACACAAACAACATACGCATAAATAAAACTATTAAGTTGAGTCTTACGTCTCAATTATCCGACCGATCTGATATTAGTACGTTGGAAACAGATAAGCTTATTCGCTTAAGTCATTTTATAGGTTTAGAGTTTAATCTTTTTAACTATACTGGACAACATCAAACCGGTCAACGATAACTATAATCAACGAATTGAATAAAAAAAACACGCAGGTTAAGCCTGCGTGTTTTTTTTTTATAGTGTGCTCTACTAAAGTACGGTTATACGGTTCGTTTTCTAAACATCAACCACAAGCCAATAGCAATAAGAGGTATACTCAACACCTGTCCGGTGTTTAATGCATTCAACACCCAATCTTCTCTACCCGCTACTTGAGGTTCCTTTAAGAATTCTATAAAAAATCGTAGCGACCATAATACCGCCATAAATAGACCAAAGATATACCCCGAATTGTGTTTTTTATCGGTTTTCCAATACAAACGCCATAACACAAAAAATAAGGCTAAGTAACTCAATGCTTCATAGAGTTGTGTTGGATGTCTTGGAACTGTTTCTCCTGCGGCTTTAAAGATTACGCCAAAGGAGGCATTTGTAGCTTTTCCATAGATTTCAGAATTAAAAAAGTTACCCAATCTAATAAAGAACCCCGCTAAAGCGACCATAATTGCCAATCGGTCTAAGATGAACAACCAAGGCTTTTGTAAATGTTTTTTTGCATAAAAATACATGGCCCCTATTATTGATATGGCAGCACCATGACTGGCAAAGCCAGTAAAACCAGAGAATCTCCATCCTTTTACCAAACCAAATAGCGCAGTTCCGTTAGGGTCTTCTCTAAAAGGTAAAATAATTTCTAAAAGATGATTTTGATAGTAATCCCAACTGTAAAAAAATACATCACCCAATCGCATTCCAATCAGCATAGACACAAAGGTATACATGAATAGGGTGTCTAATTTTTCGGGAGCGATTTGATCTTCAATAAAGATTTTTTTCATGAGTCGAAGGCCT
>CBFHVY010000072.1:0-11247 GCA_965659555.1 Flavobacteriaceae bacterium
CACTTCTCTTTGTAAAGCGATTTTGAACAGGAAACAAAAAGAAGGAGAAGAACTAAAGTATATACTCTTTTTAACATTGGTCTAGTATTTGGTGTTCAAATATAGCCAATGAAATGTGTAGTCTTAACATTTTTTAACTCTACAAATGTAGAGTATAAATATTTTATTCTATATTTGTAGAACATTAATAGCAACTCCAATGGAATTATCGAAGACCGAAGAACAAGTAATGCAATATATATGGAAGCGAAATCGCGCGTTTTTAAAAGACCTTTTAAACGATTTTCCAGACCCTAAGCCCGCAACAACTACTGTAGCCACCCTTTTAAAACGAATGATAGATAAAGGCTTTATTGACTATACACTTATGGGTAAATCTAGAGAGTACTATCCTTTAGTAAAAAAGAGTGACTATTTTTCTAAACATATAAATGGGTTGATTAAAACGTTTTTTAACAACTCTGCCACACAGTTCGCTTCATTCTTTACATCGGAAACAAATTTATCTAAAAAGGAGTTAGAAGACCTTAAAAAAATTATTGACCAACAACTAAAAGACAACGAAAAATGAGCTTGTATATACTAAAATTCTCAACCTGTCTTGCCCTCTTATTGGCCGTATATTACCTGTTTTTAGAGCGTGAAAAAATGCATCATTTTAATCGCTTTTACCTACTTGGAAGTGTGCTTTTTTCCTTGCTTGTACCCCATTACATCTTGTATATTCAACCAGAAACAAGTTCAGCATTTGAAGCCCCCATATCAATTACTACCATAACAACAACAGAAGCTACCTTTCAATGGTCTAAGGTATTTTTATATGGATATATAGCCATAACAAGTTTGTTTTTAATTCGCTTCTGTAAAAACATTGTAGACATTAGCTTAAAAATAAAACGATCAACACATATTAAGACTACAAATGCAACCTTAGTTTTAGTTGAAGAATCCATCTTACCACATACCTTCTTAAACTACATTTTTATACATAAAGAAGCATATGAACATCAAACTATAGAAGAAGAATTACTCACACATGAATTAGCTCATGTACTTCAAAAACATACCCTCGATATTTTAAGTATAGAACTAATAAAGGCTTTGTTATGGATAAATCCCTTTATGTTTTTACTTAAAAAAGCGATACAACTTAATCATGAATTTCTAGCTGATGAACACGTCGTTACATCGCATCATGATATTCCGAGATATCAATATTTACTGCTAGATAAAGCAGCTTGGAACAACACCTATTACTTGGCCAGTAATTTGAATTATTCACTCACAAAAAAAAGACTAAAAATGATGAAAACAACCTATTCAACCAAAACCCAATGGATTAAAAAAATTGCATTAGTACCCCTCCTTGCAGTACTAGTATTTGTATTTGCAACACGTGTTGAAGCACAACGCAAAAAGAACACTGAAATTATTGAAGTAGTCGTAGACAAACCAATTACTGATGCCGAACTCAAAGAGTATAAAGGAATCATTGCTAAAGCAGAAAAAGAACAACTTTTTACATTCAAAGAGGTAAAAAGACTGCGTTATCTATACGACCGAATGTCTGTAGCACAGCAAAAGTCGGTAAAAAATGTATATACATTAATTCCACCTCCACCGCCTCCACTAAAAAGGGTTAAAGAAACCAAACCAGCAAAAGGACCTAAAGTTGCCAAAAAAGCAAACATTAAAGTACGAGAACTTAGCCCAAAATCAAAAAAAGGAAAAACCATTATTGTTGAAGAAATTGAAGAGGTTGATACTCCAAAAGTAATTGAGATTGTAGAGCTGCCTAGAGGCGAAGTGATTAAAGTTAAAGAGCTTGAAGAAGATCCTAAAATGCGACAAAATGTAACAGAAGACATTGATCGTTTACCTTGGTTACCCTCGTTTTTTATCTTCTTATTATTTTTAGCCATTGAGACCTCTCCAATTTTTGCGAAACTGGTGGCTTCAAAAGGGCCTTACGATTTTAAACTTGAAGACGAAGAAACAGCAGTAAAAACATGGGTAGAACAGCAGGTACAACAACGTAAAGAAATGCTTCAAGCAGATATAAATATCAACCGTAAGGTGTATACAGATTTACAAGAAGATCAAGAAGTGTACGACTATAAAAGATCTAAAGGTAGCGCCTTATTACAAGCACAAGCTGATGCCTTTTTTAAAAAGCAACAACAATTGTTATAGCTTCTTTACATAATCTGAAATAATAACAATGGTTTGACCGCCCACTTTACCCTCAATATAACTAGCATTATTTGGGTCTAATGAAATTCTCCTGACGGCAGTTCCCTGTTTAGCTACCATACTTGACCCTTTTACCTTGAGGTCTTTTATGAGTACCACGCTATCGCCTGCGGCTAAAATAGCACCATTACTATCTCTATGAATAATACGTTCGCTTTCGTCTAACCCTTCTCCGGTAGCTTTGGCAAAACGAAGATCGTCATCTTCTAAATACAACATGTCTAAAAGATCTTTTGGCCAGCCTTCATTTTTAAGACGCGACAACATTCGCCAAGCCACTACTTTAACAGCTCGATATTCACTCCACATACTTTCATTTAAACAACGCCAATGATTAGGATCGGTCTGCTCTGGGTCTTGAATTTGAGTACTGCAAGTTTCACAAACTAAGAGACTTCCGTCTACACCACCAACCCCAATTGGAGGCACTTCATACACCTGTAAGTCTATACTTCCAGCGCAAAGTTCGCACTGTTGTCCACTACGTTGTTGGAGTTCGTCTAATAAGGCCATAAATGGATTGTTTTAGACTACAATGATACAAAGAATTATCTTCCTGTAAGTGATTTAGGAATTCGACCATTTTTGATGGCTTCCGATCGTAAACGCCTGCCCACAATACGCTCGTTCATGGTACCGATTTCTAGAATCTTGTCGATGTCTAGGTTGGTTTCTATTCCCATTTCATCGAGCATAACGACCAAGTCTTCTGTAGATACTAAGCCTACCAAATTAGGATCTTTATAATAGTACGATCCTGTGCCAGCCACAGGTACACCATCTACAAAGTTTGCCGGCTGACCACCTATACCACCCATTGTAGCTTCAAAATGCGTCATGCCTGCTTGTAGCGCTGCTAACACATTGGCCAAGCCCCATCCTCGGGTGGTATGAAAGTGAACAATTTGTTTTTCTGTCATTCCCACGGTAGCCTGTAGTTGGCTATAATACTCATACACACGATCTGGAGAAGCAGAACCATCGTGATCGGCATGCTCAACATCGTCTGCTCCAATATCAAACCATCGTTGGGTAAATTCAATCGCTTTGTTTAAATCGGTTGGACCTTCTATTGGGCAACCCCAAATGGTACTTACCGTTCCATTGACCTTAATCCCGGCTGCATGCGCTAACTTGATTTGTGCTTCAGCCATTTTCCAGTATTCATTTAACGATAAACCTGAGTTTTTTCGATGATGCGACTCACTTGTCGAGACCATTAATAAAATCCTATCGGGCCCATACCCTTCCAACTTGGCTTGAATCGCTCTTTCTACAGACTTTTCTCGAATGGTAATTGCGGTTAGCATTGCCTCATCGAGTAAATGAGCAACCTTTTTAGACGAGCGAATACGTTTAAACAATTGATCTGCATCAGCAAACTGAGGCATTCCCTTTGGGTTTCCAAAATTAGTGACTTCGATATGCTTAAACCCAGCCAGTAACAGCTCTTCTAACATCCAAAGCTTTGCAGATGTAGGGATGAATTTTTCTTCATGTTGATAACCGTCTCTAACGGTAATATCGCCAATAACTACCTTTTTAGGATACTTCATAAACTCCATTTGAATGGATAAATGTATTGAAGTAAAAAGGAAATTATAGTATAAAACCCATAATAATCAGAAGGGTTTATTACACAAACCGCAAAAATATGTAAGTTCTGTTATGTATTCAATAATTACTTGACTTCTACCGAAGTAAATCGAAATTGCGTTCCGTCGAACAAACCTTTATCACTTAGCTTCAAAGAAGGAATAACCAATAACGCCATAAATGAAAGTGTCATAAAAGGGGCCGTTAATGAAGACCCTAAAGATTTTGCTGCAGCATCTAACTTTCCATAGGCTGCTCCAACCTCTTCTGCCGATTCAGCACTCATAATACCGGCAACTGGCAAGGGTAAGCGATGTACTTCTTGAGGGGTAACTACACAAATCCCTCCTTTGTGTGCGATTAGCGTATTTACGGCTTTACAAATAAGCGCATCGGTAACGCCCACAGCAATAATATTGTGAGAATCGTGCCCTACTGAACTGGCAATAGCACCATCTCGAAGACCAAAACCATGCATAAAAGCAATGGCTGGTGGTGTATTTTGATAGCGATTTACTACCGTCATTTTTAATACATCTGTCTCTATATTAGAAACTAAATTTCCCTCATCTAGTGTTGAAGGTCGAACTAAAGCTTCTGTTACTAAAGCGCCATCAATAGCATGAATCACTTGAATATGATCTGAGGCAGAATGGTATTCAAAATCTGAAACTTGCTTGGGCTGGGTATCAAAAGCATTTAAAATTTCAAATGGCACACTTGGTATATGGCTCTTCCCAGAGCTTGCTACTAAGACTCCATCAATATAAGTGTCTCGTACGTTGAAATGTTGCAGGTTCTCTACACAAATAAAATCTGCAGGGTCACCTACACGTAACTGCCCTACCCCCATTCGATAGTGCTCAATAGGGTTTATACAAGCCATTTGCAAGACCTGAAACACGTCTATACCTTTGGCTACAGCCCTAGCACATAATTGGTTGATGTGCCCTAGCAATAAATCATCTGGGTGTTTATCATCCGAACAAAACATCATCTGTTCAAAGTACTTTGGAATAAGGGCTACAAGCGCCTCAAAATTTTTGGCTGCACTCCCCTCTCTAATAATTACCTTCATTCCTTTTTGCAGTTTCTCTAAGCCTTCTTCGTAGCTAAAACATTCATGATCTGTATCAATACCTGCGGCAATATAAGTGCTTAAATCATCTCCTCTTAGACCCGGTGCATGTCCGTCAACTGGTTTACCCATCGCTTTGGCATGTTCAATTTTCTGATGCACTTCAGGATCGTTAAAGAGTACGCCAGGATAGTTCATCATTTCTGCCAAATAATAAATGTCTGGATCTGCTAAAAGAGTTTTAATGTCTTGAGCGTTTATAACAGCTCCAGCGGTTTCAAACGCGGTAGCCGGCACACATGAAGGTGCTCCGAAATGAAACTTAAAAGGGACTTTTTTTCCATTTGCAATCATAAAACGCACCCCTTCAACACCTAATACATTGGCTATTTCATGTGGGTCTGAAACAGTAGCTACTGTTCCGTGTGTTACTGCTACTTTTGAGAATTCTGAAGGAACCAGCATAGCGCTTTCTATGTGAATATGAGCGTCTATAAACCCTGGCATCAGATAATAATCAACTGCATGAGCTAGTGGGGTAATGGCAGCAATTCGTCCATTTTTAATAACAACCTCTGCCGGATAAATTCTCCGATTTCGAATATCTACAAGGTTACCGTGTACTACATATTTAGTTTCCATCTTCAGAAGGTATTGGCACTGCTGTTGGGTTGATAAAGTCCATTACAAGTTGAAGACTTTCTTCTGGACGTTCTTCCATTGGTACATGCCCGGTTTTTGAGAGTACTTTTAATGTACTGTTGGGCAAAATACTATCGAAAGTTTTACCGTTTTTAAGCGGAATCCAGGTATCGTTTTCTCCCCAAATAATTAAGGTCGGCTGTGAAATGGTTTTGAGCTGAGCTACACTTTCTTGTAGATTGTTGTGAAATCCATATTTCGCTCGGTCTATAAACGCTTGTCGATTTCCAGGACGTAGCGCAAGCTCATGATATCGCTCTACAAGTGCTGGTGTAATCAAGCTATCGTCTTCATAAACTTGGGTTAAGTTTTGTTTGACGATTACTTTTGGTGTAATTCGTAAAAAAAGACGATTAATCACAGGAGTTCTTGCCATTGAAAAAATCCAAGGTTGTGCTTTTCCGGTAGGTAATCCACTAGCATCTACTAAGACCAATCGATCTACCTGAGCTGGATACTTGGCAGTAAACTGCCAAGCGATATTCCCTCCGAGCGAGTTTCCTATTAAGAGTACCTTTTTAAGGGATAAGGCTTCAAAAAAAGTAGCTAAAAAAGATACATAACTATCAATGCTGTAATCTCCTGTTGGATGTGGCCCTGTAAGTCCAAAAGCAGGAATATCCATTCTAATCACTCTATGGGTCTTTTGAAGTACCGCTGCCCATGCATCCCAAGTATGGAGCGAGGCTGCCGTTCCGTGAATCAAAACAATAACGGGCCCTTCTCCCTCATCTTTATAGTGAACATTCATGCCATTAATAGCCATAAACTTCGACTCCTGAGTGGTGTATTTTGCATGGAGTTCCTCTAAGGGAATATCCGAATAACTGATACTATAGATCCCTACACAAAGTAGTAATCCTATCATTCCTAGGATATGTTTTCTTTTTAATTTCATACACGCAATTGTGATTAAGGCTCTATAGCATATAACACAGGCTTACTCGGACTTGCATCATTTTCAAAAGGGGCAATCATCAAGTTTAAAAAGTAGGTGCCATCTTTAATGGCATTGGGCACATAAATAAATTCTGTAATGGTCGCTTGCATTCTTATCTTGCCCGAGGTATTCCAAAAAGCATGATGTGCTGCAAGTGCACCCTCGTCTTTTTCTTTGTCTACCGATGGCAAATCAACCAGCAAGTGTTCAATCCCTTTTTGACTCAGAAATAGCGCTGCTTCTTCTGAAAGATAGGGCGGATTACTGTGTGAATATTGCTTGCTTTTTTTCTCTGAAAGATTGGGTAGTGTTCGAATTACTAGAGCTTCTCTTTTTTTATTTCCTAAGACATATTGCAATTGCTTTTTAGAAATCACAAAGTCTTCCCCTTCGAGTTCGGGAGCAATGGTAACTACCTCTGCTAAAAAAAAGAATTGATGCAAGTTAGCATTTACCGAATGGACTTTTTGGGTAATATGTCCTACACACTCGGTATGAGTAATATGGGCATGGGGATTAAATTTAATATCGTTAAAATTAATATCGGCCCCTTCTGACACTGCGGCAACAAAGTTCCCAGAGGTGAATGGTGTAATACTTGGTGGCCCCACATACCAGGCATTGACGTTTTCCTTTTTATTCATATCTATGGCTATAGATAGGTCTAAAGGTTTTTTTAAATCTATGGTATAGTTTCTACTGTTGTGCTTAATGGTTGCAATCACGCGATATTGAGTTTAAATAAGTCTGCAGCAATTCCGTCTGCTAAAAATTTTCCCTTTTTCGTTGTTTTTAAAAGGTCCGCATCAAGATACAATAAATGTTCGACAATGTATTTATCGGCTTGTTGCATCAGGTATTTTTTATAGTGCACTCCAAAACGTTCTTCAACTGTTGTTAAAGATACTCCCCATACGGTTCGCAAACCCGTCATTACCGCCTCGTTATAGCGATCGGTTACAGTCAGTTTTTCTACACTTATGGGCAATTCTTGCTTGGTTAGAGCCTTTATATATAGTGCATTATTTGACACATTCCAACCTCGAGAAACGCCATCAAAAGAATGCGCTGAGGGTCCAATACCAATATAGGGTTTCCCTAACCAATACGATGAATTGTTCTTGCTAAAAAATCCTTCTTTTCCAAAGTTTGACAATTCATAATGAATAAATCCTTGTTCTTCTAGGGTGTTGAGCAATAGCATAAACTGCGCTTGTGCCTGTTCATCATTAACATCTTCCACAATCCCTTTTTCTATAAATGAGGCTAAAGCAGTTTTAGGCTCTACCGTTAACGCATAGCTAGATATATGTGGTACCTCATACGATAGTGCAGTAGTAACATTCTCGAGCCATCGCTCATTAGATTGTCCTGGAATCCCATAAATTAAATCAACCGAAATATTGTCGAAATACTGCCGAGCTAGAGCCAAGCTCTCTTTGGCTTGTTCTGCATTATGAGCCCTATTCATGAGTTTGAGGTCTTCCTCAAAAAAAGATTGAATCCCTATACTCAATCTATTCACTGGACTCGCTGCGAGTTGCTCAATGGTCGTGGCATCTAGATCATCGGGGTTAGCCTCTAAGGTAATCTCAGGAGTATCGCTAAGGGTATAATGCTTTGCTACTGTTTGTATGAGTTGTAAAAGCTCTGCAGCACTAAGAAGACTGGGGGTACCTCCACCAAAATAGATGGTTTCTATAGTGCGCCCTTTTGCCTCATTTTTTCGTAATACTAGTTCTTGCTGAAGGGCAGCCAACATAGCATCTTTCTTTTGTAATGAGGTTGAAAAGTGGAAATCACAATAAAAGCACGCTTGCTTGCAAAAAGGAATATGTATATAAATTCCAGACATGAGATACGTTTACGAGTCGGTAATTTTCTTTGGGTTCTGTTTTACAAAAGACGCCCAACCGGTGTACGATTTTGAGGAAGTTGGTTTGCCTTCATTGTAAAAATGACACACTGCTGCAGCCAATCCATCTGTAGCATCAAGATTTTTGGGCAGGGTTTTAATACCTAACAAGCTCTGAAGCATTTTAGCAACTTGTTCTTTACTGGCATTACCATTTCCGGTAATGGCCATTTTAATTTTTTTGGGAGAGTATTCTGTAATGGGTACTTCTCTAGACAATCCAGCCGCCATAGCCACCCCTTGCGCTCTTCCTAACTTTAACATCGATTGTACATTTTTTCCAAAGAAAGGAGCTTCAATAGCAATTTCATCTGGATGATAGGTATCGATTAGCGCAACCGTTCTTTCGAAAATTAATTTTAACTTTAGGTAATGATCATCATACTTTTGAAGGTGTAGTTCATTGAGCTGTATAAATTCCATCTGTTTCCCCACTACTTTAATGAGACCAAATCCCATAATCGTTGTTCCAGGGTCAATTCCTAAAATGATTTTTTCTGCGCTCAAATTTTATCGTTATTTGTAACTATGTACCAGACTCTCTCTTACAAAGCTAAACAATTCTTATGGCTAGTCCTTAAAGTTTTTATAGTTATTCTGAGTATGGTGTTTATCTATCAAAAAGTAAGTGAAATTCCGAAAACACAACTGGAGCAAATTTCTATATTTTGGACTAAAAAAGATATTTTTTGGTATAAAAACACATTTTTTATACTCATTTTAAGTCTTTTTAATTGGTTTTTTTGAAATTAAGAAATGGCAAACTTTGGCTCAAAAAGTCGCCTCTATTTCATTTTATACAGCGCTTCAACAATCCTTAGCTTCGCTTACTAGTTCGTTACTTACACCAAATCGCTTAGGGGAATATCCAGCTAAAGCAATCTATTTTCATCCAAATAACAGAAAAGAGATTTTAGCCCTAAACGCCATTGGAAATGGCTATCAACTACTTGTCACCCTATTATTCGGAATCGTCGGTGTATTTGGAATTCAAGCATGGCGCATACTCCCTCTTGAAATACCTTCAAAAAACACCCTTTGGATACTCGTACTTGGTATATTAGGCCTGCTGTTGTTTGGCTACCGCTTTCGTATTTCTTTGCAAAAAGTTCGACGTAATGTTTTAAACTACCTAAATACTGTACCTACGTTAATCCATAAAAAAGTGGCGCTGTACTCGGTATTACGATATCTTATTTTTTCTCACCAATGCTACTATATTCTTGTACTATTGGGAGTACACATAGGTTATGCCAATACAATAGCTGCCATCTTCAGCATCTATCTTATCGCTTCTGTAGTTCCGTTTTTAAGTGCTTTAGATATCCTTTTAAAAGGAAGTGTTGCAGTACTGGTCTTAGCGCTATTTTCGGTTCCCCCGGTACTTGCTTTAAGTACTATGACTGTAATGTGGGTATTGAATTTTATGCTTCCTGCTATTTTTGGAATGTATTTCGTTAGTACCTTTACGCCAAAGCAGTGTACATGATTTGGCTTGGTATTTTAGGACTATACACCATCACCATAAGTTTACTCATGGTTGGAATGCGACGTGTAAAAAAGTACCACTACCAAGAACCGCTAGACCCCGTCGGTTTTTCTATTATTATTCCATGTAGAGATGAGGCATTTCGCATAGTTGCCCTATTGGAAAGTTGTTTACAATTAGACTATAAGCAACACCTCTTTGAGCTCTTGTTTATCGATGATTTTTCTTCCGACAAAACTGTAGATATCATTCATCAACACCTTCGAAATTCGGGAATTCGCTATGCTGTTTTTCAAAATACACAACACGAAGGTTCTCCCAAAAAACAGGCCATTACCTTAGGAGTAGCAAAGGCTTCGTTTACATGGATACTCTCCACCGATGCCGATTGTAGGGTTCCTAAACTGTGGTTAAAAAGCCTTGCGAGTTGTATTGAAGAACAACAACCTAGAATGATTGTAGGCCCTGTAAATTATAGTCCATCCAATACATTTTTAGCAAGCTTTCAACACCTGCATTTTATAAGTTTACAAGCAACTAACATGGGTTTATTCGGATTTCATCGTCCGATTATGAGTAATGGTGCAAACCTTGCTTACTTAAAAGAAGACTTTTTAACCCTAAATGGCTATTCAGGAAATACGCATATTACCAGTGGTGACGATGTGTTTTTATTTGAAAAGTTTCAGCAAACCTATCCCAAATCCGTACAATATCTAAAAAACAAAAACGCCATTGTTACTACCTTTCCGGTAGCAACATGGAGTGGGTTTATACAACAAAGTATTCGATGGGCAGGTAAAACAGGAGCTAGCAACAGTATGCTTTCAAAAGGTCTTGGTCTTTTGGTGGTGCTCATGAATATGGTGGTGTTGGTTGGAATCGTTAGTTCGATTCTAGACACTGAAAATCTTCAACATCTAGGCATCGTGTTGGGCACAAAACTAGGTGTTGACTTCCTCTTTTTCCTTAGTGCTTTTCAATTTTTTGATCCACCTAAATATCGTGTGTTGTATATAATCGCTAGTAGTGTAGTATATCCTATCTATGCTATAGTAACAGCCGTTCTAATTCCGTTTTCAAGCTACACATGGAAAGGGCGGATTTTTAAAAAATAACTACCCAAACAAACGCTCCATCAGCGACTCTGCATGGTACCATAAGTATAATACTAAGATGAGTAAGCCAATAAGCAGTAGTCCCTTTTGAGGTTTTTTAGCACGTTGTCTACCAAATCGTCGTTTAAATTACATACAGCAAATTACCTAATTATT
>CBFHVY010000073.1:0-11205 GCA_965659555.1 Flavobacteriaceae bacterium
TAGGGTATATACATGAGGGTGCTCCACAAAGAGAAAATAGTTTTCAGTAGGGGTGAGTTCGTCATCCTTTCTGTTTTTTCTTTTAATGGCAATCGTCTTCTCTAAGAGTTCGGTTTGGTAGTCCCAAACCTCTTTATAATCTCTTAAACCAAGCTCTTGAAGTTCAATTATTTTATTCATAGATAGTTTACAAAGATAAATATTTAAGTATATTTGAGACTAAACCCTATATACCTTTTAGCCAGTATGTTGTCAATCCTTTCACTTAAAAAGAATATTCTTTTTATCGCAGTCTTTTCTATGATGGGTTCATTGTCGTTATCTAGTCAAAACAACACCACCTTTTGGAAAGTTTCGAAAAGAACCACTAGCATAGCAAAACAAATCACGAATCAACTGTATCCAGAAGACGCTAAAACTATGGTATTGTCTTTTGCTCAATTTAGGGAACAATTAACCAAAGCCCCATCGCGTTTTGGAAGACGTTCTAAAACACAACACGTAGAAATTCAACTCCCCGATGCAGCAGGTTTATTCCATCGCTTTTATATTGAAGAATCGTCTAATATGATGCCGAGTCTTCAACAAAAATACCCACAAATTAGATCGTATATCGGTATTGGAAAAGACAACCCGGCACTTACCGTACGATTAAGTATATCCCCAGACGATGGCTTAAGTAGTATGATGCAAGTACCCGGCGAAAAACGTGTATTTATAGAAGCTTTAGACCTTAGTAAGCAAACCTATGTTGTGTACAAAAGAACCAATGCGGTTAAGACTGCTTTTGATTGTCAAACAGAGGATGCCATTCATGAGAGTCTTAAAAATACAACAGCACTCACTAGGCGTGACGCTAATGATGGAAAGTTACACACCTTTCGTTTAGCACTCTCTTGTACTGGAGAATATGGTACTTGGGCAGGAGGAACAAAAGCTGCAGTGCTCTCTAAATACAATGCTACCATGGCTCGGGTTAATGGTGTGTTTGAAAACGAAGTAGCCACGCGAATGGTACTCATAGATAACGTAGAAGATGTTATCTACCTTGATCCTGATACCGACCCTTATTCAGGAGATTTAAACTCACAACTTCAATCTACGTTAACTAACGTTATTGGTGAAGCCAATTATGATATTGGTCATTTATTCGGTCAAGGAGGCAGTGGTGGAAATGCTGGATGTATCGGATGTATTTGTGTTGATGGTCTTAAGGGGAGTGGATATACTTCTTTAGAAAACCCAGAAGGAGATTATTTTGATCTTGATTATGTGTCTCATGAAATTGGACATCAATTTGGAGCCAACCATACGTTTACCCATTTTAATGAAGGGACTGGGGCGAATTTAGAGCCCGGTAGTGGTTCTACCATTATGAGTTACGCTGGAATAACAGGGGCCGCTACCGATGTACAAGACGAGGTTGATGGCTATTTCCATTTTTTTAGCATACAACAAATGACAGCCCATGTGGCCACAAGGACCTGCGATATAGAAACCCCCCTCAATCAAACAACACCTGTAGCCAATGCAGGAAATGATTATACCATACCCGTTGGAACCCCTTTTGTTTTAAGAGGAACCGCAACAGGAGATGGAACCCTTACCTATGCTTGGGAGCAAAATGATGAAGGTGGTCCTGGCAATACTTTACCCAGTACTGTAGACGACAGTGGTCCATCGTTTCGTTCGATATCTCCAACCACATCACCCAATAGGTATATGCCTGCTTTAAGTACGGTATTGAGTGGAGCTTTGAGTTCTACCTGGGAAGCCGTAAATGCAACCAACCCCAGAGTGTATAATTTTAAATTTACCGTTCGAGATAATGTTACTGGTGGAGGTCAGAATAGTATCGACGATATGAAGGTAACCCAAGATGGCAATAGCGGTCCTTTTGTGCTTACAGCCCCTAATACCTCAGTCTCATGGGGCGCGGGAAGTTCACAAACGGTCTCTTGGAATGTTGCCAATACTAATGCAGGAGTAGTAAATGCCCCACTAGTAAACATCAAGCTATCTACAGATGGAGGTCAAACCTTTCCAATTTTATTAGCTGCAAAAACACCTAATGATGGGAGTCATACGATTATAGTACCCGATCAAGTTACTAGTACTGCTCGAGTATTGGTGGAAGCCGTTGATAATATTTTTTACGATGTTTCTAATGCCAATTTCGCCATCACCTCCTCGGCGAGTACCTTTGTGCTCTCCGATACTTCAGGTCAGCAAGTTATCTGTACCACTGGTGGTGGAACTGTAAGCTACACAGTAGCAGTAGATTTTATCAATGGGTTTTCAGAAGAAGTGACCCTTTCTGCTAGTGGTTTACCCACAGGGGCTAATGCGAGTTTTAGTCCAACATCATTAAGTGCCGATGATACCGTAACCGTAACACTTTCCAATTTTTCTAGTGCGGCCGGTCAGACATATACTCTTAATTTTACAGGAACCTCATCGTCGGTAACTCAATCTGTTCAGAGCAGTTTACAACTCTATACGTCCAATCAGAGTCCAGTTACATTAACAAGTCCTGAGGATAATGCACTTAATGTACCGATTAACACCACACTGGTATGGCAAAAAGATGCTAATGCCGAGTCTTATGATGTTCAAATAGCTACCGATCAAGCATTTACAGCCATTGTTCAGAGCTTTGAAACCACAGCTGCTCAGCTCTCTCTTAGCAATACCTTAGGGCAAAATTTTACGTACTATTGGAGAGTACTCCCCAAAAATAGCTGTAGTACTGGTGACTATTCTACGCCGTTCTCGTTTAAAACAACTTCATGTACGGTATGTACCTCCAGAGGAGATCAACAAGGAGGAGATAATTTCTATGATACGAGTACCACCTTAGTACAGTTTAATACCATAAATAATGCTTCAGGAAAATCTACCACAGGCTATGGCAACTATGTATCTATTTCTACCACAGTTAAGCAAAAAGAAAGCTACAGTTTAACTGTAAATGTAGATACTGATGGTGATTTTACCACACATACCTTTGCTTGGATCGATTGGAATCAGAACTGTTCTTTTACAGATTCTGGAGAAATTTACGACCTAGGGAATCAAACCAATGTGTTTGATGTCCCAACCTTATTAAGTCCCTTATCGATTACCGTTCCGGAAGGAGCAACCTTAGGCAATACCATTATGAGAATTACCACCATGTATGGTGGTGATCCAGGATCTTGTGATAACGGAGAAGATGCCGAAGTAGAAGATTATACCATTGTGGTAGAACAAGCAACGGTAAGTGTTGAAGATGTTGCTTTTGAGGGCTTTAACCTTTTTCCTAATCCTTCGAACGGACGTTTTCGCTTGAGCTTTGATACCTTTTCACCTGTTGCTGTTCAATTGAATGTATACGACCTTACTGGGAGAAAAGTGAGTTCGAAAAACTTTACTCAAGTTGGACTTCGTTTCGATGAAGAGCTATCTTTTGAAACATTGTCTAAAGGGGTGTATCTGTTAAGCATTGAAAACGATGGAAAACGGACGACACGAAAATTAGTCCTACATTAATAGAATACCGTTAAACTTTATATAAAGAATCTACGTTATCGAAGGGATTCTATTATTTTTGCGCTATGTCTATTAAAGTAACTGCTGTTTCAAAATACTATCAAAAACAAGCTGCCTTACATGAGGTGAGTTTCTCTTTGCAAAAAGGAGAGGTGGTTGGATTTCTTGGCCCTAATGGTGCAGGGAAATCTACCCTTATGAAGATTCTTACCGGCTATATTAAGCCCAATAGTGGAGTTGCATGGGTACACGATGTTAATGTAGTTGAACAGCCCATTAAAGCCCAGCAGCATATTGGATACCTTCCAGAGCATAACCCCTTGTATGAAGAGATGTATGTGCAAGAATATTTAGCCTTTAGAGCGTCGCTATACCAAGTGTCTAAACACAAGATTGCGGCTGTTATTGCACAGGTAGGACTTACGCCAGAAGCTCATAAAAAAATCAAAGCGTTGTCTAAGGGGTATCGTCAGCGAGTAGGAATAGCAGCGGCAATACTACACGATCCAGAAGTGTTGATTTTAGACGAACCTACTACAGGACTAGATCCAAACCAACTAGTTGGCATTAGGGCTTTAATTAAAGAGCTCGGAACCACAAAAACCATTTTGTTTTCTACCCATATCTTACAAGAAGTAGAAGCTGTTTGTACTCGTGTAATTATTATTCATCAAGGTGTTATTCAAGTCGATAGTAGGTTAGAAGACCTTCCACAACCCTTAGAAGATATATTTAGAGCCGTTACTATCCCTTCCTTATAAGCCTCTTAAGTGAAGGCTTTCCTTGTTTATATTTTGGGTCGCAGACAAAGAATTCAGGGATGATTTTTTCGGTTTCCCTTTTCCCTTTTACTATGGTGAATCCTCCGCTTTCTAAATCGTAATACAAGGTACTGTCAGAAGACGATACACGATAATTTCCAGTACTTCCAGAAGCACTTTCTATGGAATGATAATTGGTTTTGTCTGGAAAGGTGGACTTAAAATAATCTAAAAAATCATCTTCGTATATGGAATAGACAGCTAGAATTCCTTTGCTATCCCAGAAATGATAGCGATTAAATTGGGTGTTATTTAGATATACATCGAGTTTTAGTGTTTCGATGGGTATTTTAATTTTATTGATACCAATATGGTCTTTTTCACAGGTAATTCTATGCGTATATAAAGTACCTTTTTTTCTAAAAAATCCATAGAGTACAGAAATCCCCATGATGGTTACTAAAATCAATTGAAAGAAGTTGTCTTTAAGATCATCGAGGTCTTCAAGTAGGGTTATCAAAAAAACGATGGCACCAAAACCGATGATTAGCAAGCATCCGCTTGCAGTATCGTAAGAAGAAGAGGGTTTTTTACCCTGATAATAGAAATTCATCTCAATTGAGTTTATAGGTGAGCGCTTGTTGCTCTATGACCGATAAGAGTTCATTTGAAATTTTTACCTTGGTGTTTCTACTAGGTAGGTTGATCTCCATTTTTTCTTTAGCATCCCAAATGGTAAAGTGCACTCCATGTTTTCCAGCATTTTCAGAAAATAACCTTTCTAAGGTTTTTATTTTTTCGGGTTGAACCTCATGAAGTGGTAGTTGAATGGTAAGCTTTTTACAAAGGTCTTCCATAACATCTTGCAGCAATTTAAAATCAACAAAACGCAATCTAGGATCTCCTTCGACCCCCTCTTTATTGGTCCATCCTTTTACGATGGTCGTTTTAACAAACAAGAATGAATTTGGTACTAAAAAGTGTTTGTGTTTTAAGTATTCTTCACCAAAAATTCTAAACTCATAATTGTCGTTATAATCCTCCATAATAAAAGACGCCCAACCCGATCCAGATTTCGAAATACGGTGTTGTACTTCGGTAATAATACCAGCATAGGCAAGGGTAGATCCAATGTATTTGCGAAGGTCTGCTTTAAAGTGTGCTAAGCTTGCATTGCAAAAGCGTAGTTCATTTTTAAAGTCGTCTAACGGATGTGCAGAAATGTAAATACCCACTACTTCTTTCTCTTTAGACAACAACTCCATAGTACCCCAAGGCTCGCAGTCTGGAATTTCTGGTTCTGGAAATTGAATGTCTGAACTCTCTCCAAACAGTGAAACCTGAGAGGAGTTTTCATTTTCTTGATAGCGATTTCCGTAACGAATAGCACGTTCTAAAAATGTCTGTCCCTTTTCATCTAAAGCAAAATACTGAGCTCTGTGAGTGTCTGTAAAAGAGTCGAATCCACCAGCGAATACAAGGTTATCGAATGCTTTTTTGTTGGCGGCACGAAGGTCAATTCGCTTAGCAACATCGAAAATCGATTGAAACGGACCGTTCTCTTTTCGTTCTTTAATAAAGGCTCGTACCGCAGCAGCTCCAACGCCTTTTACCGCAGCCATGCCAAAACGGACTGCCCCTTGTGCGTTTACCGAAAATTTTAAATACGATTCGTTGATATCGGGTCCTAATACGTCGAGTCCCATGCGCTTACATTCTTCCATAAAGAATGATACCTGCTTAATATCGTTCATGTTATTCGACAGTACCGATGCCATATATTCGGCAGGATAATGGGCTTTTAAATAGGCAGTTTGATACGCAATCCACGCATAACAGGTAGAGTGCGATTTGTTAAAGGCGTAGGATGCAAAGGCTTCCCAGTCTTTCCATATTTTCTCCAATTTTTCGGCATCATGCCCTTTTTCACTGGCTTGCGCAATGAATTTGGGTTTCATTTTCTCGAGTACCGAAAACTGTTTTTTACCCATGGCTTTTCGTAAAACATCGGCTTCACCTTTGGTAAAGTCTGCTAACTTTTGAGAAAGCAACATCACTTGCTCTTGATATACAGTAATACCATAAGTTTCTGCAAGGTATTCCTCCATGGCGGGTAAGTCGTAAGCAATTTCTTCGTCTCCGTGCTTACGTCTAATAAAGGAAGGGATATATTCTAAAGGACCTGGTCTGTACAATGCATTCATGGCAATAAGATCGGCAAAAACAGTAGGCTTTAATTCTCGCATATATTTTTGCATTCCCGCAGATTCGTACTGAAAAATACCCACCGTTTCGCCTCTTTGGAAGAGTTCGTAGGTTTTTACATCGTCTAAAGGAAAATTCTCTGGATCTAAGTCGATTTGTAATCGTGCCTTTACAATTTTTACGGTGTCCTTTATTAAGGTTAAGGTTTTTAACCCTAAGAAATCCATTTTTAAAAGACCTGCACTTTCTACAACCGAGTTGTCGAACTGGGTGACGTACATGTCGGAATCCTTAGCCAAGGCTACAGGAACAAAATTGGTAATGTCCGATGGGGTAATGATTACACCACAGGCATGTATTCCTGTATTTCGAAGCGATCCTTCTAGAACCATGGCTTTATTAATGGTTTCAGACTCAACGCCATGTCCTTCGGAAATGCTGACCAGCTCTTGTACCATTTCTTTTTCATCGGAGCGTAAACTGGCCACCTTATCTTTGCTTTTTTGATCGTCGCCAAAAATATTTTTCAGCTTAATATTCGGAATCAACTTAGCAATTCGGTCTGCTTCATATAAGGGTAGGTCTAACACTCTGGCCGTATCTCGAATAGACGATTTGGCTGCCATGGTACCATAGGTGATAATTTGGGCAACTTGGTTGGCCCCATACTTCTGAATAACATAGTCCATAACTCTCCCACGTCCTTCATCGTCAAAGTCAATATCGATATCGGGCATAGACACCCGCTCTGGATTTAAGAAACGCTCAAAAAGGAGATCGTATTGAATGGGGTCTATGTTGGTTATTTTTAAGCAGTATGCTACTGCCGATCCGGCTGCCGATCCTCTTCCGGGTCCTACGGCTACATCCATTTTTCGAGCTTCGGCAATAAAATCTTGTACAATTAAGAAATATCCAGGATAGTCTGTATTGGCTATAACTTCGAGTTCAAAATCTAAACGTTCTTTGATAGCGTCTGAAAGTTCTGAATATCTGAGTTTTGCTCCCTCATAAGTGAGGTGTCTTAGGTAATTGTTTTCGCCTCGTTTTCCACCATCGGTTTCATCAAGAGGGTCTCTAAATTCTTCTGGAATATCAAAAGCGGGGAGTAGTACTTCTCTGGCAAGTGTAAACGGCTCTACCTTGTTTACCACTTCTTGAATATTGCTAATGGCTTCAGGAATATCGGCAAAGAGTGCTTTCATCTCTGCTGATGACTTAAAATAATATTCATCGTTGGGTAGGCCATATCGATACCCTCTACCTTTCCCTTTTGGCGTAGCTTGTTTTTCACCATCTTTTACACATAATAAAATATCGTGTGCATTGGCATCTTCTTTATTGAGGTAAAAGGTGTTGTTGGTAGCGACTACTTTTATTTGATGTTTTTTTGAAAACTTTAGTAAGGTCTCATTTACAATGGTCTCATCTTGTTGGTTATGACGCATCAATTCAATGTAAAGGTCATCGCCAAAAGTTTCTTTCCACCACAACAACGCTTTTTCCGCTTGGTGTTCTCCTACATTTAATATTTTACTAGGCACCTCTCCGTAGAGGTTTCCAGTGAGTACAATAAGGTCTTCTTTGTATTGACGTATCAATTCTCGATCTACTCTGGGCACGTAGTAAAAACCTTTTACAAATGCAATAGACGATAACTTGGCGAGGTTGTGATACCCTCGTTTATTTTTGGCTAAAAAGACTACTTGATACCCGTTGTCTTTTCTAGATTTATCGAGATGATTCTCGCATACGTTCAATTCACACCCTACAATACCTTTAATAGGCTTAAGCTCTGGTGTTTCTCCGTTAGCTAGAGCTTCGTTATTTTTGGCTTCAACCTCTTTATTGTGTTGGTTAATAGCGCTTACAAAATGAAACGCAGCCATCATGTTTCCAGTATCAGTTAGGGCTACAGCGGGCATCTCATCTTCTGCGGTTCGAGCAACTAAATTGCCGATTTGCATGGTAGACTGTAATACCGAAAACTGGGTGTGATTGTGCAGATGTGAAAATGCTACATCTTCTAAGCGTTCTAGAGCTTTTGCCGTAGAAATGGTATTGATTTCTTCTTTGCTCTCTTCTGCTAGTTTTCTGAGTTTGGCGCTTTGTTTTTTGAGATTGGTGTGCTTTAATCCAATGAGACTTATAGGTGCTGGATTGGCTTCTTGAAAAGCACTAAAATAATCTGGACTTACTTTTAGTGCTTTGGCGCTATAGTGTTCTCGTCTAATAAGTTCTAAAAAACAACGCGTAGTAGCCTCCACATCTGCGGTAGCATTATGTGCTTCGTTGAATCCACTGCCAAATAAATACTCATGGAGTTCGGTAAGTGTGGGTAGTTTAAACTTCCCCCCACGTCCTCCGGGAAGCTCACATAAGCTGGCTGTATCTTCGGTACAGGTATCTAAAACCGGCAGGGTAGTTAGGGCGGTTGCCATACCCATCCTGTGAAATTCACAACCCATAATATTCACATCAAACCCTACATTTTGCCCAACTACAAAGTTAGCTTTTGCTAAGGCTTCGGTAAACTTTTCTAGGACTGTGCGCAATGGGATTCCTTCTTTTTCGGCTAATGCTGTGGAGATGCCATGAATGCGTTCTGCATCGAAGGGGATATTATATCCTTCGGGTTGAATTAAAAAATCTTCATGAGCTACTAATTGACCGAGTTCATCGTGGAGTTGCCAGGCTATCTGAACGCATCTTGGCCAATTATCCGTGTCCGTAATGGGCGCGTTCCAGCTCTTGGGAAGTCCAGTGGTTTCCGTGTCAAAAATTAAATACATATCAGATGTTTTTACCGAATGGCTTAGTCTATAAAAGTATAAAAATAGCGTCTAAAAGCTAGGCTGATTTTATGCTCTTTTATTAACAATTAGCTTTGGTGCTCAGTCTGAATGTATTGTAGTGTTTTTAATACAACCTTTTCTAAATCTGCTGGAAGTGTCTCTGAGGTCCAAGGGTGTTTGGCACCAAACACATGGTCTGCCCCCGGAACCCAATACAACTCACTTTTCGGATTCCATTGATGAAGCTGTTCGGCTTCTTTTGGGGCTACCGAAGGGTCTGCATCGCCATGGATAATTAGTTGTGGAATGCGAAGTTTTGCTGTTGCTTTTTGAATTGAAAAGCGTTCTGGGTTTTCCATATACGAAGTATAAAACTGATAGTCGTGTGGCATCTGCTGTTTGGTACGTCCGTTTTCAACATACATTACGCCGTTCTTTTTCCATTCAGCGAGCGCTTTTCCAGTTACAAATCGAGAGCCATAATCTGATACTCCTGCCCATGTGGTTACGGTGCGTACTCGTTGTTCTTCAGCAGCTTTTATGATTGCGATTCCACCCCCACGTGAATGACCAATTAAGTGAATGGTACTGGTATCGAGTTCTTCTTGGAGTTCGGGTTGATGACTTAACCAATCGATGAGACTTTGCAGATCGTCGAGTTCTTTTTCGTAGGTATTTTGACTAAAGGCTTCTAGATCTGGAAAATCTATAGGTTGCTCAACAGTACCTCCGTTATGTGAAAAATTAAATTTTACAAACGCTAGATCTGCACTAACAACTTGAGGAGCGAGAAGGTGAAATGCGCCCCAATCTTTAAATCCTTTATACCCATGACAAATGATGACTACTGGCTTTTTCTGTTGGTTTTCTCTAAAAAAGAGATCGGTAAGGATAGGTTTTTGATGTTTCCCTTTCACAGGAATATTGAGCATACGTTTCATAACTCAAAGATATTTGATTTTGTTGAAGTATTTAACGTATTGTTTTTGTAGCTGATATAAAAGATTTTTGTACATTTGCGCCCACTTATCACGAGATGGTAAGCGTATTAATAATCAAGGTCGAGAACCTTAAAAATTAAAATTATGTCAGTAAAAATTAGATTACAAAGACACGGTAAAAAAGGAAAGCCATTTTATTGGGTAGTTGCAGCAGATGCAAGAGCTAAAAGAGATGGTAAATACTTAGAAAAATTAGGAGTGTACAATCCTAACACTAATCCAGCAACTATTGAATTAGATGTTTATGGTGCCGTAAAGTGGTTACAAAATGGAGCACAACCTACCGATACTGCGAAAGCAATCTTATCGTACAAAGGGGCTTTATTAAAAAATCATTTAGCTGGAGGAGTTCGTAAAGGAGCTTTAACAGAAGAGCAAGCTGAAGAGAAATTCCAAGCTTGGTTAGAAGAAAAAGCGGGTAAAGTGACTTCTAAAGAAGAAAACTTAGCAAAAGCAAAAGCAGAGGCAAAAGCAAAAGCATTAGAAGCTGAAAAAGCGGTTAATGAAGCTAGAGTAGCTGCTGCAGTAGAAGAAACTGTTGAAGAAGTTGCTGAAGAAACTGAGGCTGTAGCAGAAGCTACAGAAGAAGCTACTGAAGCTGTTGAAGCAGTTACAGAAGAAACTACTGAAGAAGAAACTAAAGAGAATACTGCAGAGTAAACTCAAGCTAACGAAATGCGTAAAGAAGATTGTTTTTATTTAGGCAAAATCGTTAAAAAGCACAGTTTTAAAGGGGAGGTTGTTATCAAGTTAGATACAGATGAACCTGAATTGTATCAAAATATGGAATCAGTTTTTGTTGCCTTAGGTAATAATCTGGTTCCATTTTTTATTGAGAAAAGTTCACTTCATAAGGGCACATTACTACGTGTTGCTTTTGATGGTGTAGTTTCTGAAGCCGATGCCGACGCC
>CBFHVY010000074.1:0-10921 GCA_965659555.1 Flavobacteriaceae bacterium
AGACGCTGCGGGTAGAATTGCTATTGCAGCAGCATTTAATGATGCTATTAAAGCTGGTGAATTAGGTCCGGTGATACTCGGTAGAGATCATCACGATGTTTCTGGAACAGATTCACCTTACAGAGAAACCTCTAATATTTATGACGGTTCTCGATTTACTGCAGATATGGCCATACAAAATGTGATTGGCGATAGTTTTAGAGGAGCAACTTGGGTAAGTATTCACAATGGTGGAGGAGTAGGATGGGGAGAGGTGATTAATGGTGGATTTGGCATGTTTCTTGATGGTAGTAAGGCAGCGCGTAAGAAACTTCAATCCATGTTATTTTGGGATGTAAACAACGGAATTGCAAGGCGAAGTTGGGCACGAAATACAGAAGCTATTTTTGCAATTCATCGCGCTATGAAAGCTGAAAAAAAACTAAAAGTAACCTTGGCTCATACAGTTGATGATAGGTTGTTAAACCACTAAAAACTAAAGATTATGAAAGCACCCCAGTGTATTGCTATTTTTGCTTTAATGCTATTAACTTCTTGTGGTTCTAGTATTAAAGTACTATCGGATTACGATACTAAAGCCACTTTTTCGAATTACAAAACCTTTGCGTTTTATAAGCCTGGCATCGATAAAGCAGATATTTCTGATTTAGATAAAAAAAGAATCATGCGAGCCATTGAGTCCGAACTCACCGCTAAGGGATTCACCAAATCAAATTCACCCGATGTCGTGATTAGCTTTTTTACCAAGTCAAGAGAGCGTATCAATATAAATAATAACCAACTAGGTTATGGATATGGATTCGGATATTGGAATCCATGGTGGTTTGGAGGAATCAATAATACCAACGTAAATCAATATACAGAAGGAACGTTATTTATAGACTTAATAGACAAATCGACTAATGATTTGGTGTGGCAAGGTATCGGATCTGCTCCTTTACGTAAGTTATCGGCAGAAAAGAAAGAAGCTCATATCAAACTATTAGTTAAAGAAATTCTAGGAGCATACCCTCCAGGTCAACAAAAATAAGTCCGTCTGATTAATTTTTACGGCATTCAAAGCAAACTAGTTTTTTATAAAGCCGTATTTTTGCTCCATGTTTGAAAAAAGAATACCGCTAGAGACAGAGGACTATTACTTTAACGAAGCGGGGTATCGAGTTTTTACAGAAGTATACCATTTAAAAAGAGGGTATTGTTGTAAAAGTGGTTGCAAACATTGTCCTTACGGTTACGATAAAAAGACCGATACTTTTAAAAATAGGTCCTCTTAACGTAGTGCTTTCCTTAGGTTATGATTCTAGACTTTCCATTTTAATTTTCTAAGCCTTATTTTTGATAAAATTTTTTATTGATGAGAAAACTCCTACCCCAAATCTTTCTATTTCTTTTATGTATAACCTCTATTCAAGCGCAACGTGTTGAAGATGATTTTGAAGGATCGGGAACTATTTCTTCATGGTTTGGAGATGATTGTACGATTACCACGGGTTTTGATAATCCATTTCAGATGGGGATTAATACCTCTAAAAATGTGCTTCAATATGACGATACTGGTGGGACTTATGCTAATGTGCGTTTTGATGTAGAAGCAAATTTCAACCTAGCTACAAACCATACCTTTACCTTAAAAATCTATGTACCCTCTAATGGGATAACAGGGACTCAGAATAATCAAGTGTCACTTAAGCTACAAAATAATACGCTTAACGAACCTTGGACCACACAAACAGAGATCATTAAAGATATCGTCTTAGATCAATGGCAAGAGCTTACGTTTGATTTTAAGAACGACAACTTTATCAATTTTAATCAAGCTTCAGCAGCCCCCACAACTAGAACCGATTTTAATCGGGTGCTCATTCAAGTGAATGGCGAAAACAATACCGATAAGGTGCTAGCCTATATAGATGATGTGGCTTACGACGGAACGATTGAGGTTGTAAATTTTGATAATTTAGTGTGGTCTGATGAGTTTAATGGCTCTGGAGCAATCAATACGGCTAACTGGCATCATCAAACGATACTTCCTGTTGGTTACCCAAATGGAACCAGTTGGTATAATAATGAAATTCAGCATTACACCAATAGAACAGATAATAGTTATGAAAGTGGAGGAAGTCTTCATATTGTAGCAAAAAAAGAAGAATTTATAGACCAAGGAGTACAAAAGCAATACACTTCTGCAAGACTTAATTCTAAGTTTGCCTTTACCTACGGAAAGGTTGAGTTAAGAGCTAAACTTCCCACAGGTGTAGGTACTTGGCCTGCTATTTGGATGTTGGGCAAAAATATTACAGAACCTGGTGGATATTGGACCAGTAGCTATGGAACAACTCCATGGCCAGATTGTGGTGAAATCGATATTATGGAGCATTGGGGGAACAATCAAGATTATGTGCAAAGTGCTATGCATACTCGTTCGAGTCATGGGGGTACTGTTAATAAAGGAGGTAGGTATATTGAAAACGCCTCTTCAGAATTTCATATTTATACTTTAGAGTGGACAGCAGAAAAAATGGTGTTTAAAGTTGATGGTACTATTCATTATACCTACAATCCACCTATAAAAGATACTACAACTTGGCCCTTTGATACCGATCAATATATACTTCTAAATGTGGCTATACAACAGGATATAGACCCTTCATTTACACAAAGCGAAATGGAGATAGATTATGTAAGAGTCTACCAACAAAGCGCGTTGTCTGTTTCAGATGAGTTGACCAAAGACGCTGTTGTGGTTTATCCAAACCCTACAAACCAACGTATTACGCTACAGGTACCACAAGATTTTGTAGGTTATAAAGCAACTGTGTTTACAGTTTTAGGACAACGTTTAGATAGTTTTGAATTAACTAGTACTCATACCTCAAAAGACTTTTCTACCTATCCAAAAGGCATATACCTTATTAGGGTGCAAACACCCCAAAATAGTTTTACCTATAAGGTGTTTAAAAACTAGATTTAGAGAGTGTTGTAAATAGTTAAAATAATTCATTGAAAATCAATTAATTATTTTATATTTAGCTTTATATTTTAGCACATGTCACGCATAACACAATTATTGGCTTACAAACAACACCTCCAAAAAAGATATATACGGTTGATGGAACGATCAAACGATTATATGTTTTTAGATGAATCTATGAGTGATTCTTCTGCTTTTAAAGCGATGAAAGTGTTAGAGAAATTAAATCAAGTAGAATACCTTCAAAGATAATTCCCTTTTAATTTTTCCTAGTTTTATTTAAGATCGACTCCATAGCCGACTGTAATTCCTTTGCTTTTTTTGCAGCAGCTGTAGCAAAGTCGGGGTTTTGAGATGCGTAGATAATTCCTCTAGATGAATTGATGAGTAAGCCTACATTTTCATTCATTCCATAAGTACAAACATCGTTTAAACTTCCGCCTTGAGCGCCAACTCCAGGAACTAACAAAAAACTATCTGGAACTATAGCTCTCACCTTTTTAAGATATTCTGCTTTTGTAGCGCCAATTACATACATCAATTGATGACTATTTTTCCAAGTAGTAGATGTTTGAAGAACGGTTTCAAACATTTCTTTACCGTTTACTCGTTGAGTTTGAAAATCAAAAGCTCCAGTATTCGAAGTTAGGGCAAGGAGTATGGTGTGTTTTTGATCGAACGCCAAAAAAGGTTCTACAGAATCTTTACCCATATAAGGTGCAACAGTAACGCTGTCGAAGGCTAAGTCTTCAAAGAAGGCCTTTGCATACATAGATGAGGTGTTGCCAATATCTCCACGTTTTGCATCGGCAATCGTAAAAATTTCGGGGTACTGCTGATTTAAATAGTGAATTGTTTTTTCTAAGGCTTGCCATCCTTGAACACCATATGCTTCAAAAAAAGCAGTATTGGGTTTGTAGGCTACACACAAGTGATGCGTAGCATCTATAATAGCTTTGTTAAAAGCAAAAATAGGATCTTCTTCTTCTAGTAAATGAGTTGGAATTTTATCAAGAGCTGTATCTAAACCAATACAGAGAAACGATTTCTTTTGATGAATTTGGGCTACTAATTGTTCGGTAGTCATACAAACGGATAATTGAGTAGCAAAGGTACATATTTTTGAGACTTTCTACTATCTTTGTTTAGTATGCTTAGATTTATCCTTACAAAAATTGGCTATGGTGTCCTTACACTTTTCGGAGTGGTTACCGTGATTTTTTTTCTGTTTACTGTTTTGCCTGGAGACCCAGCACAAATGATGCTCGACCAAAGAGAAGATGCTGAACAATTGGCTGCTGTAAAAGCAAAATACGGGTTCGATCAACCCATTGCAACACAATACATTTACTATCTTAACGATGTATCCCCAATTTCTTTTCACAGTACACAAGAAGTAGATTATACCTTTTTAAATAGTAAACCGTATTCGTATAGTTCAATAGTACAGTTTGGAAATACACACATGGTCATAAAGTATCCGTATTTACGACAGTCGTTTCAAAAAAACGGAAAAGAAGTGAGTGATGTACTGAAAGAAACCTTACCTAACACGGCGATATTAGCCTTAGTGGCCATTCTAATAGCCATTGTTTTAGGCATTGTATTGGGCATATTTTCTGCGTTGTATAAAGATACGTGGTTCGATAGTTTAATTTCTGTTATTAGTACCATAGGAATGAGTGTGCCTTCTTTTTTCTCTGCTATTCTTTTTGCTTGGTTTTTTGGATTTATACTACATGAATACACAGGTTTAGAAATGACAGGAAGCTTATACGTAGTGGATGATTTTGGGGAAGAAGTCTATATTCAATGGAAGAATCTTATTTTGCCGGCGTTGGTTTTAGGTATCAGGCCATTAGCAGTGGTGGTGCAATTAATGCGGAATGCAGTTTTAGAAATTCTTGATGAGGATTATGTAAGAACTGCAAAAGCAAAGGGACTAACGCAATATCAAATCATAACCAAACACGTATTAAAAAATGCATTAAACCCAGTAGTTACTGCAATTTCAGGATGGTTTGCATCGTTATTGGCAGGGGCAGTTTTTGTTGAATATATTTTTAATTGGAACGGCTTAGGAAAGGAAATTGTAAACGCCTTAAACACCCTAGATTTACCAGTGATTATGGGAAGTGTACTCGTTATTGCAGGTGTATTCATTGTAATTAATAGCGTGGTAGATATTTTGTATAGTTGGTTAGACCCTAGAATTCGTTTACAAGACTAGTGATTTGACATCATGTTTCGAATTATGAAAAAAACATCCTTCTTGTTAGCAGTCCTATTCCTTTCGGCTTGTTCTTTTGAGCAACCAAGAACCTTTTCAGCACAAGCACTTACAGAACCTTTAATAACTTTAGATGGGAGTCTTATTTCTTTTGAGGAGGTCTTACAAGAACATAGAGGGAAGAAAATTGTTGTTAATGTTTGGGCTTCATGGTGTAAGGATTGCTTTGTGGGTTTAGCAGAGGTTAAAGCCCTACAAAAAGAATATCCAGAGGCGGTCTATGTGTTTTTATCATTAGATAGATCTCCACAAAAATGGAAACGCGGATTAACACGGTATACAGTACAAGGAGCCCATTATTTTATGCCTAATGCCAAGAAAGGACCACTCGGTGAATTTTTAGGTTTATGGTGGATTCCTAGATATCTAGTAGTAGATGTTGATGGTACAATTCAATTATTTAAAGCAAAAAAATCATGGGACCCAAAGATTAGAGAGGCCTTAAAAAAATAATGTATTTTTGTTGCTTTAAAAATCACGTAACATGAGAAAAAATATTGTAGCAGGAAACTGGAAAATGAATAACAATGCCCAAGAAACTAAGGAATTGTTAAAAGAATTGAAAGCTTCTGTGAAAGAATTACCACTAAAAAATACTCGAGTGCTTGTAGCACCCTCTTATACCAACTTAACTTCTGCATTAAAAAAGACTAAAAAGTCGAGAATTGAAGTTGCAGCTCAAAATATGCATCAGCAAACTAGCGGAGCCTACACAGGTGAAATTTCTGCCGATATGTTGTACAGTATCGGTATACGATCTGTTATTATTGGACACTCTGAGCGAAGAGCTTATTTTGGAGAAGACGATGCTATCTTATTAAGCAAGGTAAAAGCAGCCTTAAAAAACAACTTAGAAGTTATCTTTTGCTTTGGAGAATTGTTAGAAGACCGAAAATCTGATCAGCATTTTGCTGTGGTAGAAGCACAATTAAAAAACGTAGTATTTCAATTAGATGCAGATGAGTGGGATAATGTTGTATTAGCCTACGAGCCTGTATGGGCTATTGGAACAGGAGAAACAGCTAGTCCAGAACAAGCACAAGAAATGCATGCTTTTGTTCGCGAGCTTGTTGAAAAACACTACAACAAAAATGTAGCTGCAGAAGTATCTATTTTATATGGTGGAAGTGTAAAGCCAGGAAATGCTACTGAAATATTCTCAAAAGAAGATGTAGATGGCGGACTTATTGGTGGAGCTGCCTTACACGCAGCAGATTTTATAGCCATTATAAAAGCAATTTAATTGGATCAATTATATATCGCATACGAGTTTACCATTTCGCCTTTAGTGCCTGCTAGCGAAATTTTAATTGCAGAATTAGGCGCAGCTGGTTTCGAGAGTTTTGTAGAAAACGAAACGGGCCTCACGGCATATATTCAAAAGCAAGATTGGCGAGACAGCATTCTTGAAGATATTTATGTATTATCGTCAACAGAATTTCAAATTGACTATACTTTTGAAGAAATAGCTCAAACCAATTGGAATGCAGAATGGGAAAAAAACTTTGAAGCTATTACCGTTAATGATACCGTGAGTATTAGAGCACCATTTCATCCAAATCCAAATTTAGACTTCGATATTGTGATTGAGCCCAAAATGAGTTTTGGAACCGGACATCACGAAACTACACACATGATGATTCAGCATTTGTTGGAGTTAGACGTTCAAGGGAAACGCGTTTTAGATATGGGATGTGGCACTGGAATCTTAGCTATATTTGCTGAAATGCGAGGGGCTATAGCCTTAGATGCTATTGATATTGACCGATGGTGTTTTGAGAATTCTTTAGAAAATGTGGCGCGTAATGCTTGTAAGAATATTCATGTATATGAAGGAGATGTAACCTTGTTAGTAGGGAAGCAATACGATATGGTTATTGCAAACATCAATAGGAATATTTTATTGGCAGACATGCATCAATATGCTCATTGCCTAGAAAAGGGGGGTATTTTGTTGCTCAGCGGATTTTATAAAGAAGATATCCCTAGTATCGATACAACAGCTCAAGGCTTTGGTTTGCGTTTAGACAAAACAATAGAGCGCAATAATTGGGTTGCATTAAAATATGTAAAGAATTAAAAATTCTTACTACATTAGCAGTATATGAGTACAAAAGAACAGATACAAGAAGACATAGATGTTTTAGAACAAGAGGTAAAGCAGCACGAAATTGTGTTGTTTAATGATGATGTGCACACGTTTGAATTTGTTATCGATAGTCTTATTTCGGTATGTGAACATACAGTAGAGCAAGCAGAACAATGTACCTATCTTGTCCACTTTAAAGGAAAATGTACCGTTAAAACAGGGGAGTACAAAGAACTCAAACCCAAGTGTTCTAAACTGTTAGAACTCGGACTTTCAGCAGAATTGGTCTAATGGAAACTATATTTAAGTATTATGAGTTTTCTTCGTTTGTAAACGATCAGTCACAGGTTTTTTCGGGACATCCTATTTGTTATTCACAACTTAACCCAACTCATTTTTTGATTTTTGAACAAGATGGAGATGCGTATCATCTGTATGTTGCACGTTATGCCGACAAAAAAGAGGTTGGTAAAACCGCTCCTGAATTGCTAGAAACCTTAGTTGAACATTACGATAAAAGTATTCCTGCACATCGCGTGATATTAAAACGCTATTTTCCGCATTAAGCTACCTTTTTTTGAGTTGAAAAAGATCTGTTCTTCGATCTTTGAGGTTCCGTACACTTCCAAACTGATTCAATTCTCGCAATAAATCAATATCAACATCTGCGATTAAAATCATTTCTGTATTAGTGGTGGCTTCGGCTTTAATTCCATTGGCTGGAAAGGAGAAATCACATGGAGTAAATACCATAGATTGTGCAAACTGAATATCCATATTATGCACTTTGGGTAAGTTACCTACACTACCAGCAATAGCCACATAACATTCGTTTTCAATTGCTCTTGCTTGCGCACAATGACGCACTCTAGAGTATCCGTTTTGGGTATCGGTTAAGAATGGAATAAATAAGATATCCATACCCTCATCTGCCAAAAGTCTACTTAGTTCAGGGAATTCTGAGTCGTAACAAATGAGCACCCCAATTTTACCGCAATCGGTATCAAATGTTTTGAGCTCTGTACCTCCTTGCATACCCCATACTTTTGCTTCATCTGGGGTTACGTGAAGTTTCTCATAGCGTTCTACAGTACCATCACGTCTACATAAATAACCAACATTGTATAAAAGTTCGTCTTTAATTTCTGGCATACTGCCCGTAATTACGTTGATGTTATAGGTAATGGCTAGTTCAGAGAATTTTTGAACAATTTGTGGAGTAAACTTGGCAAGTTCTCTAATGGCTTCAGACTCTGGTAAGTGATTGTTGTCGGCCATTAAGGGGGCATTAAAAAACTCTGGAAATAAGGCAAAGTCAGATCTATAGGCCGATACTGCATCTATAAAATACTCTGCTTGTTGCATGAGTTCTTCTAGGTCTTTGTATAGGCGCATTTGCCACTGAATTAATCCAAGGCGAATAATTTTCTTAGTAGTAACGGCTTTTTTACTTTTCTTTTCATAATAAATATTGTCCCATTCAAGTAGTACAGCAAACTCATTTGATGCTTCATCTCCAGCTAAGTAACCTTTCATTATTTTGGTAGGGTGGAAGTCATTTGAGATCTGAAAGTTTAATACTGGGTCGTGTATTTCTTTTCGTTTTACCTTCTCAATATATTCTTTCGGTGAAAGGCTATCGGCAAATTTATGGTAGTTCGGTATTCTGCCTCCAAAAGCAATCCCGCGAAGATTTAATTTTTCTGTTAATTCTTTTCTATAATCATACAAACGTCTTCCCAGTCTGAGTCCACGGTATTCTGATTTGATAAAAATATCTATTCCGTAGAGAACATCTCCATCAGACTTATGGGTATTAAAACTGTAATTTCCAGTGATTTGTTCATAGGTATGCTGATCGTCAAAGCTATTATAATCTACCACAATAGAGAGCGCACAACCTGCTAATTCATTATTGATTTTAATCACTACCTGGCCTTCAGGAAATTTTTGAATTAAGGATTTAATATGCGTTTCTTTCCAATACGCATCTGGCATGGTTGGATAGGCTTCAATCATGGCTTGTTTTAACTCTTTATAGTCGTTTAGGGTTAAGTATTCAAGCTCTATGTTTTCTATGTTTTGTATCATAAAAGTGGGGGTAAATAATAAGAAACAAATTAAGGTTTACCTAGATTTTTAGGGAAATCTAAGATAACTAAAAAGGAAAGACCATACTAATACGTTTACAAAGTTTAACGTCTTTTATTTTTTATCTCACTGATGTTCTGTTGCTCATATGTATTACGACCAGTATTGATTTCCAGATTCTAGATTTAAGTCAGACAGTGCACTGCTCACAAGATTTTCGATTGTGGTGGTATTTTTACTTAGTGTTTTTATGTGTATGGTAAACCACTCTGGCCCTGTTTCGCCGTTGGTGTACCAAAAACCGGTGTCTTCAAAAGTATCTATAATACTAGGGTGGTTTTGTAGTTTTCGGTTTAGAGCACTGCACGTACGGTCACTAGCGGTAATAATTAAGGTTGAGGTATCGGCTTTGTAAAAATGAAATTTTCCTAGTTTGATATGTTCTCCCTTAACAGTGCCCGTATAGGTGCCTGCCGAAAACGTCTTAGGGGAAACGCTTGTGTTATTAAAGTTATTCGTTTGTTCTAGGGAGATTCGAACCTTGTTCTTGTTCAGTTCCCAGGTACCTTTTACATCATAAGAATCAGCTAGGGCTATTTTAGGAATAGTGTTCGTATAATTTCCAAGCACTACACCGTCTTTATAAAATCGCAATAGGCCAACAGCTGGTTCACGAAGTTGGTAGACCTCCAAGTGTATATTATCTTCATACGGATTATAGGCTTTAGCTTTTTTTAAGAATGATGTGTTTTTTTAACTCGTTTCTAGATGCTGAGTTAGGGTTGTAATTTTCGCTTTGTATCGCGACCCAATCATCATAATGAACACAACGAAACCAATAAAAGCATAATGACTCACCATTTCATTAACGGTAAGATCACTCCAACCAAAAACGAGTCGAAAGCTTTCGATTACAATATAAAAAAGGTAGAGTAATGTTACAGCACCAACTATGGTGTTTAGTAGTGATTTCATACACTAAGGTATATTGGGTTATCACAAAGCTATAAAAAAAACCATACGATGGTGTTTGTATTTATTAAAACTATAGCAACACCCTGCTTGTAATCAAGGAGTTGCTATAGCATGTAAAGGCAGCTTTTAGATAAGGTTTACTAAAAGGAGTCCTACACTGGTTAGTATTGCGCCAATAAGAATATAGGTTTTGGTACGTTTTCCAATACTACTTTCCTGTACTACTTTGTTTTTAGAAAAGTAGACAAACAAAGAAAAGATACATAGAATAGCTAGGAATAGTATTTGAAAAGCATCTGGAATTCTTGAATACAGAACTATATACAGAAAGAACAGCACCAGTGGGATGACTTTAATGCTTGTAGCTATATTTTTCATCTTCTAAGCCTTTACATTAGGTATAACAATTTACTAAGCAATTATCGCGGTTTGCGTTACAATTGTCAGTAGCAGCAACCTGTATTACAAGTACTGCAGCATGACAAAGAAGTCCGGGTATAATAGC
>CBFHVY010000075.1:0-10903 GCA_965659555.1 Flavobacteriaceae bacterium
AATAACCTTTCATCTGCAACTAATGGGCTATACGTTAAACATTACTAAACCTATAGTTTATCGCTATGCTCGAGGAGACAAAGGAGAGTTGTATGAGCCTTTCGAAATACTTCCTAAAGCTAGTGTTAAGCTAAAAGAAAAAGTCCTTATTTTCTCTACTGAAGAGGCCAAAACTATTCCCGTGGTTGTTACCGCTGGAGCTACCGATGTTAAAGGCTTTGTACGCTTGAAAGTGCCAAAAGGTTGGCAAGTATTTCCAAAACAAATTCCAGTTCAGATTGCTTTAAAAGGAGATGAACAAACCGTAGAGTTTACGGTAACCCCACCGGCGAATGCTTCGGAAGGGGTTTTAGCAGCGTCGGTACAATTAGGTTCCACAAACTACACCAAAGAACTAGTCACGATTGCTTACGATCACATTCCGAAACAATCGGTTTTAGTGCCTGCTGAGGCTAAAATTGTACGCTTAAACATTCAGAAAAGCGGTCAGTATATTGGTTATATCAAAGGGGCTGGAGATGCTATCCCCGAGAGTTTAACTCAAATCGGGTATACTGTGGTGGTTTTAGATCCTGCTGAAATTAATGCAGAAGAACTCACCAAATTCGATGCTATAGTTATGGGTATTAGAGCTTACAACACGGTGCCAGAGCTTAAGTTTAAACAAGCAGCCTTACTAGACTATGTAAAAAATGGAGGAACCATGATTACCCAATACAATACAAGTAGAGGAGTAGATGTAGGAGCTCCTTTCGATCTATCGCTCTCTAGAGACAGAGTGACTAATGAAGAGGCTCCTGTTCGTATTTTAGTTCAAGAGCACCCTTTGCTGAATTATCCAAACAAGATAACTACAAACGATTTTAAAGGTTGGGTCCAAGAACGGGGCTTATATTTTCCGAATCAGTGGAGTACAGAATACACCCCTATAATTTCTATGAATGACAAAGGGGAGTCTCCTAAAAATGGTAGTTTGTTAATTGCCAAATACGGCAAAGGAAACTATATCTATACAGGGTTGAGTTTCTTTAGAGAGCTACCTGCCGGAGTATCTGGAGCGTATAAGTTATTTGCCAATATGTTGTCTATAGGAAAGGCGAGTGTACCTTCAACCCCCAAACTTAAAAACTAAGCGCATAATGGAGAAAAAATATACTTGGAAAAAAATATACACCTTGGTATTGATTGCTAACCTAGTGTATATCCTATTGTTTTACATCATTATGAACCAATACATAAGCTAGCCAAAATGCAAGAACTTCACTATATAGACTGGTTAGTATTATCAGCAACCTTATTGTTTATTGTCGTATATGGCACCTATGTTACCAGAAAAAACAACAATGTATCCGACTATATTAAAGGAGGGAACGACACCAAATGGTGGACTATTGGGCTCTCTGTAATGGCCACACAAGCCAGTGCGATTACATTTCTATCAACACCTGGACAGGCGTATCATGATGGTTTGGGTTTTGTACAATTTTATTTCGGTCTCCCCATTGCCATGGTAATCATATGCTTGGTGTTTATTCCTATTTATTACAAGCTTAAAGTATATACCGCATATGAATATTTAGAGGGTAGATTTGATAAAAAGACACGTACCCTAGCGGCTTTATTGTTTTTGGTTCAAAGAGGACTCTCGGCGGGGATTACCATTTTTGCTCCTGCCATTATTTTATCTGCAGTATTAGGATGGGGACTCCTTAAGCTTAATATTATTATTGGGGTTTTGGTTATTATTTATACCGTTTCTGGAGGAACCAAAGCCGTAAATGTAACTCAGAAACAGCAAATGGTTATTATCTTTTCGGGTATGCTCATAGCGTTCTATTTGATTATAGATTATTTGCCAAAAGACCTTAGTTTTTCTAAAGCTTTAGACATTGCAGGAGCGAGTGGCAAAATGAAGGTATTAGATTTTTCTTTCGACCTTAACAATAGGTATACAGTTTGGACAGGTGTTCTTGGGGGAACCTTTTTAATGTTGTCCTATTTTGGAACCGACCAAAGTCAGGTACAACGGTATTTATCTGGAAAATCGCTAAAAGAAAGTCAGTTAGGATTGCTTTTTAATGGATTGCTAAAAGTGCCTATGCAGTTTTTTATTCTTATGGTTGGAGTAATGGTTTTTGTATTTTATCAGTTTAATCCTTCGCCCTTAAATTTTAATCCAACCACCACAGCTGCGGTTTCCAATTCAGTGTATGTTGAAGAGTATGCCGCTTTAGAAGCACAACATAAACATATAGAACAACAGAAGAAGGCATTTTTATTCGATGGTCTTCAAGCAGGGGAGACCGAAAAGCTTAAAGCATTACAGACTCAAGATAAAGCCATTAAAGACCAGGCAAAAGTGATTATTGATAAGGTTGATGCAAGTATCGATAAGAAGATTGAATCGAATGACAAAGATTATGTCTTTATCCACTTTATACTTAACAATTTACCGAGAGGAATTATTGGTCTCTTATTGGCTGTGATTTTAGCAGCAGCAATGTCGTCAACAGCATCGGAACTTAACGCATTAGCTTCTACAACCACAATAGATCTTTATAAGAGAAATCAGAAGACCACTAAATCGGAGACGCATTATGTAAAAGCCTCTAAATGGTTTACACTTCTATGGGGTATCCTCGCCATTTTAGTGGCTTGTGTTGCAGATTTATTCGACAATCTCATTCAATTGGTAAATATCATAGGTTCTGTGTTTTATGGAAATGTATTGGGGATATTCTTGTTAGCGTTCTTTTTTAAGTTTGTAAAAGGGAATGCTGTATTTATTGCAGCCTTACTTACGCAGTGTATTATTTTCATTGTTTTTGCTGCAGATATTCTTCCTTATTTATGGCTCAATTTATTAGGGTGTTCTTTGGTAATATGCATTGCTATCGTTCTTCAAGCGTCAATGAAACGTAGCCATGCCTAAATCACTAGTTACATCTACTACAACCGTTCGATGGGGTATTTTAGGCTTGGGTAAGATTGCGCATAAGTTTGCTCAAGACCTTGCTACTGTTCCAAATACATCGCTGTATGCTGTAGCGTCGAGAAGTGCTTCAAAAGCCAAAGAGTTTGCAGAAACTTATGAGGTAGCCTGTCAGTATGCCTCATACGAAGCACTACTTCAAAATACTGAGGTGGATGCAATTTATATTGCTACTCCGCATGTATTTCACAAAGCGCATACCCTTCGCTCTTTAGCGTATAAAAAAGCAGTGCTATGTGAAAAACCTTTTGCCATGTCTAGCGATGAAGTTGCTGAAATGATTGCAGCTTCAAAATCACAAAACTGCTTGCTCATGGAAGGCTTGTGGACCTACTTTTTGCCGCATTATCAATTTGTCTTAGACCAACTTCAGCAAGGAACCATTGGAAATATAACACGGTTAGAAGCCGATTTTGGCTTTTATACACCCTTCGATGAAAACTCTAGAGTATTTAACAAAGCACTAGGAGGAGGTAGCTTATTAGATATTGGTATTTATCCGATTTTTGCAGCACTCACCACCTTAGGACTTCCCCAAACACTATCTGCTAAAGCCAACTTTTTCGAGAATGGTGCCGATGCTTATTGCAACATGCAATTTCACTACCCTAATACAGTCGCTATTCTCAAGAGTACATTAACAGCACAAACTCCAACACAAGCCATTTTTTATGGCGATACGGTTACCCTAATGCTACATACCAGATGGCATGAACCTTCTTGGGTTTCTATCACCAAAGATGGACGTACAGAGGAGTTTCATTTTGATGTTTCTACGCATGGGTATTCCTACGAAATCAGCCATTTTAATGCATTGCTACGCGCCGGAAAAATAGAGAGTGATATTATGACTTTTGCATTTTCAAAGCAACTCATGAAAACTCTAGATGCGGTAAGAGGTCTTATAAAGCTAGACTATAAATAGTTAGCTGATTTTTCTTGAGAGTTTTCGTTTTCTTAGCAGATAAAACGAGCCTCCAAATACAGTGAGTACCAGCAGTGGTAGCACAACGTTTAACCATTGCCAATAGGTGCGTTCTCTAAAAGCCCGTTGTTTATCGAGTAAAGCTATAGGAATCGTTTTGTTTTTCAGGTCTAGTTCTGCTTCACGGCCTACTAAATACTCCATGGTGTTTAAAAGAAAGGATTTGTTGCCATAGGGTGTTTTCGTCCATTTGTCTGTTTCCAAATCGTAGGGTTCTCCTTTAAGAATGTCGTTCTTGGCAATATCTCCATCAGCAATGAGCACTATTTTTGAAGACTTCCCTTGAGCACTATAGTTAGGGTATTCAAAAGGCTTAATTCTATTACGATACATCGAAGTAAAATTACCTTCCAATAATACCCCCAGTAATTGTACATCATCCCTGTAATTAGCCTCATTGGGTTGCTCAGCAATACTTTGGAGGGAGATGATTTTAGGCACCCCTGTTTTTTGACTCAACGGAGAACTCAATAGTAAAGGAATCTTAGCAATAGGGCTTGTTAAGGTATCAATCTGATTCACAAATCGAAGACGTACCGGGAGTACGTTTTTAGTAATGGGATGGTATGGATTACCCGTAACCAGTGGGTAGTAAAACCACGGCAAGCTTTGAAATTGAGTTTGATTGCCTATAGTTCCAGTAGCCAAAGGTATTTTTGCGGCATACAAATCTTGCACTAAACTCGTGTTTACACGAACTCCGTAGGAAAAGAATAAGTCTGAAACATTTAAATCTCTCGGATAGGCCAACATTTTTCCGTCATTAAATAAACTATCTGTGTCGGCTTGAACTTGGTCTACCATCCATAACATATTCCCCCCCGAAAGTGCATACTGGTCTAAAACCAATTTTTCTTTTTCAGTAAAGGGTATTGTTGGTTTTGCAATGATTACGGCATCAAAAGCATTTAGTTTTTTAGACGTAGCTATAGGTGCATTTTCAACAGAGTCTAAGGTGAATTTTGCGAGTTTATACTGTGAGCTTAAGGCTTTAAGAAAGCTAAAGACATAGATGTCTTCTAACATTCCATTACCCGTGAGTACGGCTATTTTTTTAGGTTCTTTTTCTAGTAATGTACTTAAGGTATGAACAAAAGCATATTCTAACCCTTCAATTGCATTTTGCAATTGTGATTCTTGATTTTGCGAGGGTGATGAAGGTAATAAGGAAACAATTTTTGATTTAGACCCGTAGTGCAGTTCAGCCCATGGAAAAATAATGGCTTCCGAAATTTTACCATCTTCTTCAACAGTCAGTGTACTCGGAATCATACCTTTTTTAACTAATGACGAACGTATTGCATCTGGATTGATAAACTGAAACTGTACTTGAGGAGTGTTCGCTGTAAACTCTTCTAAAAGTTGACGTGTTTCTATTTGGAGCCGTTGAAACTCAGATGGAAAATCTCCTTCTAAATACACTTGTATGAGCAGTGTTTGGTCTAAACTTGCTAGCTGATTTTGAGTGTGTTCAGATAAGGTATACCGTTGATTTTGGGTAAGATCTAGTCTAATATAGATAGATTGACTAACCCAGTGTAGTCCGAATACAAGGAGCAATACAATAGCAAGCTGTTTGAATTGTTTACCCATGCGAAAATCGTTTTGAAGTACCCCAAATAAACAAGCCAATAACACTAATAAAGTACAGTAGATCTCTAGAATCTAAAACCCCTTTACTAATGCTTCTATAGTGTTCGTTAATACCAAATTGTGCCAGTGTATACGAATTAGAAAACGTAGCAGCCAAGGCATCAAAACCATAAAATAGAAAGAAACATAAGCCTACACTAACCATAAATGCAACAATCTGATTTGACGATAGGGTTGAGGCAAATATGCCAATAGCAGAATATGTGGCGGCAATGCATAGCATACCAAGATAAGAACCTAGGGTGCTTGCCAAATCTATATTCCCTTGGGGATTTCCGAGCTCATAAATGCTAAATACATAAATTATGGTAGGGGCTAAGGCAATACAAATTAAGACCAATACCCCGAAAAACTTACCCAATACAATTTGGTAATGTGCAATAGGAGCCGTTTGTAAGAGTTCTAAAGTTCCAGAACTCATTTCTTCGGCGAAAGAACGCATCGTTAGCGCAGGTATTAAAAAAAGAAATATCCATGGAGCGAGGTAAAAAAAAGAATTGAGGTCTGCAAAACCAGCATTGAGAATATTAAATCCATCTTTAAAAACCCACAATAGCAATCCATTAATTAATAAGAAAAGACCAATAACTAAAAAGCCAATGGGTGAGGCAAAAAAGGAGCTAATTTCTTTTTTAAAGATTGCAATCATTTCTTAAGGTAATGAAGTTATGGTGTCTACACTCCACGCTAAGGGTTTATCGTTAAAGTGGATTTTAGTTTCTGCCCAAACCTTTGTAAATAAATCAGAGTTTCTGTAGGCTTCTAAATCTGCTTCAGACTCCCAATAACTATACGTAAAAAATACGTCGGTATTGTGTTTGTCTCGATATAAGGTTAAGAGTTTACACCCTTTTCTGTTTCGTATATTACTTTTTTTTGCTTCAAACATGGTAAGAAAGGTAGCAACGGCTTCGGGTTTAAAACTCATTTTTACGATACGTACTAGCATAATATTTAGTTGAGGTTTTCAAAGTCTATGGTGATAGAATCTCTGTAATCTAATCCTAAAAGGGTAGAAGCACCCCCTACGGTGGTAAGGTTACTTCTATAAATGGCAATTTCTAAAAAACCGGCAGAATTGAATAAGGCTAGCTTATTGCCATCATAATGTCTGGGGTCACCTTCTGCGGGGACAATTTCATTGTATTTGTTTACAATTTTTGTAAAGGTATATCGGGCTGCTCTAATTACATAAGGTCTGCCTTTAGCAACGTCGTTGATAAGTTTTTCACTGATATTGGTGATCAAATTCCCGTAATTATCAATATAAATCACACCGCCAATAATTTGCGTTTGTGTCTGATTGATTTTAGGTTGAATTTCTGTCATATTTTTAAAAGACGAAATCTCTTTGCCAATCACCCCTAAATTTCCTCCTCGACTAATAAAACAAGCCACTTGAACAAAGACGTCAAGAACAGGGAATGAGCTTTCAATACGATCGTGAATATTAATTTCTACAATTTTAGAGGGGTTTGCTTCGGCCGTAATCATGCAGATTAACCCATTATCGGCACAAATAAAATAATGCCCATCGATCTCTAAAGCAATGTGTTTATTGTCTTTACTAAGTTCAGAATCTACACCAATAATATGAATGGTTCCCTTCGGAAAACTCTTATATGAGTTCTTTAGAATGTATGCGGTTTCTGTAATGTTAAATGGAGAAATTTGATGCGTAATGTCAACAATTTTCGCATCGGGTAACTCAGAATAAATAGCTCCTTTTACAGCCCCCACAAAGTGGTCTTTGGTTCCAAAATCTGTAGTAAGTGTAATTATAGACATACAGGAGTACCGCTGTTAATTAAATGTGTAAAAGTTGCTTAAAAAATTCACACAAAGCTAAACAATTCTGAAAATTAATTGGCTATATTTCTGTTTTAAAAAACGTAATTATTCAACAATTAACATTCTAATTTTGTCCATTTGAACGAACGTATTATAGAGCTTACAGAAATTAATCCGAGTGATTTCTTTGGCGCCCAAAACAGTACAATAGTCTTATTAAAAAGATATTTTCCTAAAATTAAAATTGTTGCTCGTGGAGCAAAGCTCCGAGTTTTTGGGGAGCCCGAATTGTTAGATGAGTTTGAAAGGCGATTCGAGATGCTTATCAAGTATTACAATCGATATAATAAACTCGATGAAAATAGTATAGAACGTATTTTAACCTCTACCGGAAAGGAAGAAAAAACAACGACAAACACCAAAGATGTTTTAGTGCATGGCGTGAGTGGTAAGCTGATTAAACCTCAGACTGAAAATCAGCGAAAAATGGTTACGATGATGGACAAGAACGACATGCTTTTTGCTGTTGGTCCGGCAGGAACAGGAAAAACCTATACAGCCGTAGCGCTTGCTGTAAAAGCGCTTAAAGAGAAAGAGGTGAGAAGAATTATTTTAACGCGTCCTGCGGTAGAGTCTGGAGAAAACTTAGGGTTTTTGCCTGGTGATTTAAAGGAGAAATTAGATCCCTACATGCAACCTTTATACGATGCACTTCGCGATATGATACCGCATGAAAAGTTAGAGTCGCATCTAGAAAAAGGGGTTATTCAAATCGCTCCCCTTGCTTTTATGCGAGGAAGAACACTCGACAATGCTTTTGTAATTTTAGATGAGGCTCAAAACACCACGCATAACCAGATGAAAATGTTTTTAACGCGTATGGGTAGACATGCAAAATTTATCATCACAGGAGACCCAGGTCAAATAGATTTACCCAGAAAACAAGTATCAGGCTTAAAAGAATCCTTGTTAGCTTTAAAAGATATTGAAGGGATTGCGCACGTCTACCTAGACGATAAAGATGTTATTAGACATCGACTTGTAAAACAAATTATCACAGCCTATAAAAGTATTGAAACCGAATAGCGCTTGTTTCTTTTGTTTAGGGAAGCTAAAGTAAGTATTGCTAGACCAATCGAGGACAATTTTATACAAATAAAAGTCCTAGAAAAAAACAAGTAAAAATATTAGAAACACTATTTTTGTGCTTCGAAAACCTGAGATGATGAATACTATAAATGAAACCCATTTTCAATTTCCTAATCAAGTAGCTGTATACAAAGGAAAGGTAAGAGAGGTGTATAATATCAATAATGAAACCTTGATTATGATCGCTTCAGACCGACTGTCTGCATTTGATGTAATTTTACCACGTCAGATTCCTTACAAAGGACAAATCTTAAATCAAATTGCTACGAAAATGATGAAAGATACTGAAGATCTTGTACCGAATTGGTTATTGGCAACACCCGACGAAAATGTTGCTGTGGGACATTTATGCGAACCCTTTAAAGTAGAAATGGTTATTCGAGGGTATTTATCAGGACATGCAGCTAGAGAATACAAAGTAGGTAAACGCAGCTTATGTGGAGTACCTATGCCAGAAGGAATGAAAGAAAATGACAGGTTTCCAGAACCCATTATTACTCCTTCTACCAAAGCAGACAATGGTGCGCACGATGAAGATATTTCGAGAGAAGCCATTTTAGCTAATGGCATTGTATCGGAGGCCGATTATGTTGTTTTAGAGGAATATACTCGAAAATTATTTAAGAGAGGTTCTGAGATAGCCGCTAAAAGAGGGTTAATTCTTGTTGATACTAAATATGAATTTGGAAAAACTCCTGAGGGTAAAATTGTATTGATAGATGAAATCCATACCCCAGATTCTTCACGTTATTTTTATGCCGATGGATATCAGGAACGGCAAGATAGAGGGGAAGCTCAAAAGCAATTATCGAAAGAGTTTGTGCGTCAATGGCTTATAGAGAATGGTTTTCAAGGAAAAGAAGGGCAACAAATACCAGAGATGAGTGATGCTAAAATCCTTGAAATTTCTGAGCGTTATATTGAGCTTTTTGAACAAATTACTGGAGAGTCTTTTGTAAAGGCAGATACTAGTCAGGTATTAGACCGTATTGAAAAGAATGTTTTAGGGTACCTAGCTTCATGAAAGCAGTAACCGTAAAAGAACTCAAAAATGCCCTCCAAGAGCAATCTCCACAAGAGCTCATTGAATTATGTCTGCAGCTCGCAAAGTTTAAGAAAGACTCCAAAGAGCTTTTAACGTATTTGTTGTTCGAAGCGCATGATTTAGAAGCCTACAGAGCTTCTGTAATTCAGTATATCCATTCCTCTTTTGCAGAAATCAATACTAAAAACTATTTCTACATTCGCAAGAGTGCTCGACGTATTTTAACTCAAACCAAAAAATACATCCGATATGCTAAAGACAAAGAGACCGAAGTGGAACTTCTGTTAGCGTATTGTGCAGCATTAAAAGCTATTGAACCTAATATATTTGAGAGTCCTCGACTTGCAAATGTTTTTCAAACTCAATTCAACCTTGCCAAAAAAGCGGTGTCAAATCTACATGAAGATTTGCAATATGATTTTAATGTCGCTTTTGAAGCACTTTTACACCATTAAATGGCAGACCAAAGAAAAGAACTTAGACCACATATCCCTAGTATCGATTGTTTTTTACCTAGCGCTGCTGAGGAAGGTTTTCAAAATGAGACCTTACGTCCTATTTTAAAAATGCAACATCCATTACTTATAGAGGCTTTTATATATCATCTTAAGAAACGTAAACTCGTAGATCGATGTACTACCTTTGAAGCTCAACAGGCTGTAATTGAAAGTGTCTTTCAAAAAGATATAGCGTTTAGAAACCTTATGATTGGTATGATTATCGGTCAGTTTACTAAAGAGGAATTTGTGACTTATACGGCCAATACTTCCGAAATTCATAAACGAATTATTGGTATGCTAAAACAACGCATTGGAGATAGTCGTTCTGAATGGATATAAAAAAACCGCTATCGTTAGATAGCGGCTCAACAATCAACCAAAACTTCCTTAGTTAGGAATTACCACGCTGTCAATTGCGTGTATAACTCCATTAGAAGCCTTTACGTCTGCAATAACAACTGTAGAGGTGTTCCCCTTTGCATCAGTTAGTATTACATTCCCTCCGCGTAATGAAGCGGTAAGGTTATTTCCTTGTACGGTCTTAATAACAAAAGATCCGTTATTTGCTTTTATGGCTTTTACTACATCAGCAGCATTAAATTTTCCAGCTACAACATGGTATGTTAATACGGCAGTTAATAAAGCTTTGTTTTCTGGTTTTAATAATGAAGCTACAGTACCTTCTGGTAATTTAGCAAATGCATCGTTGGTAGGTGCAAATACAGTAAAAGGTCCATCACTATTTAAGGTGTCTACTAAACCTGCAGCTTTTACAGCAGCAACTAAAG
>CBFHVY010000076.1:0-10882 GCA_965659555.1 Flavobacteriaceae bacterium
GGATGATATGGACTATTCACATCCGTATCACCATTTATTCGTAAATCATTCCATGAACCCGGTAATCCTATTGAAGGATCTGTAATGTGAGCATAATCTTCTGCTCCTTGATTGTTTGGCTCATTGGTATTCCAATTTGCATAGGTAGTTGTAAATCCATTAGCTGCTCCATTCCAAAAAACAACACCAGCTTCAGGACCAGTCATCCATTTCCAAACACCTTCCGTTTCTTCATCACTTCCGCCTATCCACCCTGCTCCAGGCGATTGCTCACCTATTAATACCGCTTCTTCTTGCGAGGTTATGGTCGCTAAGTAGCCTTGAAGACCGAAATAGGTTCTCGATGCTGCAGCAGTTTTTGCAGCCGACCAAATTATTCCTTCATCAACAACATATTCATAATAATGATTTGTGCTAGGCAAGTAACTAATAGAAGAGGCATTAAATGAAAAATAACGCTCCCCTGAAATGCTGGTATCTGAACTAGTAAAAACTACATTTGCTACAGCAGCTTCTAAGTCTTGTAAATCGATTTGCCCCCCCGAGCTGTTGGTTAATAAGAGTTGCCCTTGGGTAGTATTCCATTCGGCACGAATAGTTGGATGAGTTCCTAAAAGCTCTAATCGTTCTGTTCCGTTTTGATATCCAACAGATATTTGTATATAAAATGAACTAATTCCATCGGTAGAAGTATCTGAAATTGAAAAACTCGTTACAATAGGCATTGAAGTGGTAGGACAATACGCTTGATCTCCTGTAACCGTTATTGTAGGAGGTGTAGTATTCTGTGCCTGCGTTTGGAACTGAAAAAAAAGAATAAAAAGCAAGGTTAAGCTATTTATGATAAGACACTTAAAAATGTGAGGGGTTTTTGCTAACATGCTTGAGTAAATATAATAATTTAATTAACTTCACATTCTGAATTTTATCCATTTATGACTACAAATACCGTTACTACCGTTTGGAAAGAAAATATGCATTTTGAATCTGATAACCCAAGTGGACACGTGGTTCAAATAGACACCTCAGCAGAGCATGGAGGTGACAATGCAGGGTTGAGTCCGAAAGCAATGATGCTTTCTGCACTCGCTGGATGCTCTGGTTTAGATGTGGTTTCTCTTCTAAAAAAAATGAGGGCTGAAGTGGCAGATTTCAAAATGGTAGCTACTGGAGAATTAACAGATGAGCATCCTAAGTACTATCATAAAGTATATGTAGCCTATCATTTTTATGGAAGTAACTTAAAAGAAGATAAAATCAACAAAGCAGTACAATTATCTATCGATCAATACTGCGGTGTAATGGAGATGTTCCGACAGTTCGCTACGGTGACCACTGAGATCATCTTACATCAAAACTAAATCGCCGAAGTTTTCGGCACATTGCTATGCGTTGGACCCTAAAGCCGGAACCCGATTTTTCTCTTGTGCAAAAATTAACCCACGAATTAGGGGTTGATTCCACTATTGCCTCACTTTTAGTTCAACGAGGAATCTCAAGCTTTGAAGAAGCAAAATCCTTTTTTAGACCAAGTCTTGAACAACTTCACGATCCTTTTTTGTTAAAAGACATGGACCGTGCCGTAGCTCGTATTGAAAAAGCCATTGCAGATAATGAAGCTATTTTAGTGTATGGCGACTATGATGTTGATGGCACAACAGCAGTCTCTTTAGTGGCTTCGTATTTAAAAACAATACACACTAAAGTGGCTACCTATATCCCAGATAGATATGAGGAAGGATATGGAATTTCGTATCAAGGAATTGACTTTGCTCACGATAATGATTTCGCTCTCATCATTGCCTTAGATTGTGGTATTAAAGCGATTGATAAAGTAGCATATGCCACTTCAAAAGGAGTAGATTTTATCATCTGCGATCATCACAAACCCGGAAACGAAATTCCGAAAGCGGTTGCAGTTCTTAACCCAAAACGTATCGATTGTACCTATCCATACGATGAACTTTGTGGTTGTGGTGTTGGTTTTAAATTGATCTCTGCTATTGCACAACAAAGAGCAACACCTTTCGAAACCCTCATTCCATATTTAGATTTAGTAGCCACTGCTATAGCTGCTGATATTGTTCCGTTAACCGGTGAAAATAGAGTACTAGCCTACTTTGGTTTACAAGTCATCAATTCACAGCCTAGAAATGGAATTAAAGCGCTACTTAGTCAGGTAAAAAAAGAAGAGCTCACCATTACCGATGTGGTATTTATTATTGCGCCTAGAATTAATGCCGCAGGAAGAATAAAGCATGGAAACTATGCTGTGGAATTACTCACTGAAATGGATGAAGATGCTGCCCTCTCCTTCGCCGAAGCTATTGAACAATTTAACACAGATCGAAGAAGCTTAGACCAAACGATTACACAAGAGGCCTTAACTCAAATTGAAGTTAATAATGAAACTGACAGAGCGAGTACTGTGGTTTTTCAAGAAGATTGGCATAAAGGAGTTATCGGAATTGTAGCCTCTAGACTTATTGAAACACATTACAAACCCACCTTAGTCTTTACAAAAAGTGGCGATAAACTCGCAGCATCTGCGCGCTCTGTAAAAGGGTTTGATATTTATGAAGCCCTAGAAGCTTGTGAAGCATATATCGAACAATTTGGTGGTCATAAATATGCCGCCGGACTCACTTTGTTACCTGAGCAATATGAAGGGTTTAAACAAAAGTTTGAAGAAGTGGTTAAGGCTACCCTACCCGAGACATGTAAAATTCCCGAAGTGCTTATTGATGCCGAGATTGAGCTGTCGGAAGTGAGTCCAAAACTGTACAGAATTATAGCTCAAATGGGGCCTTTCGGACCTCAAAATATGAAGCCTGTATTTATGAGCTCGAATGTTAGAGACAATGGGTTTGGCAAACAGGTCGGTGCCGATAAAAGCCATTTAAAACTTAATCTATTTTCAGGTGCAGAACTTAAAACCATCAATGCTATTGGTTTTGGCTTAGGGGATAAACTAAATCGGATTCAAAACGATTTTGATATTGTATATACCTTAGATGAAAACCATTGGAATGGTTTTACTTCTATACAATTGGTAGTAAAAGATCTACGGTGATAATCGCCTAATGAGGCTTATATATACTGGAAAATGATCACTATACCCTTTGACATACACACCATTTGAAAAGCTACGAAAAGGATACCCTTTATATTTTCCTTGGGGCGTTATTAAGTACTTGGGGTTAAATATTTTTGCTCTATACAATTGAAAATCAGCATACTCTAAATCGTTTTTTACAAAGGGTTGAGAAAGTATTATTTGATCAAATAAATTTAACTGATCTCTATGCCCTAAGGTGTTATATCCTTTTCTATACAAGGCTTCATAAGGATTGTAAAGTTCTCCTTTCAATAGTGTTTTTGGATCCTCTTTTGTACGGAGTACTTTCTTAAAACTATCATCAATCGGGTCATCATTAAAATCACCCATAATAATGACTTTGGGGTCTTCTTCTTGACTTTTTAATGTGGCTATAATTTTACTGTTTTGGTAGGCTGCTTTTTCTCGTAAAGGAGCGCTTGCTTCTGCCCCTCCTCTTCGAGAGGGCCAATGATTCACAATAATATGGATGAGTTCGCCATCTAAATAGCCTGAAACTAAGAGCTGATCTCTAGTTGCAATACGATGATTATCGATAAATATATTGGGATTAAATACTTGGTGATGTATTGGAGTAAATAACGATTCTCGGTATAACAATGCAACATCAATTCCTCGCATATCAGGAGACTCATAATGAATGATTCCATATCCTTTTGAAGCTAAATGCTTAGAGCGAACTAAATCTTCTAAAACCGTTCTATTTTCAACCTCAGCAACTCCAATTATCGCTGGACTTGTTTTTGAAATATCTTTTCCTATTTCAGACAATACAAAGCTCATGCGATCAATTCTATCAATATAAACCGCTGATTTATGTGTTTTTAACTCCATAATAGGACTTAACTCATCGTTTTTCGATGGTTCGTTGATGGTGTCAAAAATATTTTCTAAATTGTAGAATGCTATGATTCTAATTAGATAAGGACGCCCCTTTTGTTGTGCTGAAACATTCGTAAACAACACCATACAAATCGCTATAACTCCTAACTTTTTAATCATTTTTTTTAACTCGTAGTATTGCTTCTCTAGAAGCTATATAAAGATTCTATACCCTAATTCAAAAGTCATTTTGAGGTCTTTTTCTGATATATAGCATTGAGAAAGTGCTACTAAAGTACATAAATTCAAATCAATCTCTATGAAAAAGAATTTAGTTGTGCTTATTATAAGCACGTGTATATCTGTAACTTATAGCCAAAGCCTTATAAAAGGAACGGTCGTTGACAGTTACACATTGAATCCCTTAAGCAATGTTAGTATTCACCACAAAAACGCCTCGATTACAACCAAAACAAATGCTTTTGGTGTCTTTGAATTGTATGTAAATACTTTAGGTACCATACTGTTGGAATTTTCTTTAACTGACTATATTACCCAACAGTTTAAAGTTACTAATACCACTGCCACACTAGATCTTGGAATAATTGTTCTAGAGCGAGCCTCTTTAGAAGATGACATAGCTATCATCACCTTGACAGATGATGAACTCTCTGGCGACACCTCGTATGCCGATATTATTACAGGACTCCTCCAAGCCTCTAAAGATATTTTTCTGAGGACAGCGGCATTTGATTTCAACAATTCCTTTTTTAGGGTTAGAGGATTGGATTCCGATTTTAGTTCCGTCTTATTAAACGGAATAGAAATGAATAAGCTAATCAATGGTAGACCGCTTTGGAGTAGCTGGGGTGGATTAAATGACGTTACGCGTAATCAGGAGTTTACTCGAAATGCAAAACCTTCTCCCTACACTTTTGGTCATTTTTTAGGGGTAACCGCAATAGATACCCGTGCTGCGATGTATACTCCAATAGCAAAAACAACCTACACTTTTTCAAATAGAAGTTATCAGCATCGCTTTATGGCGACCTACGCTAGCGGCCTATTAAAGAATAAATGGTCTTATGTGTTTTCTGCCAGTAAACGCTGGGCTACTGAGGGATTTTCAGAGGGAACATCATATAATGCTTATGGATTCTTTGTAGGTATTGAAAAACAAATCAATCAAAATCATAGTCTCAACTTTTCAGGCATCTTAAGTCCGAACAGACGAGGGAAGTCATCGCCAAATACCCATGAGGTGTATCAGCTTAAAGACCCAAAGTACAACGCGTATTGGGGATATCAAAATGGGGTTAAACGAAATGCAAGACTAAAAGAAGTTGTTGAACCTATGCTATTTTTAAATCATTATTGGACCGTAAATGAAAAACTTAAAATCCATAGCCACTTTGGGTATCAGTTCGGAAAAATAGGGAATAGTAGACTAGACTTTGGGGGTAGTGATATTGATACCACGTCTGGTTTTCCTGAAGGCGGTGGCCATAATCCAGACCCTACCTATTACCAGAAGTTACCTAGCTATGCGCTTAGGAATTTTCCAAATCAAACCAATATTGCTTATGGCTTACAACAGGAGTTTTTAACCAATGGACAAATACAATGGAATGAATTGTATGCAGCTAACCTCAATGCAAAAAATATGGGTAAAAATGGAATCTATATCCTCTATGAGGACCGTGTAGATGATAAACTCACCGCATTTTCGAGTCAGGTATTTTCAGAACTTAATAGTTCAACTCACCTAGAGGCTAATCTAAGTTATAAACACGTACATTCTGATAATTATGCTCGTGTTTTAGATGATTTGGGAGGCACAGGATATTTAGATGTTAATGCATTTTCATCAGACTTTAATATACATCCAGAAATACATCAAAACAATACATTAACTCCCAACAGAATAGTAGTTAAAGGAGATCGTTTTAAATATAACTATACTATTGATAGTCACCAATTTTCTGCCTTTGTACAACTTCAGAAAAGTAAAAAAAATCTTGATTTTTTTATAGCTAGTCAGCTAAATCATAAAAGTTATCGAAGAGAAGGCCACTATAAAAACGGTCGATATCCATCAAATTCGTTTGGTAGAGGAGCTCCTTTGAATTTTATGGCATATGGATTGAAATCGGGCATTAGTTATAAACTATCTAGTAAACATATTGTTGAATGTATTGGGGTATATCAAACCCAAACACCTACACTTGAAAATGCATATATAAATCCGCGTGAACACCATCTGAGTGTTCCAGAAATCAGTGTATCAAAACAGTTTCAATTAGAAGGTTCATACAATTTTAGAAGTCCGAAACTTACAGGAAGAATTACTGGATATATAATTACTAGGCAAAATGAACACGATGTTTCGTATTATTTTGCGGATGGCATTTATGGAGAAAACGCAGATTTTATTCAAGAAACTCTTGTAGGAATTGACAAAAAACATCTGGGAATGGAGTTCGGCATGGAGTGGAAACCCATGTCTAATGTTACATTAAAAAGTGTTGTAGCAATTGGAGAATTTGTATACGCAAATAATCCTAAACTCTATGTATCCTCAGATGCGTTAGGTGGACCAGTTTCGTTGGGTAAGTCGTATTTAAAAAACTATAGATTGCCTAGTGGCCCACAGAAAGCATTTTCTGTAGGGATAGAATATAGAGACGCTAACTACTGGTGGTTTGGCATTACGGCTAATCGGCTCTCCAACACGTATCTTTCTGTAAATGCTTTACAACGAACCTCAAATTTTTATACCGATTACGATGGCTTAGTATTTTCTGAATATGATGCTGATGTTGCAAACTCCCTTTTAAAACAAGAACGTTTAGCTCCTCATCTGATTACCAATTTGGTTGGGGGCAAATCTTGGAAGTTAAAACGGTATTATCTAAACGTTTTTTTAAGTGTGTCGAACCTGTTAAATAGCCCTTATAAAACAGGAGGTTTCGAACAAGCTAGAAATGCAAACTATAGAACACTTTTAGAAGATAAATTATTGCAAACACCTGTTTTTGGTCCTAAATATTGGTATGGCTATGGCACTACCTATTTTCTAAATATCTCCTTAAGTCTACGTAACCCCTAAAACCAAATAAGATGAAAACAAACATCAACATCGTTTACCTATATTGTTTACTATTGCTCACTTCGTGTGTCCAAGACGTCCGTTTTGATCCGCCAGAACTCAACATTACCCCTCGAGAACCCGTAGGAATAGAAACCACATTTTCTGCAGTATATGCTGCTTATGAAAGTGCACTTGCTAGGGGCGAAACCAGTTATACCTTTTCAGATGAGCTGTATTGTATTGGATACGTCATCTCCAGCGATAAAGCCAATAATTTTTTTGAAGAACTCATCATTCAGAATACCAAACACGAAGAAGAGAGTTCAAATAATCCTAGACTTGGACTAAAGTTATTGATTAATAGTTCAGGACTATACCAAGAATTTGAATGGGGAAGAAAAGTATACATTCAACTAAAGGATTTAACGGTAGGAAAATCAAATGGGGTCATTGTCTTGGGAAAAACCAATAGTTTACATCAAATACAAAGCTATGCATACCGTAATCATGTCATTCGTAGTCCAGAGCTAGTAGAAATTACCCCTAAATCTACTTCTATTGAACGCCTTATCCAACAAGATTATAATACCTTGATTCAATTAGAGCATGTTCAATTTGATCGAAATCAGCTTGCCTGGACTTTTGCTGGAGAAGCTTTCGATGAGTTCGATGGTTTTAGAACGCTTAAAAGTTGTGAAAGCCCAGTGAGTATTACACTAGAAACAAGCACCTATTCAGATTTTAAATCCGTTCCTATTCCAAATACCAAAGGAAATCTTCAAGCTATTTATGCTAGAAATTATTCAGATGATTTTGATGTATTGATCCTTAACACGATGTCTGATATACGATTTGATACTACACAACGCTGCGACCCAATGGAGTTAGACTGCGGATATGCAGATAGTCACGGGGGTGAAGTCCTCTTGGAAGAATCATTTGAATCACAAAGGCGAAACACGTTAATTGAAGTTCCAGGGTGGACCAATTACATGGAACAAGGTACTGAAGCGTGGGAGGCATACACCGCAACTGGATCAAATGCATCGCTTGGGGTTTCCGCACGTATGGGATCATATCAATCTGGAGACCAGACCAATATTGCTTGGCTTATTAGTCCTAAAATTGATCTTGTAAGCAATTCAAACGTTACGCTCTCTTTTAAGACCTCTAATAGTTTTGCTGATGGAAGTATTTTAGAAGTGTGGTATAGCTCAGATTGGGATGGTAATGAGGCCACTATTATCTCCTCTACCTGGGGTATCCTTTCTAATGCCTATGTTGTTCAAAATGACGACTTGTTCTCCTCGTGGTTTACGTCGGGTTTGGTTTCACTCTCTTGCGCCTCAAACTATATCTATATCGCTTTTAAATATACTGGAAGTACTCATGAAAACTTCGATGGAAGTTATGAATTAGATGATATTCTGATTAGTGCAAACTAAAAAAAGCCGAGCAATAATGCTCGGCTTTTTGTATGGTCATCAAATTGATTAGTCTACTAGAATAATCGCTTTGTTATCATTTAGTTCTAAAGTACCCGAAGAGATTGCTAATGTTAACACTTTAGCGTCTTCTGAAGAAGGTACCAAAAGTTTAGAAGCACTTGCAGTATCAAAATCTTTTTGATTGTGCATGTTAATCTTAATAGTTCCTTCTTTTAAAATAGAAACAATAGCTGCGTGATTGTTTAACATTTGAAACGCTCCGTCTTTACCCGGTACCGTTACTGCATCAACTTCTGATGAAAATAATACAGCTTCTGGTGATACTACTTCTAAATGCATAAATTTAAATTCTTAAGGGTTATGCTTCTGCTAACATTTTTTCTCCAGCTTCAATAGCCTCTTCGATAGTTCCTTTAAGGTTGAACGCTGCTTCTGGTAAGTGATCTAATTCACCATCCATAATCATGTTAAATCCTTTAATGGTTTCTTTAATATCTACTAATACTCCAGGAATACCAGTAAACTGCTCAGCTACGTGGAAAGGCTGAGATAAGAAACGTTGTACACGTCTTGCTCTAGATACCGCTAATTTATCTTCTTCAGATAATTCTTCCATACCTAAAATTGCAATAATGTCTTGTAATTCTTTATAGCGTTGTAATAACTCTTTTACACGTTGTGCACAGTTATAATGATCGTCTCCTAAAATATCTGCTGTTAAGATTCTTGAAGTTGAATCTAATGGATCTACCGCAGGGTAAATACCTAATTCTGCAATTTTACGAGATAATACAGTTGTTGCATCTAAGTGAGCAAAGGTAGTTGCTGGTGCAGGGTCAGTTAAATCATCTGCAGGTACATATACCGCTTGTACAGAAGTAATCGATCCTTTTTTGGTTGATGTAATACGCTCTTGCATAGCTCCCATTTCGGTTGCTAAGGTTGGTTGATAACCTACTGCCGATGGCATACGTCCTAAAAGTGCAGACACCTCAGATCCAGCCTGTGTAAAACGGAAGATATTATCTACGAAGAATAAAACGTCTTTTCCTTGAGAATCTCCAGCACCATCACGGAAGTATTCAGCGATTGTTAATCCTGATAAAGCTACACGAGCACGAGCTCCAGGAGGTTCGTTCATTTGTCCGAATACGAAAGTTGCTTTAGAATCTTTCATTCCAGCTTTATCTACTTTAGATAAATCCCATCCACCGTCTTCCATAGAGTGCATAAAATCGTCTCCGTATTTAATAATACCAGATTCTAACATCTCTCTAAGTAAGTCATTTCCTTCACGAGTACGTTCTCCTACTCCTGCAAATACAGAAAGTCCACCGTGTCCTTTTGCAATATTGTTAATTAATTCTTGAATTAATACTGTTTTACCAACACCTGCTCCACCAAATAATCCAATTTTACCTCCTTTTGCATAAGGCTCAATTAAATCGATTACTTTAATTCCTGTGAATAAAACTTCGGTAGAAGTTGATAAGTCTTCGAATTTAGGTGCAGATCTGTGAATTGGTAAACCATTAGCACCTGTTTTAGGTAAATCTCCTAATCCATCAATAGCATCACCAGTTACATTAAAAAGTCTACCGTAGATATCTCCACCTACTGGCATTTGAATAGGGCTACCTGTAGCAACTACTTCTTGACCTCTTTGTAAACCATCAGTAGCATCCATAGAGATGGTTCTAACGGTATCTTCACCAATGTGTTGTTGTACTTCTAATACTAAAACAGATCCATCTGCTTTTTTAATTTCTAACGAATCATAAATTTGTGGAAGTTCAGCGATTTCAGTATTGAACTCAACATCAATTACTGGGCCGATAATCTGTGAAATTTTTCCTGCTATTGTAGACATTGTTATATCTTTAAATTAATTAGTTGCAAAAGAGTGAATATCACCTCTTATTTCAGGGTGCAAAGGTAAATTATTTAGTGTAAATCCAAAAGCTTTTTTTATTATTTCATAAAATATATTCCATAAAAAAACCTCATCAATTATGATGAGGTTTTTATTATGTGGTGAGATTTAAATTACTCGTTGGTAACTTTAATATCTACTCTTCTGTTGTTTGCTCTTCCAGCTCTAGTTTTGTTAGAGTCGATTGGAGAACCTTCTCCAAATCCTTTAGCTTCTAAACGAGTAGCATCTACTCCTTGTTTTACTAGGTAATCTCTAACAGCCATAGCTCTCTTCTCAGAAATCTTTAAGTTTAAAGCTGCACTACCAGTACTATCTGTATGACCTTCGATTGCGAAAGTTGCTTTAGGATGTTGCTTCATGATTTCAGCAATTCCGTCTAAACTTTCAGATACTCCTGCTTTAAAAGTATATTTTCCTGTGTTGAATAATACGCTCTTAGCAAATGCTCCTAATTTAGCAACAGCTAC
>CBFHVY010000077.1:0-10874 GCA_965659555.1 Flavobacteriaceae bacterium
AATTGAAGTATCGGAGAAAGATAGTGTGTTGCCTTCTTTTTCAGAGCTTAGTTTCTAAAGAATAGAATATCCAGTTTCATCATTAAGTTAAAAGCACTAGTGTCAAAGTGATTAAAAATATAGGAAAGATATTTACTTCGCATATCATTGTTAAGCTATTAGGCTTAGCCACTATTGTTTTTGCACTTCAGTTTTTGTCTGTCGAAGACTTTGGAAAATATAGCTTTTACTTAGTTTGCCTTAACCTTATTACCATCATAATAGATCCGTTATTGTCTTCTTATCTAGTAGACTATAAGCATTACAATTTTTTAAAGTACAATTTTGGGTTTCTTATTATTTCTATTCTCCTACTTCCCGTATTTTACATTGCGGTCTTATATTTTTTTGAGTCTTTCGATTTTAAAATATATCTTTTGTTTAGTGGAACTTATTTCTTGAGTGCGGCATTAAAATCTTACTTAAATGTAAAGGAGCGATATTTTGACTACGGAATCGTAGATATTTTAAGGCAATTATTTATCTTTTTGAGTACTGTAGTTGTCTTCTATGGTCTTAAAAACACAAATTATGAAACCTTGTTGATGTATAATTATGGTAGTACGTTAGTTATTCTATTGCTACTTTTTTATAAGATGGTTCGTGTCCATGAAATTTCGTTTTCTATACATATCAAAGCAATACATCATGCTGTAAAAAATGCTAAATTCTTAATTTTATATCTAGTGTTTATTCCTTTCATCTCCTTTATAGATTCTTTTTTTGTAGATAAGTATCTTTCAAGTAATGATTTAGGGCTGTATTCTTTTTCTCTTAAAATTTATAACTTTTCTTCAATGTTGGTTATCCCAATATTTACAGTCCTAAATATTGAACAGATTAAAATTGCCAAAGTCAATAACTACACCTCTTTTTTTAAAAAAAATCTATTCAAAGTTTTGTCTATAGCCTTAGTTTTATGTTGTCTTTCAATATTTCTAAACTGGTGGTTAGTTCACAACGTATTTAGTTCGTATGTCTCTACCCTTTGGAATACTACCATTTTACTCTTTGCTGCTTTTATAACATATATTTCATTACCATTTTCTTTCTTGATCGCCTCAAGAAAGTACAAATACCTTTTTGTACTTGCTGTTTTTGCTATTGTATTTAATATTGTGTTTAACCTACTGTTTATAGAAAAGTATGGAAGTTTTATAGCGGCACTTTCAACGCTTATTTCACAGGTTATCATTAACTTAGGGGCAGCGATATTATCGTATAAGCTGTTTCTAAAAAAGAAGGTTAAATGAACTTAAAGCACCTATATTCTTTTTTTTTTATTGTTGGTGTATTTTTTATACCCTTTAATTCCTATCAAGGAATTCCATTTTTAGGAGAATTTAGAAAAGAAGGTGCCATCCTATTTTTTTTATTAGCCTTCTTTTTGTTTTCAATAGACGCACTGTATAAGGGTAAAATACATGTACCTCTTAAAAGTCATATTTTTCAAGTTTTTTGCATCTTTCTCTTATGGTTGTTTGTGTCTGTGATATTGAATATCGATACAGTGCTCTCAAACTATATCAAGCAAACCTCAGGAATTAACCGATTTATTAGGCAGTTAATTTCTTTAGGGTTGATATTATCTGTATTTATTTTGACCTACAATTTGGTGCTACAAAATTCTGTAGAACACGTTTTTTTTAAAATCAGGAAAGCAATAGCCTATTCTTTCCTGTTAGTCACCCTTGTTGGTTTTGTAGAGATTCTCATTCTTAAATTTAATTTTTATGGCCTACAGAATAGCTATAAATGGTTTGATTACCTCCCTTTTACAGAGACATATTTAGACACCAAGTTTTTTAGAATATCTTCTGTTTCTTATGAGCCTCCTTTTTTAGCTATTTATTTGATATCAATTAGTGGATGGATGTTTAGTTATATTTTAACGATGAGGAGTTCACTTAAATATATTCCAACAGTACTTGTTTTTATACTTACATTTTACTCCGCCTCAAGAACGGCATTAATTGTAGTTAGCATTCAGTTTCTCGTTTTTATTGTCACCATATTTTTTTACAAACGTACCTATCGACTCTTCTTAGAGAAGTTGTTGATTAGTTTTGGAATTGTCGCTCTTGTTGCTTTTGCGTTTAATTCTAAAGTAGTGATTACCAAAATCACTGAAAAAATAGATTCATTAAATTTTAAAGAGAATCTATATGATAATGTCTCGAATAGAACCCGTTTTGGAATACAATACACTTCGCTAGTTATCTTTAAAGAAAATCCTATTGTTGGTGTAGGTTTTGGACAACAAAGTTATCACGCACGATCATTATATCCTGTTTGGGCTACAAAAAACAATTACGAGTTTAAGGAGTGGTATTTAAATGATAAGGATCCTTCATTTCCGCCAGGGTATAATTTGTATACAAGACTTTTAGCTGAAACCGGAAGTATTGGAACGTTTCTTTTTCTAGTGTTTATTTTTGGAGCTATGTATCAATCGAATGTACTTATCAAAAGAAGGGTTAATATGTTTCGAACAATATCGATTGTTTTAATGGTTTCCTTTGTCGGCTTTTTTATAAATTGGTTTCAGTTTGATAGTTTTAGAGTTTTTGGATTCTGGATTTGTTTAGCAATTCTTTTAGGGATGTATAAAAAGGTTCAACATGAATAAAGTAGCACTACTAATTCCTCATTATAACAATGTAGAAGGCCTACTTCGTTCAATATCCTCAATTCATCAAGATGAAATATTAGATGTTTATATTGTTGACGATGGAAGTTCAGATATTTTAGATGAAAAGCAGGTTAATGCAAATTTTAGAGCACAAGGTCAATGTAACATTATTTATAATGCTCGTAATTTAGGAATAGAAAATGCCTTAAATATTGGTCTTGAGGTCATTTTATCAAAAGACAATTATACCTATATCGCTCGGTTAGATTGTGGAGACACAAATAGTCCAATGCGATTTTTAAAGCAACAGAAATTTTTAGATCTCAATCCAGATATTGCTATGCTAGGAACACATGTGTCTTTTGTAGATGAGCATGGTACATTGTTATATCATTTAGATCTTCCGCTGACAGATCAAAAGATTAGAAAAAAAATGTATGTCAACGCAATGCTGATTCACCCAACCATTATGTTTAGATCATCTATTTTAGAAACTGTTGGAGTTTATCCAACAGAATTTGAAGCAGCTGAAGATTTTGCTTTTTTTTTTAACGTCATAAAGAAGTTTAAAGTCGCTAACCTAAATGAAAGATTAGTAACGTGTGAATTAAGCCCCAAAGGGATTTCAAATTTGAAGAGAAAGCATCAAGCCAAAAATAGAATACTCATTATTCTTCGCCATTTTCATCTAGGTTTTTATCCGGTATATGGCTTAATAAGAAGTTGTATTTTGTATATCATCCCATTAAAATATCTTATTAGAATTAAACGCATTCTTTAAATGATAAGCCTAAAGCCAACAGATAAGATTTTTGATAGTGTTTATGCTATACTTCTTTTCTTTCTTCCTTTATCTTTTGCAATTCCCAATATAGTTTTAGGGGTGTTGTTTTTGCTTTTTATAGGTAAAAAGAAAACACTAGGGTTTCGAAATCCAGTGTTTATCATTATCAGTTCTCTGGTGCTATTCTTAATTACCAAAGCATTACTCAATGGAGTTTTTATAGCTAATCTTTACCTCTATAAACACCAGTTGGCATTGGTTTTAATAGTGCTAATAACATTAGAGATTAACAACAAAAAATTAATTTACAATAGCTTTATTGCTGGGGTTTTTGTAAGCGTTTTGCTTTCAATAGGCACTATACTTCGCCATTATTATCAATTTGGATATGTAACATTAGGCAATAATACTATGGTAGGAGAACTCTTAACTATTCACAGGCCATATCTCGGAATGATGTGTTTTTTATCAATGGTGCTCATTATGGAACAATTAAAAGATACGACACCAAGATTGAGTATGATAGGTAGGGCTTTGATGGTTTTTTTTGTTGCTTTTATCTTTTTTATTGCTGCCAGACTTGCCTTAGGCTTAAGTATTATATTTTTTCTGTATCATATCGTTTCGAACCTAAAAGGGGCTAAATGGAAAAAATCATGGATTATTTTACTAACTGGTACTGGAATTGTAGTGATGATGTTTTCTGCTAAAACCATTCTTAAGCGATTTCATATTCAAGAAACTTTTGATGAAACAGTAGCAGTTTTCTCAAATCAAGAACCTCGAGTGGTAATTTGGAGCTGTGCAATTGATGTTAGTAAGGAAGCTAACTTTAACCATTTTACAGGGTATGCAGACCCTTCAATAATCTCCAAAGATTTGGTGACTTGTTTTAAGAATGTTATTACCAATGTAACTAAAAAAGAGTATTATGTTCGAACAGCATTTAACACCCATAATCAATTTTTAGGTTTATGGCTGCAAGGTGGTGTAGTGGCGTTATGTTTATTTATGCTGTTTTTTTTATATCCATTTTTTAAGGCAACAAACTCAAATATGTACTTTGTTATTGTTGGATTGCTTTTATTTAATATATTAGAAAATTCATTAGAAAGACAAGTAGGTGTATATCTGTTGGGTATTTTTATACCCTTAGTCATCAAAAATTTCCCTAGACAAAATGCTGAGAAGAAGAATATTATTAATGGACTGGCTAGATGACTATGCAGGTTCTGAACAGGTTGTAAGATATTTGCATCAAGTATACGGGTTTGAAAAAGTGTATACACTAGTTGATGTCATGTCTCAAGCACATAAAGAGAAAATATTTGGTGACAAGATTCCTTCAATAGTAAGTTCGTCTCTTCAGCATATAGGCCATAAATTTAGATATGCATTACCCCTATTTCCCTTAGCACTCAAAAGCATTAAAGTTCAAGAAGAAAATGCCCTAATAATAAGTGTTACCCACTCCGTTATAAAAGGCATTGAATTCCCTAAAGGCAGTGTACATATTTCTTACTTAGTAGCTAGAAATATGAAGTATGTTTGGGAAGAAAGTGCGCTGTACTTCAAAGGCGTTAAAAAGATGTTTTCGTTTTGCATACCTTATCTTAGAAAATTTGATGTGCAACAATCGCAAAAACCAACAACACTAATTGCGGTCTCACAATTCGTAGCAAATTGGTCTACAGAAAAGTATAAAAGAGAGGTCAAGGTAATTACTCCACCAGTAAATACTGATGAATTTGAATTGGAGCTTACAAAAGACGATTATTATGTTTCTGTAGGAAGACTTGAACCCTATAAACGCTACGACATTTTAGTAGAAGCATTTAATAGAAATGGAAAAAAACTTATCATTATAGGAGATGGCTCATTAATGGATGCGCTAAAAAAAATAGCAAAACCAAATATTATTTTTAAAGGGTTTTTGTTTCCAGAACACTCTAAAACGTTTTTACAAAAGGCCAAAGCATTTATTTTTTGTGGAAAAGAAGATTTTGGTATTGCACTATTAGAACCACAAGTTTGTGGAACCCCTGTAATCGCCTATGCTGCCGGAGGCGCGTTAGAAACAGTAGTTCATAAAAAAACCGGGGTTTTGTTTAAGGAACAAACCGCACAATCAATAAACAATGCACTGGAAGAAATTGAACACATCGATTTTAACCCAAATGATATTCATCATCACGCCCTACAGTTTTCAGTGGAGAACTTTAAAGCAAAATTTTCAACATTTGTAGATCAAACAACCGTTCAGTTTTCACATGCTAAAATATAAATACAGATATTCTTTTTTAATCAAGCCGCTATCTTTTACGATAGATCTATTTTTTATATTTCTGGTGGTCTTTATTGTTGATGATCCTAATTTTTTGAATCCTTTATTTTTAGGATATATCAGTGTTTTTTGGATGCTCTCGGCATGGTTTTCTAAATACTATCAAATCTATCGATCTACGGTGCTATTTAGAGTTTTGTTTTTGTGTTTAAGACAATTTATCTTTTTCTCAGTTTCATTTTTTGCGTTTTTTGGAATATTTAAAGAAGGGAATGAAATCGGAAATCAGTTTTTAGTGTTGAGTTCAATCATAACCATCGCCTTTGTTTTTAAGATAGTGATGTACTATATCTTAAAATTGTACAGAAACTATGGAAACAATTTTCGTAAAGTAGTATTTGTTGGTTTTGATGATAGTGCCAAAAAAATCATCAACTTTTTTGAGGTGAATAATAACCTAGGGTATAAGTATTTAGGATTCTTTTCAAACAAGGCACATAAGAATCGCTTAGGTGCAATCTCTGAGAGCTTTGACTACATTATAAATGAAGAAGTTGACGAAATTTATTGTTGTTTATCAAAATTAGAAAAGACGGTTATTGAACAGATAATCAAGTTCGCAAATACAAATAATTTGGTTCTTAAGTTAATTCCAGACGCACAAGAACTCTACAGTAAAACCACGGTTAATGAATATTATAATGATAGTGTAGCGGTTTTAAGAGTCAAAAAAATGCCTTTTGAAATCAATGAGAATCATGTTCTTAAACGAAATTTTGATATCATTTTTTCCATCATAATTTGCGTTACCATACTTATTTGGTTGGTTCCTCTGCTTTGGCTACTTATAAAGTTTGAGTCTAAAGGTCCTGCAATTTTTAAACAAGAAAGAGAAGGAATAAATGGAGGGAAATTTATGTGTTATAAATTTCGATCAATGAGAATAAATACGATATCAGATAGCGTACATGCCTCAGAAAATGATTCAAGAGTTACTATTATCGGTCAATTTTTGAGAAAGACAAGTATTGATGAATTACCGCAGTTTTTTAATGTCCTTAAAGGCGAAATGAGCGTGGTTGGACCCAGACCTCATTTAGAAAAACTTTCTTTAGAATATCAAAAAGATGTAGATGATTATTTAAGAAGACACGCTGTAAAACCAGGAATAACAGGACTAGCCCAGGTAAGCGGGTATAGAGGAGAAATCAAGAAAAAATCTGATATTAAAAATAGAGTTAGGTTAGATATTTTCTACATAGAAAATTGGTCATTTTTTCTAGACTTAAAAATTATTTTAAAAACTATTTTTAATATCCTTAGAGGAGAAGATAAAGCATACTAGGTGTCAACTCAAGTTCAAATATCGGCTAGTATTGTTCTCTTTAATGAGTCAAGTGAAGTGCTATTAAATACGATTCACTGTTTTTTAAGTATTCCGTTATCAAAAAAGCTATACCTAATAGATAATAGTCAACATAGTACTGAAAACCCAATCATGCACCCCGATGTAGTCTATTTAAAAACCCAACAAAATATAGGTTTTGGAGCTGGACATAATTATATTATAAACAAGATAAAAGAAGAATCTGAATACCATTTGATTCTAAATCCAGATGTGACGTTTGAAGCAATGGTCATTCCCCACTTGATATCAGCTTTAGCACAAGATAAAAATGCAATGTTGATTTCTCCTGCAGTGTATTATGAAGATGGTACTTATCAGTTTATCACAAGAAAAACACCAACGTTAGTTTCGTTAATTCAAAGAAGAATCGGATTTTTATGGGGGTTCAATTCTTTAAATGAGTATTCGAACACCGATCTTACGATGCCTTTTTACCCAGACTTTGTTCACGGTTGCTTTATGCTGTTAAAGACTAAAGATTTTATCGCTCTAAAAGGTTTCGACACTCGTTATTTTATGTATATGGAAGATGCCGATTTATGTAGGCAAATTAAACAACTGGGAAAAAGCATTTTATTTTATCCCAAACAAAAGATCATACACAAACATAACCGAGGTTCAGCAAAGAGTCTAAAGCTGTTCTTTTTTCATATTTCTTCAGCAGTTAAATACTTTAATAAATGGGGGTATTAGTGTTCAATACTTAATTGTTCATATTATATTTGCACTACACTAAAAAAAAGTATTCATGAACATTCTTATTTTAGGCTCAGGAGGGAGAGAGCACGCATTTGCCTATAAACTGGCACAAAGTCCAAAAGTAACACAGTTATTCGTGGCGCCTGGCAATGCAGGCACAACTGCTATAGCAACAAATATTGCTATTGATCCTACCGATTTTAACGCTGTCAAAACATGTGTTTTAGCTCATCAAATAGGAATGGTGGTAGTAGGGCCAGAAGCACCTTTAGTGAATGGTGTTCACGATTTCTTTTTAACGGATAAAGAGCTCAAGCATATTCCTGTAATCGGACCTCAAAAAGATGGAGCTCAATTAGAAGGAAGTAAAGATTTTTCGAAACAGTTTATGGAGAAATACCAGATTCCAACAGCGAGATATCAATCTTTTACAGCAGAAAGTTTAGAAGAAGGTAAAACCTTTTTAGAAACTTTTTCTCCGCCGTATGTGCTTAAAGCTGATGGATTAGCTGCTGGTAAAGGTGTACTTATCTTACACGATCTTGAAGAGGCTAAAAACGAATTAGAAGATATGCTTACCAATGAAAAATTTGGAGCGGCTTCTTCAACCGTAGTCATTGAAGAATTTTTAGACGGAATTGAGCTTTCGGTATTTGTGCTTACCGATGGAAAGAGTTATAAAGTATTGCCTTCAGCAAAAGACTATAAAAGAATTGGCGAAGGAGATACCGGATTAAATACTGGAGGTATGGGTGCCATTTCTCCAGTGCCGTTTGCAACCCCCACTTTTTTAGAAAAAGTAGAGGAACGAATTATTAAGCCTACGATATTTGGACTTCAAGAAGAAAACATCGATTATAGAGGGTTTATATTTATAGGATTGATGAATGTTGATGGAAATCCATTGGTGATAGAATATAATGTTAGAATGGGCGATCCCGAAACGGAGGTCGTTTTACCACGAATAACATCAGACCTATACGAGTTGTTTGAAGGCGTTGCGATGCAAACACTCGAATCAAAATCTTATGAAACTACACCACAAATTGCAAGTACCGTTATGTTAGTTTCTGGAGGATATCCAGAGGCCTATGCTAAACATAAAACCATCACCGGACTAGAACAGGTGTCGGAGGCAATTGCATTTCATGCAGGAACTTCTTCTGAGGGCGACACTACAGTAACCAGCGGGGGAAGAGTTTTAGCAATTACAGCGTTAGCAGACACCTTACAAGATGCCTTAGCCTGTTCATATAAAAACATCGATAACATCCAATTTGAAGGGATGAATTACAGAACCGATATAGGGTTCGACCTTTTATAAGGCTCAGTTTTTTTGGCTGAAATAGTGTACTTTTAGTATTCTTAAGTGAATCTTTTATGAAAAAAGTGATTGTTGCACCTTTGTGTTGGGGCCTAGGACACGCATCCCGGTGTATACCACTTATTAAAGCATTATTAGCACAGGGTTTTACCCCTATTTTAGCTTCAGACGGACCAGCATTAACGTTGTTAGAAAAAGAGTTTCCAGCTCTAGAAACAATCACATTACCTTCGTATGCCATTAGCTATGGCAAGCAACTCAAAAGCAGCCTTTTTCGAAGTATTCCTCGTGTTTTAAAAGCCGTAAAAGCAGAACGAAAATGCATTGCTACCTATCTTAAAACCCACAATGATGTCGTTGGAATACTTTCCGATAATCGGTTTGGAGTATATAATCCACAAGTTCCCTCGGTATATATTACCCATCAACTCAATGTTCACTCTGGAAACACAACCTTATTGACCAGTTATGTGCATCAAAACATCATCAAAAAATTTGATGAATGTTGGATTCCAGACGATGAAGGATCCCCCTATTCAGGAGCATTATCAGTAGCACCAAAGGGTCATCTCACTAAAAAATATATAGGTGTTTTAAGTAGATTTTCTCAACAAACTAACCATGAAACCCCCTATGATATTTGTGTTGTTTTATCAGGTCCAGAACCACATAGAACACAGTTAGAAACACACTTGTTAACTCTATTGAGTGCCACAAACTACACGGTGTTGTTTATACAAGGCAAAATCGAAACACAGCAGACAAAAACCCATAAAGGAACGATTCAAGTCGTCAATTTTATGCTTTCAGAAGAATTAGAAGACGCTTTACATCACTCTAATTTGGTGATTTGTAGAGCAGGGTATTCGTCTATTATGGATCTTTTGGTTTTAGGAAAAAGAGCCTTGTTAATACCAACACCCCAGCAAACAGAACAAGAATATTTAGCCAATCATTTTAGTGAACAGTTCAATACTGCGGTGGTACATCAAAATGATTTAAGTTTAGAAGTGATAGAAAAAGCGTTTGCTAGTCCTGTGTTTGTGCGAAGAGGCAAGCCAAGTTACCCCCATTTATTTCGCCTTTTCGAGGGTAAATGAAAGTTCAGTGCCCTCTCCATAGGTACTTTTTAATAAGATAGTTTCGTTATGGGCTTCAATGATATGTTTAACGATAGAAAGTCCTAATCCAGATCCTCCTTGTTCTCTAGACCTACTTTGATCTACTCTGTAGAAGCGTTCGAAAAGTCGTGGAATATGTTTTTGTTGAATTCCTTCACCATTGTCTATTACTTTAACAATAAACTTATGCTCATTATACGAATCAACACTTAGCGTAGTTACCCCTCCAGTTTTACCGTATTTAATGGAGTTAACAATGAGGTTAATAAGTACCTGTTCAATACGTTCAATATCGGCATTGACAAAAATGGGAAACTCATGAATTTTATCGAATCGAAGGGTGATGTTTCGCTTTTTTGCTCGCATTTCCAATAAATCGAATACACTCTGAATAAGGTCGAGAATATTAAAAACCTCTTTTTTCATCAACATTCCTTCGCGTTCTAGTTTCGCAATCATATCGAGATCTTTTACAATAGAAACCAGTCGATCTACCCCTTTTTCTGCTCTGCTCAGGTATTTATTTCGAATCGATTTGTCTTCAACAGCCCCTTCAAGTAAGGTTAGAATATAACCTTGTACA
>CBFHVY010000078.1:0-10813 GCA_965659555.1 Flavobacteriaceae bacterium
CTTTGAAAAGTGGCGGACATATGGTGGACTACCTAGGTTCAGAAAAGAAGGACTAGTTTATGAAAAGGAGTTTTATACCATCATTGATAGTATAAATGAAAAAAAGGATCATTACATTAAGAAGGCAAAAGAACTGAAAACACCTTTTATTGACTATCTTGAAAAAGTAAATCTTAATCCTATCCCAGATGGTAAAAATGAATATCAATGGCTAGCAAAATGCCCATATTCAAAAGGTAAGCACCATATAATGGTCTCCACAAAAAATGATACCTATGGGTGTGGTTGGTGTAAGAAAAAAGGAAATCAAAGGGACTTGGAAAACTATTTAAAAACAAGAGAATTATGACACTTTATCATTTAGAAGAAATTCTTAATAACGGTAAACCTACCCTTGAATGGATCCATGATTTTATGAAGAATCAAGAGTTCTGCAATTATAGGTTTAAGTATTATTGTAAAAATGGCAAATGTCTTGGACAAGATTTTGATTTTATATCTGAATGGATTGATTTAGTGGATAATGTAGATGAGTTCAATGCTGTTGAGAAGAATAGGATCCCCCTGTTTTTAGGTTCAGAACCTGAGCTTTTACCTGCTGTGTTGTCCGAAGAAGGTATTCGTCTTAAATCACCAGTAATAGCCATTCTAAAAAATATGATAATTGTATCAAATAAGGTTTTAGGACTTGGATTTTATTCCATTAAACCAAGAAGAAGTAACGAGAGGGCTTATATGAAAAGACGGGAGCTTATATTTTTTAATAATCCAGATTATGATGAGTTTAAAATCATTGAACCTCCAAAAAAAACATCTATCAATCATTTTAAATCCGAAATCACCATTGGACTTGAAGAGGGCTATACCCAGAAACCAATCGATAAATCTGAAGTGATTCGATTTTTACAGAAATTCCAAGATAACTTGATTGAAAAAGAGATATACCTATCTGCAAAAGTAACAGACTGTGATATTGTAATGTCTGGACAGGTAGAGTCACACCTTTCAATTTCCTTTATCAACCATCCAAAATTCCCAATGAAAATTGATAAACTTAAGGATATTTTAGAGCATCTCGCAATGGACTTGATGAAACGTTTTAAGCAGAACAGGATTATAGTTATACATTCTGATGAAACGATAATGTTCGAGAAGAGTGACCAAATAGATGACAGTATTAACACAAAATAAATAGTTGTTACTATTTAATTACTGTAAACCAAAAACTGCTCTGTGGACTGATATTTTTCATCATTTAAAATACTTTAAAAACAAAATGAATTAATACAATCTTTACTATGACATTATACGATAAAAAACAAAAGACAAAAAATATAAAACCCACCCTAGTATAAGCTAAAAAGCTATCAGAACACAAGATATTGGGAAACCTACATTTTAAATGGTTTAAAGCAAATCAAATTTTATTTTGTCAAAGGCAAAATAGATTTGGTGGATAGTTGATAAGAATTCTGTTGAACGGATGGCAGAATCTCACTTTTAATTAGTTGTCAGTTTGGTATCATACTCAAACACAATCAAAAACTATTATTAAACCAAAAACACATCGCTATTTTGGCTAATTCTTTTGATCTGTTCTATAACCATTACCTCAACCATAGGAATAGTGAATTTTAACAAACAGAGATTGATGATTTGGGACAACGACAGGTACATAGAGGTTCATTTCAATGAGGACACCTATTCTTTAAAAAAGCTCAAACTATACAACAAGGATAGGGTTAAGAATTTCTATAAAAAAACCAACCTGTGAAACTGTTTTTTTTAATGAAGACGTGACAGAGAAATTATGGTAGGTTAAAACAAAAACGGGAATTAGAATACTTTACTTCAATAGGAAAACATCCAGAAACAGGCAAAACCTTGAAACCTATCACTGTCTATATGATAAAGAAATATATCTGTGACAATTACCTTTAAAAACCTACTTCTTTTGGGTTATATAGACACTTCACAGCAAATCCTCAAAAAAGAAAACGACTTTTAAAATAGATATGGGGGTATTGTTTTGAGAATGATAGCTGGGATTTTTTGGCGTTTTTTTTACAAAAACTAATGTTTTACTGCCAGTTTTACTGCCAGTTTTTGCCAATTATCAGCACATTTTCGGTATATTTGTGATTATTAACTCATGTCAGTGAATTAATTAAGTTAAGTAAATTACTAAGAGGAGGACGGCTTAAACCCTTGTATACTTGAGTTTAAAGCAAAAAAAACCCTCTCATTTCTGAAAGGGTTGGTAGTAGCGGGAACAGGACTCGAACCTGTGACCTTCGGGTTATGAGCCCGACGAGCTACCTACTGCTCTATCCCGCGATATATAATGCAAATATACGGCAATACCTTAGCACAAAGCAAGTATTTTAGTACATTTTTTAAATCTCATAGTAGAATAATGTTATTTCTTTTCTAGTCAATACATTAAAAAGAGGCTATCTTTGTGGCATGACACATAAAGCAGGTTTTGTTAATATTATCGGTAATCCAAACGTAGGAAAATCAACCCTAATGAATGCTTTAGTTGGCGAAAAACTTTCTATTATTACCGCTAAAGCACAAACCACAAGACACCGTATCTTAGGTATTGTAAATGGAGAAGATTATCAGATTGTTTTTTCAGACACTCCAGGCATTATAAAACCAGCCTACGAGCTCCAAGAGTCTATGATGAGTTTTGTGAAATCGGCTTTTGAAGATGCAGATGTACTTATTTATATGGTAGAGGTTGGAGAACAAGAACTAAAAAACGAAGCTTTTTTCAATAAGATTATTGCCAGTAAAATTCCAGTAATACTTCTCATTAACAAAATCGATAAATCTACTCAGGAAGAAGTCGAAGAAAAAATTGCGTATTGGAGAAGCAAAGTACCCAACTCCTTTGCTTATGTTATTTCTGCTCTTGAACGATTTAATGTAGAAAAAGTATTCTATAAAATTATAGAACTACTTCCAGAAGCACCTCCTTTTTTTCCAAAAGATCAACTAACAGATAAATCAGAGCGATTCTTTGTGAACGAAAAAATTAGAGAGCGTATCTTAGTACACTACAAAAAAGAGATTCCCTACTCCGTAGAAGTAGAAACAGAAAGTTTTGTTGAAGAAGAAAACATTATTAAAATTCGATCTATTATTATGGTAGAGCGCGATACTCAGAAAGGGATTATCATTGGTCATAAAGGGAGTGCAATTAAACGCGTGGGTGCAGAAGCCAGAAAAGACCTAGAACAATTTTTTGAGAAAAAAGTATACTTAGAACTGTTTGTTAAAGTAAATAAAGATTGGCGTTCAAACAGTAACCAACTTAAACGATTTGGGTATAAAGATTAAGCTTCTAGCGTATCAACTACCCCGATAACAAAATCGTGTAATGCTTTCATTTGTGGAGTACCAACATCCCTTCCAATTCGCCCAATAGCATAAAGTAAAATCCACACCAAAGGTAAGGCTACGATCATACATACAGGAAAAACAATCGATTGTTCTAATGCTATTCTAGTGTACAAAAGGGTTAAAAACCCAAGAAAAGCAATACCAATAACAAAGTGCAGAAACATAAAAAATGTCCACAATTGAGGTTTAGGTCCAAACAACCCTTTAAGTTTGGTCCCCTCTTCTGAAGGAAGTAATTCTAATTGTAATTGTGGAGACCATATCGTGCTCTTCTGTTCTGGAATATCTATAAACAAGTGATAATCTACAATCCTACTTTTAAAAACACAAGAAGCATCACGAAGTTGTTTTGTAAACCTTTGTAACCAATAATCAGGGGGTTGTTGAAGCTCTAATTGAAATCGAGCGCGAAGAAAAATAGCACTATTTCGCTTCTCTTGCATCCTTATTTGGTCTTATAGTCTAGCTTCATAGTAATGGATGCCGTTTTCTCTTTAGAGGTGGTATTAAACGTCCCTCCCCAAGAATAATTCTCATCTGAATTCTGACCTGTAATTTGGAAAATACCCATACGAGCTGAAATCATTTCACCCAGAGTTCCTCCAGAATTTTCGGCTATTTTTTGCGCTCTTGCATACGCATCGGCAGTTGCCTTTGAAATCATTTCAATTTTTAAATCTGCTAGCTTTGTATAATAATAACGTGGTGCTTGAGAATAAAACTCAATCCCCTTATTTAATAATTCCGTAATTTCTCTAGAAATCTTTTCGACTTGTGCCACCTCTTTTGAATCAATTTGTAGAGATTGTGTTAATCGATATCCTAAAAATTCATCACCTACATATTTACCACTTACATATTTTGCTTTTGTTCTTTTAGAACTTTTTACTGCTTTAAACACCAATTCAGAGGTCTTTACTCCTTTAGAAACAAGGTATTCTGTAATTACTTTTTTGTCGTTTTCTAAACGATTATACGCGTCTTTTAACTGAAGGCTTTCTCTAGAAAAAGAGCCTTCCCAAACAATAAGGTCTGAAGTAAAATCGGCATTTCCTAGACCAGTAACCGAGATGGTTCCTTGGGCATTGTTTCTATTCTTGTAAGCATTTCCTAAAACAAATGCAGAGATTACGATTGCGATTGAAAAAAGCAGGGCTGTGGTATTGTTTTTCATGGGTATAAATTTTGAACTGATTAAAAATACAACAAAAAATCATTGAGGTTATTGTATCTTTGCACAAAATTAACATGTATGAGTACTATTGTAGCCATTGTAGGAAGACCCAACGTAGGTAAATCTACCTTTTTTAATAGGTTAGTGCAACGTAGAGAGGCTATTGTAGACTCTGTAAGTGGCGTTACTAGAGACCGTCATTATGGAAAATGCGATTGGAATGGAAAAGAATTCTCGGTAATTGATACTGGAGGCTATGTGGTAGGTTCTGATGATATTTTCGAAGAAGAAATTAGAAAGCAAGTACAATTAGCCATTGATGAGGCAGATATTATTGTATTTGTTGTAGATGTAGAAGAAGGTATTACGCCAATGGATGAGGAGGTTGCCAATATTTTAAGAAAAGTAAAGAAACCTATTTTCATGGCCGTCAATAAAGTAGACAATGCCATGAGAGATGCCGATGCCGTAGAATTTTACAATTTAGGCTTAGGGGAGTATCATACCATTTCTTCTATTAACGGAAGTGGAACCGGCGATCTTTTAGATGCGATAACAACTATTATTCCAGAGCCTGAAGCTGTAGATTTAGAGGCAGAAGAACTTCCTCGTTTTGCTGTAGTTGGTAGACCCAATGCTGGTAAATCATCGTTTATTAATGCCTTAATTGGAGAAGATAGAAATATTGTTACAGACCTAGCTGGTACCACTAGAGATTCTATAGACACCAAATACAATCGATTTGGTTTTGATTTTAATTTGGTTGATACTGCTGGAATTCGAAAAAAATCAAAAGTAAAAGAAGACCTAGAGTTTTACTCTGTAATGCGAGCAGTGAGATCTATCGAATATGCAGATGTGATCATTTTAATGGTTGATGCTACGCGTGGTTTTGAAGGACAAGATCAGAATATATTTTGGCTTGCCGAAAAGAATAAAAAAGGAGTAGTGATACTAATCAATAAGTGGGATTTGATTGAAAAGGAAACCAATACCCTTAGAGATTTTGAAGCCATGGTTAGAAAACAAATAGAACCTTTTACCGATGTGCCAATTGTGTTTATTTCTGCCCTTACCAAACAACGTCTGCTTAAAGCTATAGAAACCGCTGTAGAAGTTTTTGAAAATCGAAAACGCAGAATTGCAACAAGTAAACTTAATGAAACAATGTTGGAGATTGTAAAAAACAATCCACCACCAGCTACCAAAGGGAAGTTTGTAAAAGTAAAATACTGTATGCAACTGCCCACGCCTACACCACAGTTTGTGTTTTTCTCAAATTTACCTCAGTACGTTAAAGATCCTTACAAACGTTATATAGAAAACCAATTGCGAAGTATCTATAACTTTACCGGTGTACCCATTGTAATTTATTTTAGACAGAAATAGAGTTTTAACATTTACTTAAAATAGCCTCTAATTTAGTTTTTGTTTCTTGCGGCGTCAATTGAATTCGCCACATGAAAACACTCTTTTGTAGTTTACTCCTACTTATTAGCCTTAGTACATTTTCGCAATCTACAAACTACTCGATAAAGGGGTTTATCAACTCAAAAACTGATGCAAAAGGCCTTGAGGCAGCTACGGTTCACCTAGAAAAGCTTAAAGACAGTACCATACTTACTTACACGATTAGTGATAAAACAGGAAAGTTTACCCTAGAAGGAAAGTCTTTTGAAACATCAGTCCGTTTGGTGGTCTCATTTATTGGATACGAATCGTTTTCTAAAGTACTTGATTTTGAAAAAAACACTTTCGATTTAGGAACCATTCTTTTAGAAGAAAAGAAAAATCTTTTAGATGAAATCGTCTTAAAAAGCAGAGCTCCTATTACCATTAAAAAAGACACCTTAGAATTTAATGTCAATTCTTTTAAAACAAAAAAAGATGCCAATGTAGAGGACCTTTTAAAAAAATTACCAGGAGTTGAGGTTGATGAAGAGGGGGCCATTACCATTAATGGTAAACCCGTGAATAAAATTTTAGTCAATGGAAAACCATTCTTTGGAAACGACCCGAGTATTACAACCAAAAACTTGACCAAAGATATTATAGAAAAAGTTCAAATTACCGATACCAAAACAAAGTCCGAAGCATTTACGGGAGAAAAAGGAGATAGTGAAAACAAAACGATAAATCTGACTATTAAAAAGGATAAAAACAAAGGGTATTTTGGAAGAGTTTCTGCGAGTAAAGGCACCGATGATTTGTATGAGTTTGCAGGTATCTTAAACCGTTTTAACGATAAAAAAAGAATTAGCATCCTCTTAGGCGGTAACAATACCAATTCCCCTGGTTTTAGTTTTGGAGAAATTCGTCAGTTATTTAGTGGTGGTGGCTCTTTCAATGGTAATGGTTCATTTAGTGTTGGTGGCATCAACTTTGGTAGTGGTAGAGGTATTACCACCTCACAAAATGCTGGATTAACGTATGCAGACACCTATGGCAAATGGGGCGAAGTAAATGGTGATTATTTCTATGCAAATGCCGAAAATAGAAATGCGTCAAAATCGAATAGAGAAACCTTTTTGCCCGATGGAAGCTCCTTTTTTAGTACTTCGAGTACCGAAGGATTTAGCGCTAATAAGAGCAATCGATTTAATATTGAAGCCGATATTAAAATAGATTCTACCCTATTAATTAATATTGAACCTTCATTTAATTTTAGTACCCGAGAAAGTACATTTACTCGAGAAGAAGCCTCCAGAAATAGTGCCAACGCATTAATTAACGAATCTACCAGTGCTAACTTTTCAGCTAGTGAAAATAGGAGCTTCCAAAACGAACTCGATATTACTAAATTACTCAATTCTAAGGGAGGCTTTCTAAAGCTTAATCTAGGAACTCAAGTAAACACAACCACGGGAGAAGATCGATTCAACAACACTATTAATATCTTTGGAGCAAATCCTAGAACTGAGCTACAAAATCAACGTATCGATGATGAAACCTCATTAGAAAGCTTCAACACTCGATTTATATATAGACATGCCTTAATTGCAAAGAAGTTGTTTTTAGACGCCAAATACAGCTATCGAAAAGACAAACGAATCAACGAACGAAGCACTTTTGATATTGATCCGACAACCAATGTAGAAACGTTTAACACCACATTAAGTACTAACTTTTCCTTTAATGATATTCAATCGTATCCAAGCTTAGAAATCTCGTATCGTAAGAAAGACATGTCTGCAAGTTTAGAAGGGGGAGTCATAAGCAGAACCTTAGAAAACGACGATGTTTTACGACCCACATTAAATCTAAAAAGAGATTTTAGCAACCTGCAATTAAATGGCCGCTTTTATTATCGATTCAGCCGAAGGTCTTCCATGTATTCTGGTTTTAGTATCAGAAATACGCCCCCACAGCTCAATCAATTAAGTCCGTTTATAAACCAAACTAACCCTTTGAATATCGTAGAAGGTAATCCGAACTTAAAACCAGCAAATGTAAAAAACATGTATTTCGGTTTTAACAAGTTCAATTTTCAAACAGGTCTTGGTATCTATACCAACTTTAACACCACTTTTACGAATAATCAAGTAGTTTCTAAATCTATTATTGACGAAAATTTAATTCGAAATACCACCTTTGAAAATGTCAATGGAAATTATTCCATTCGTGGAGGAATCACCCTAAGAAAAACAATCAAACTCGATACTGTAAAAACGATTACCCCCAGAATAGGGATATCCTTATCGAAACAAAGAGCAGCGAATTTCTTTAATGGACTTGAATACAACTCTAATAATACGAGTTTTACACCCAACCTTGGCTTACAATTTCTTTGGAAAGGTTTTTTTGAAATAAATCCTCGATACTTTTTGTCGACCAACAGTACAGAATTTAATATTGCCAATCTAAACAATCAAAGTTTCACCAGACATCGAGTTAGAATTCGTACTAAAACCTTCGCGCCAAAAAAACTAGAATGGGAAAACGACATCAATTATATCTACAATACTAATGTAGCCCCAGGGTTTCAGAAGAGTTCTTGGTTTTGGAACACTACCCTAGCCTACATTATTCTTAAAGACAAAGCGATATTAAAACTAAGGGTTTACGATGTACTAAATCAAAACACCAACGCACAACGTACCGCTACACAAAACTTTATTGAAGATTCAGAAAGTACAGTACTTCAACAATATTTTATGCTAAGCTTTAGCTGGAAATTTAACACCTTAGGATCAAAAGCACCTTCAAATAACAGAGGACGAGGACGTTATTACAGAAGAAGTTTTTAAAAAAACACTACCACATCTAGCAGAATTTTATGTCGTAAAATGAAAGCATATTCGTTTTAAAACGACTCAATTCGGAAGTTTTATATAACTTTGAAAGATAATTGACTGAAAATGAAAATAGTAAAATCAAATCTAGATGCCAAGATGGAGTTGCCTTTAGAGCTAAACATCTCCTTTGCTAAGGTCTACGAAATGTTTGAAAAATATGCAGGAGAAGCATACAAACAACATCCATTCTATAAATCATCTAAAATTATGGCCAAAGAGTTCCAGAAATACCCTGAACTTATCGATGGGTTTTCAGACTTTTCAAAGTTACATCAATACAAGAATCAAATCGATCTTTTTTAAATCCGTTATTTCCAGAACCACTCTTAGACAATGAGATAAAAGCTGCGAGTATTCCTTTTTCATTTACCTCATTTAAGTTTACCAATCGATTTGCAAAAATTATAGATAACGCAGGGGAAGACTATGTGCTTACCGTTCGTAATTTTAAAGAAGATCTTATGTATATCATGGCCTGTACTTTTATTTTAGGTAGTGTATACCATTTTCCTATAGACATTAAAAGACCTTTCTTTTTTGATATTCCTGATATAAATACTGGAGCCACCAAGAAATATAGAGTGGCCTTTAATGCCGATTTCTCTGAGATTACACCCACAGATAGAGCCCCAAAAATTACCGAAGAAGATTATCGAGAGTTATTGGATAACCTTGAAAATATAGCCATTTGGAAAGAGAAATTTCCACCTAAAAGTTACATCTTTAAAGGATTTGGAATTACCAACCTATTCGATGTTACCATAGATGAAACCATCTCATCTATTCGGACTAATCTCTTAAAAAAAGACGACAACCTCATTGAACTTCTTCAAAACGATTTACGAGAGTTTTTTAATATTAAGGATCTTATGTTAGGCTTTTCGGTTTTTAATATCGATGAAGTTATTGAAAACAATACATTAAAACTTTCTGAAAGCCTTTTAATAGAAGATGAAATTGCCTTTTCATGTGGTGGCTTTTTCTGTCATTACACGCTTCACAAACTCTTTGAAGAATACCAATCGATTGCCATTTCTGATGTTGAAAAATACGGTCGTCAATCCGACAAAAACACCTTCTATAAACGCATGAAAGCAAAAGGAATTGGAAGCTTAATTCTTATTCCTATCAAAAATAGCACGAACAAAGAATTAGCGGTCTTAGAAATTGCATCTCCCAGACCTTTTGAACTCAATTCTATAAATCAGAATAAGTTAAAAGACGTATTACCTTCTTTTGAAGCTGCAGTAGAGCGCACTTCAGAAGAACAACAAAATATTATAGAGGCTACGATTCAAGAACACTACACTTCATTACATCCAACTGTAAAATGGAGATTTGTGGAAGCAGCCAAAAAATACCAACAGCAGGTACTCAGCAATGAAGAAAACCCAAAACCAGAACAGATTGTTTTTAATGATGTGTATCCGCTTTATGGACAGTCAGACATTAAAGGGTCTTCTATGGCTAGAAATCATGCTATAAAAGAAGATTTAAGTACCCAATTATCTTTAGCCATAGCTATACTTGAAAAAGCAAATGCCTTTGAACGCCTTCCCATTTATGAGGAATTAATTTTTAGAGTTCATGCCTATATCAAAGAAATTGAAAATGGTTTAGATGCTGGTGATGAAGTGGGTATTTTAGACTTTTTAAAACAAGATATTTATCCTGTATTTAAACATGCTAAAGTATTAGACAAAAGCCTTGAAAAGCAAGTTACAAACTATATCAATCGACTTGATCCTAACCTAAAAGTCATCTACGAAAAACGTAAAAACTACGAAGAAAGTGTTACGGTTTTAAACGATATGATGGCAAAATTTATCGACAGAAAACAACACGAAGCTCAAGCTATGTTTCCCCATTATTTTGAGCGTTTTAAAACAGATGGTGTAGAATATAATATGTATATCGGACAGTCTTGGTAAAA
>CBFHVY010000079.1:0-10595 GCA_965659555.1 Flavobacteriaceae bacterium
GTATCGGCTACATCATAAAAATAAACATTCATACCCATGGCCTCTGCTAAAACCGACAATTGCTTTCCGATATTTCCATATCCAATAATCCCAAGTTTTTTACCTCGAACTTCTCTAGAACCTGAAGCGGTTTTATTCCAATACCCATTGTGTAATTCGGTACTTCTTGGAAACACACTTCTCATAAGCATAATAATCTCACCAATAGCCAATTCCACAACAGATCTTGTATTGCTATAAGGAGCATTAAACACCACAATACCGTGTTCTTTGCACGATTCTAGATCGATCTGTTTGGTGCCAATACAAAAAGCCCCAATGGCCATAAGTTTATTAGCAGCATCTAATACTTTTTTGGTTACCTGAGTTTTTGATCGAATACCCAACACATGAACTCCTTTGATTTTCTCAATCAATTCGTCTTCAGACAAACTAGTGGTAACCGTCTCTACCGTAAAACCATCTTTTGATAACTTAGCAAAAGCATCTGGATGTACATTTTCTAACAACAACATTTTAATCCTATTTTTAGGATATGAAATGTTTCTTGGCAGTTTATTTACATAAAGAAATTCATCAAAATTTGGTGTAATATGATCTGCATATTCAATGGTTTTGTCGCGTGAAACATTTTCTGTGTAGGCAAAAAAACGATCGGCAACCCCTGCTTCTTTAGTCACATAGTCGCTATAACCATCTCCTATCATTTGAATTTCTCCTTCTAAGGCCATGTCTTTTAAACATTGGATTTTACCATTATGCATTGAAAGCACATTTGATGCATCGAAGCCTACAATAGTATCGTTTTCATCAAATTCAAAAGTATTGGCATACACCCGATGAGATGGGATATTATATTCAGAAACAATCTCGTCTATAAACTCTTTAAAACCACAAGAAATTACATAGATATCATCTGAATAGTTTTCGAAAAATTCTCTATTTCGTTCGATAGAATGAGATACCTCCTTTTTTAGTTCAGCAATTAAAATAGGAAGGTCAGATTTTTTAGCATTCAACAACTTAATGCGTCGCTCTAGAGACTCTGTAAACGATATTTTACCATCGATTCCAAGATTTGTGACCTCGATAATTTCTTGAATGATATCCTCTTTTTTAGGATGATTAACTAAGGTAATTTCTGCAAGTACATCGAGTGCCTCTACTTTTGTTAAGGTACTATCAAAATCGAAAACGTAATTTCTTTTGGTCTGAATCATGGTCAGTATGCGAATTGAAAATATAGAGCAATTTACAAAGTATAGTTTCAATAAAATGACGTCGTCCTTAAAAAAAAATCACTTTTTTAGTTTATGCATTGAAATGAAATATTTCCTGCAAAAAGCAAAATAAAAAGGCTAAAAATTGAGAAATCCTAAAAGGAGCAAATACCAAAAGATAGGTATTGCCTCTACCCAAAAAGAACTGTAATAGCTACTTTGGTTTTCTTGAGCTCTCATTAAAAAGAAAAAGGTAAGTAGACTTACTAAAAGAAATATATTTTTTAAAGCAATGGCATCTGTAATTAAAAACTCTAAGGTTAGTGAAAACAGAAGTAATGCGAATCCTATTTTCTTTGTTTGAGCAATACCATATCGCTGAGGGAGTGTTTTTAAAGCGTCGTCGTCATAGGCAATATCACGAATATCAAAGGGAAGAATAAGTACTGCAACAATAAACATTCGTTGCACAACTATGAGCACAACAAGGGAAGTCTCTACAGCTTGGCCTACCGTTGGTAGCACCACGGTAACCCCTGCCCATACCATGGCTACTATTCCTATTTTAAGCCCGGGGATTGTTCTTAGATTTTTCGAAAAACGATCTAAAAAAGGAACTGCATATAAAAAGGTGAGTGCTCCTAAGGGAATGAGATAATACCATAATTGTGGATTCAAATACCAAGCAAAATAGCATAACGCACAAAAGCAAAACAACGAAAAAAGTTGAATGATTTTTAAGTGTTTGGTGAGACTTCTATGGTAAAGTTTAGCCACTTTCGCATACTTCACAAAATTATATCCAGTTATCGTTCCGAAAAACACAAAACCGATAAGGTTTTTATCATAAGGCATCTCTAGATAAACTGAGGTTATTAGGAGTAGAGAAACTACAGCCAAAGCCACATGAATACTAGAACTAAGGTACAACTGAAATGCTGTTTTTAAAAATCTCATACAACAAAAGTAGCTAAACTATTTTCAATTCAATAGCCCCTTAAAATAATTGATGTTTTTTAGGTTTATGTTGGTGATTTAAATGTCTTTTTTTAATTATTTTTGTAAAGCAAAATTTAACCTAACTCAAATGAACACAACGTCGTTTCAAATTAGACATATTGGTCCTAATAGTACTGAGCAAAAGCAAATGTTAGATACCATAGGCATTAACAGTTTAGACCAATTAATTTACGAGACAATTCCAGAAGATATTCGTTTACAAGCAGCTTTAGATTTAGAAGCTCCAATGAGTGAATACGCATATTTGAAACATATTGAAGAGTTATCTAACCTCAATAAAGTGTTCAAAAGCTATATAGGATTAGGCTATCATGAAGCCATTGTACCTAGTGTAATTAAAAGAAACATCTTAGAAAACCCAGGATGGTATACTGCATATACCCCTTATCAGGCTGAAATTGCACAAGGAAGACTTGAAGCCTTATTAAATTTCCAAACGATGGTTTGTGATTTAACGGGTATGGAATTAGCCAATGCATCGCTATTAGATGAGTCTACAGCCGCTGCAGAAGCTATGGCATTGTTATTTGATGTTAGAGAGCGAGAGCAAAAGAAAAACAATGTTTGTAAATTCTTTGTTTCTGAAGAGATTTTACCACAAACACTCGATGTATTAAAAACAAGAGCTATTCCTATTGGAATTGAACTTGTGGTTGGAAACCATGAAACCTTCGATTTTTTTCAAGAATTTTACGGGGCTATTGTACAATACCCAGGTAAATATGGGCAACTTTATGACTATACTGAATTTGTAGCTAAAGCCAATGAGAATGGAATTAAGGTAGCTGTTGCAGCAGACATCTTATCTTTAATAAAATTAAAAGCACCTGCAGAGTTTGGAGCTGATGTAGTAGTTGGAACAACTCAACGTTTTGGAATTCCTTTAGGTTACGGAGGTCCTCACGCTGGATATTTTGCCACCAAAGAGGCGTATAAAAGAAGTATTCCAGGACGAATTATTGGAGTAACTAAAGATACCGATGGCAACAGAGCGCTCCGAATGGCACTTCAGACCAGAGAGCAACATATTAAACGTGAAAAAGCAACCTCAAACATCTGTACTGCTCAAGTACTTTTGGCGGTTATGGCAGGAATGTATGCTGTTTTTCATGGTAAAAATGGTTTACAATTTATCGCGAGTCATGTTCACCATACCGCAACCACACTAGCAAAAGCATTAACAGACCTTGGGTTTGAACAAACAAATACTACGTATTTTGATACTTTAGTAGTTAAAGCCGATGTTTCAACACTGCGTCCGGTAGCAGAAGCACATAAAATAAACTTTAACTATATCGACAACGATACCTTATCTATTTCTTTAAATGAAACGGTAAGCCTTGAAGAGTTAAATCAAATTATTGCTTGTTTTACAACTGCTTTTAATTTACAAGCTACCCAAATTTCAGAAATTGGGTCTGCAGATGTAATTCCAGCAAACGTTCAACGAAACACTTCTTTCTTAGACAACGATGTATTCAATTCGTATCAGTCTGAAACAGACATGATGCGTTATATCAAAAAATTAGAACGCAAAGATTTAGCCTTAAATCACTCGATGATTTCTTTAGGGTCTTGTACAATGAAATTGAATGCTGCTTCAGAAATGCTTCCTTTAAGTGATGGCAACTGGGGTAATATTCACCCTTTTGTACCGATTGACCAGGCTGCAGGATATCAAGAAGTTCTAAAACGATTAAAACATCAATTGAATGTGATTACCGGTTTTGCTGGTACTTCTTTACAACCGAACTCAGGAGCACAAGGAGAATTTGCGGGATTGATGACCATTAGAGCGTATCACGAACACCATGGAAATTCTCACAGAAATGTCTGTATCATACCAGCTTCAGCGCACGGAACCAACCCAGCATCTGCTGTTATGGCCGGGATGAAAGTTGTTGTTACCAAAACAGACGAACGTGGAAACATTGATGTTGCCGACTTAAAAGCGAAAGCAGAATTATATTCAGAAAATTTAGCTGCCTTAATGGTAACGTATCCTTCTACTCATGGAGTATTTGAAAGCGCTATTAAAGAAATTACTCAAATTATTCACACGCATGGTGGTCAAGTATATATGGATGGTGCCAACATGAACGCTCAAGTTGGACTTACAAACCCAGCGACCATTGGAGCAGACGTATGTCACTTAAACCTCCACAAAACCTTTGCCATACCTCATGGAGGTGGTGGACCAGGAGTTGGACCAATTTGTGTGGCACCACAATTAGTTCCTTTCTTACCTTCGAACCCAGTTATTCAAACGGGAGGAGATCATGCAATAACCGCTATTTCTGCAGCGCCTTGGGGCAGTGCATTAGCTTGTTTAATCTCCTACGGATATATTACCATGCTAGGATCTGAAGGGGTAACAAACGCTACTAAAATTTCTATTTTAAATGCCAACTATATTAAAGCGCGTTTAGAGGGACATTACGAAACCCTCTACTCTGGTGAAAAAGGAAGAGCAGCACATGAAATGATTATCGACTGTAGAGCATTCAAAGAGCATGGTATCGAAGTCGTTGATATCGCAAAACGATTGATGGACTATGGTTTTCACGCACCAACAGTATCATTTCCAGTTGCAGGCACCATGATGATAGAGCCAACTGAATCTGAAAGCATTCGAGAGTTAGATCGTTTTTGTGATGCCATGATCTCTATTCGTAAAGAGATTGCATTTGCCAACAAAGAGGAGCCTAACAATACTTTAAAAAATGCGCCACATACGTTAAGCATGTTAACTTCCGATACATGGGATTTTCCTTACACAAGAGAAGAAGCAGCATTTGCCCTCCCTTTTGTAGCAGACAATAAGTTTTGGCCAACAGTTCGTCGAGTAGACGAAGCTTTTGGAGATCGAAACCTAATTTGTTCTTGTAATCCTATCGAAGATTATATGGAAGTATAACCACTTAATTTGATTGTATAACAATGCCTTTATCATGCTCTTTTACACCTGAGCGTTCGGGAATATTTACCCCGTAAAGAACATTGTTATTAGCGTTTAATAAACCATACGTAATTAGCATACGCTGTACTTCTTCTGGGTATAACATAGTAGGAGCTTTTGAGGTTGATGAATCCTCTAAGATTCCCCTTAATTGAACACGATGGTTGAAGTCGTAGAACGTAATTAACGTTAAGGAATCCGATAAATAAAACTCATTAACCTCTGTTTTACTAGAGCAATTGAACTTTACAGTATTCAGTCTTGGAACTTTAGTGTCTAAGGCACGATACGTAACTTCAAAAAAGCCAGAATTCATCGTTTTTGTAAATTGAGAGGGTGCCACTAAAAACAATCCTCTTTTGGCCCTAAAATAAGGGTTTAAAATAAATTCATTTTCGGAGAAAGAACTACAATCTTCAGCAATCGGATGATTAAAATAACCTAAGAAATAGGCCAAGAGCACTACACTAATAGCAGAACTCAGGGAAATAATCCCCCATTTTTTTTTCTTATTCATAACATTTATTTGATGAAACACAATAAGGCAAGGCTTATTATCCTTCAAGATTCATAGCGTCACAAAAATAGAAGGTTTAGTTGGATTACACAATAATCGAAAAACGATGATTTTTTAAGGTAACGGAAAAACTATTGCATAAAAAAAGCGACCAAAAGGTCGCTTTATATCTGGTAGAAGAACTAAAATTACTTCTTAAATTTTGAATATTTGTTCTTGAACTTATCGATACGTCCAGCAGTATCAACTAACTTAGACTTACCAGTATAAAATGGGTGAGAAGTTCTAGAGATCTCTAGTTTAATTAAAGGATACTCATTTCCTTCCACTTCTAAAGTTTCTTTTGTGTTCGCGGTAGATCGTGTTAAAAAAACGTCTCCGTTAGACATATCTTTAAAAGCTACCATTCTGTAATTTTCTGGATGTATTCCTTTTTTCATTGTGATTAAATTTAAATAATTGTATACGATAAAAGTAAAGTTGGTAAGGCTTTAGCTTTTTGCTACAAATAACTACATATGCTATTTGAGGTTGCAAATTTAACTATATTTTTTTATTTACAAACAAATAAATTATTTTATTTGTACAAAAGAATCCTAATGAAATTTAAATCACTTTTTACACTCTTTTGTTGCTCTTTACTTTTACTCACCTCTTGTAAGGAAGCGTATAAAATCACCATAAACGGTCCCAAAAAAGCAACGTATAATTCTGTAGTGCAGTATACTGTTACAGAAGCAAACAACCAAGCAATAGACTCTGTTCAATTCTTTGTAAATGGCACATCAGTTCCTGCTAAAAACGCTTCTTTTGATCTAAATACTAGCACTATAGGTTTAGGAAAGCACGCCATTTCTGCCCTAGTCTTCTATCCAGGCAAAACCAAAAAGGAAAACAGTACGCTAGAGGTATTTGCACAAAACAAACCTGTTATCTATAACTTTAATATTGTAAACACCTACCCTCACGACACTAAAGCCTACACTCAAGGTCTTGAATATCACGATGGATTTTTGTACGAAAGTACGGGTAGAAAAGGGCAATCTACACTCAGAAAAGTAGACCTTACTACTGGTAAGGTACTTCGCAAAACAGCATTACCCGATCGTTATTTTGGAGAAGGTATGACGATATATAATGACACCATTTTCTTCTTAACATGGCAAGCCAAAAAGGGATTTATGTACGATCTCCAGAGCTTTAAACAAATAGGCGAATTTAACTTCAACAAAAGCAAGGAAGGTTGGGGCTTAACCCACAATGCAACTCACCTCATTAAATCGGATGGCACCCACAAAATTTGGTTTTTAGACCCAAAGACACAAGAAGAGCGTTATGCTATTCAAGTGTACACCAACGATAGAGCAGTTAAAGAACTGAATGAGCTAGAGTATATCAATGGGAAAATATATGCCAATAAATGGCAACAAAATGCCTTGGTTATTATAGATGCTAAAACAGGAGCAGTAACTGGTGTTGCTAACCTAAACGGACTTAAAGAGCTCGTTGAAAAAGAACAAAAATTAGAGCCTCAAGATGATGTTTTAAATGGCATTGCTTATGATGCTGAACATAATAGACTTTTTGTAACAGGTAAAAACTGGGGAAAGCTTTTTGAAATTGAATTGACTCAAAAACAATAATCAACCCAATTAAAAGTTTTACATTTATCAAACACCAAAGGAGGTGTCTTTTATGTCCTTTTATCAAAAAACTACCACGTGATCAAAAAACCTTTGTTGCATTGTTTGTTTATTCTTGCAAGTATCGCTTTAGCGATTTCGGTTACTTCGTGTAGAAAAGATTTTAGCACAACGCCTAGTGTGGGTTCTTTAATCTTTTCTAAAGACACCGTTTTTTTAGATACCGTATTTACTAACATCGGTTCTGCCACCTATAGCTTAAAAGTATATAATAGAACCTCTCAAGATGTGAGTATTCCAAGCATACAATTAGAGCAAGGAGAGACTTCAAAATACCGTTTAAACGTAGATGGTATTCCTGGAAAAGCATTTCAAAACATCGATATTTTAGCCAAAGACAGTATCTATATTTTTATTGAAACCACAGTAGACATTACAACTCTTACTAACCCCCTTTATACAGATAGAATTTTATTTGATCAAGGAATCTATCAGCAAGATGTTGATCTAGTGACCTTAGTTCAAGATGCTGTATTTATTTATCCAGGGAGAAATCCTGTAAGTTTAGCCATCGATTCGCTTACCTTAAGCGGTGAAGCAACCTCCTTAAAAGGCCGTTTTTTAAGCGACCAAGAATTACACTTCACCGGCAACAAACCTTATGTAATTTATGGATACGCCGCCGTTCCCAATGGCAAAACACTTACCATAGATGCTGGTGCTCAGGTCTATTTTCATGAGGATTCAGGACTCATCATTGATGAAGGGGCTAGCTTAAAAGCAACTGGTACCTTAGAAGATAAAGTAGTCTTTCAAGGCGATCGTTTAGAAGCAACATTTCAAACAATTCCTGGACAATGGGGCACAATATGGCTTCGTTCTGGAAGTATAGCCAATGAACTAAATCATACAATTATAAAAAATGGTACGCTCGGTATATTAGTAGACGACACAACCGGAACTACCCCTACACTATCTATTAAAAACACAGAAATTTATAATCATTCAAACTATGGTATGTTAGCTCGTGCCTCTCATATTAGTGCAGAAAATATTGTTGTTGGAAGTGCTGGTCAGTCTTCTGTTGCCTTTATTATGGGTGGAACATACAACATTATCCACAGCACTTTTGCCAACTATTGGAGCAGTAGTTTTAGACAGTTTCCTGCGGTCTTAATCAACAACTTCCTCACATATACTGATGGCTCAGGCGCTGAGATTATTGAACCTTTAGATTTAGTAACTGCAGAATTTACCAACTGTATTATAGATGGTAATAATGCTATTGAATTTATTGCAGATAAGGTTGATGGCGCTGCATTTAATTTTAAAATTAGTCATAGCCTGCTCAAGTTTAACGACCCAAGTAATGCCTACGCAGGGATTGAAGAATTCAATTTTGGAAACACAAATTACTACGAAAGCCTGGTATTGAATGGCACCCCTCATTTTAGAAATACCTCTTTAAATATATTTGAAATCGGTCAGAATAGCGATGCTATAAACCTAGGGAATCCACAAGCAGCATCTCGCGTTCCTACAGATATTTTAGGTATTGATAGAACTTCAGCTCCAGACCTTGGCGCCTATCAGCATCGTAACTTTTAGCGATTAGCTTTTAGTTTTTGTAAACGGTACCTTCTTTCATCACAAAAACTACATTTTCCATAGTTTTAATAGATTTAGTAGGATCGTCATTTACCGCAATGATATCAGCAAAAAAACCTTTGCTTATTTGCCCCAATGAATCCTCCATAAGCAACAACTTTGCGTTGGTAATAGTTGCTGATTGAATGGTTTCTATGGCAGGCATGCCTCCCTCGACCATATACCCAAATTCTTTTCCATTGGTTCCGTGTTTAAACACTCCAGCATCAGTACCAAAAGCAATGCCTACTCCCATTTTATACGCTCGAGCAAAAGTACCTTGTATTTGAGGCCCCACTGCCAGGGCCTTAGGCACTACTATTGCCGGAAAATACCCCTCAATTTTAGCCTTCTCTTCCACTTCTTTACCTGCGGTAATGGTAGGGACAAGATAGGCATCGTGTTTTTTCATGAGCTGCATCGTTGCATCACTCATATAAGTTCCGTGTTCAATTGTTTTAATTCCTCCAATGATCGCGCGTTGCATTCCTTCATCTCCATGAGCGTGCGCAGCTACAAACATTCCGTAGTCTTTAGCGGTATCGCAAATCGCTTTAATTTCTTCAATTGTAAACTGAGGATTATCTCCGCTTTTAGCAACACTCAACACGCCACCAGTAGCGGTAATTTTAATCCAATCTGCTCCATTTTTATAGCGTTGACGGACTGCTTTTTTTGCATCTGAAACACTATTGACTACCCCTTCTTTAGGTCCTGGATCTCCTATTAAAGTTCTGTTCCCTCCATTGGTAGGGTCTGCGTGGCCTCCTGTAGTTGCTAACGATTTTCCGGCGGTAAAGACTCTTGGTCCAATTACTTTTCCTTGAGCAATCGCATTTCGAATTGCAATATTTACCCCAGAACCTCCTAAATCTCTTACGGTAGTAAAACCAGACATCAAGGTTTCCTTTGCAAAAACAGTGGCATTAAACGCAATATCAGCTTCACTTAAAATATAACGTTGTAATCTTGTTTTGGGATTTTGCTCACTTTCAATATGCACATGCATATCGATAAGACCTGGTAAAACTACTTTGTCTTTTAAATCTATAGTTGTATCCTCTTTTTTTGAAGATGTAACATAGCCACTACGTACGTCTGTAATTGTTTTCCCTTTAACAACAATCGTCATTTTAGACAATAATTTACCCGATTTGGTGTCTAAAATTTTTCCACAGTGCAAATAGGTCTCTTGAGCTGATACACTGAGGAATAAAAAGAACGATAATAGACTGATACTAATTTTTTTCATGGTCTGTAGATTTAACCCTTTAAATGTATAAAAATTTAAGTAGATTAGAGCTTTAAAATATAGCATACTAATGAAAAATGTAGTGATTACGGGTACGAGTAGAGGGATTGGCTTTGAGCTTGCACAACAATTTGCCAATGCAGATTATAGGGTTATTGCACTCTCTAGAAATAGTGAGCCTTTGCAAAAAATAAAACACCCCAACATTCACCCAATTGCTATAGACATCGCTCAAGAAAAAGAGCTTGATATTGTTGCTCATAGTATTAAGGAACTTTGTAATGGCAGCATAGCCATTTTAATACACAATGCTGGCACGTTGGTAAACAAACCCTTT
>CBFHVY010000080.1:0-10549 GCA_965659555.1 Flavobacteriaceae bacterium
AATACAGACTTACGAGTTCTAATATCTATGGCAAACTTTCTTCGATAATCAGAAGAAATCCAAGCTTCAAAACTAGTTCTCGGAGGATTAATAAAGTACCTGTTTTCTGAAATATCTCGTCTAGCTTCAAAATAATTCAACTCCTCTCCAATACTAGCGCTGACTTCACCTCCAAAAGAAAAACGCTCTTTAGTGGCATAAAACCAATTAAGACCTACTCGGTTTCCAGTATACACGGCAGGGTTGTGCAGGTAGCGTAATTGATAATAAAAGTTAAAGCGTTTGGCATTAAAATGTTCAGTAGGTTGTAATATTCTGTAGGAAAGATTACCATAAACCCGTTGTTCATTATTTCTAAATAAAAGCCCTAAATCATTGATGTCATAGCGATCATCCATAAAATTATACCCCACTTCATATTGCCAATTTCCTGCTGATTTTCCAATACTAGTATCAAAACTATAGCCTGTTGAAGACCCCTCATCTTGAATAGCACTCATTTTAACAGAACCATCAATATAAAATCGATTATCTCTAGTATTCAGATTGTATAAAAGTCCGGTAACATTAGCATCTCTAAAAGACCCACTTCTAGTTACATTGGTATTGATTAAGGTTACAAAAGAGTTCTGATTAAATTGCTGGTCTAAGACTAGGATGTTATAATTAGCAAAAGATTCTGTGGTTTTTTTATAGGTATCTCCAGTAACTGTATTTTTTATAGTAGCTTCTGTTTGCTCGGTAATGGCATTGAAAAATCCAATTCCTAAACCTCCTTTTGTTCTTCCAGAAACTTTTAAGGCATTAAGCATTTTGGTGGTTTCTGGGTTTTTAACCACTTCTTCATTTGTGTCAAGCTCATTTTCAACCCTACCATATCGCGATGGTCTATCACCAATTCGTCTGGAGTAAAATAAGTTTCCTTTCCCAAACAACTCCGTTCCTTCTGTAAAAAACTGACGTTGTTCGGAGAAGGCTTGTTCAAAGGGTCCTAAATTTAATTCTACATTATCAAAACCGGTTTGACCAAAATCAGGAATTAGGGTAGCATCTAAGGTAAAGTTTTCGGTAATTCCGTATTTTAAATCCATACCCACACTATAATCAAAAGTAGAAACCCCATCGTACGTATTTGAGGTAGCAGAGGCGTAAGGATAAAACAACAATCGTGTAGGGGGTTTTATATTGGTGAAGTTTTCTACTAAACCATCATATTGAGTCCATTCACCGGCAGTATTATTGATAAAATTCCAAGTGTATTGCGCATTCAATACCTTACTATTTCTGTGAAAATTCACTCCCCAAGATTGTACATCTGTATTTGCAAAACGAAGCGCTCGGTATGGAATTTCCATTTCAACAAACCAGCCTTCGTTAGTTACTTTTACAGCACTGTCCCATACAGCATTCCAGTTAAAATCTTCTCTACCAGAAGCTACTTTAGCTTCAGCTTGAGATCCAGTACTCATGACAATAAATTCAAAAGGATTTTGACCGTCATCATTGGGGTTAAAAGTGACTAAGAAAAAATCAGATTGCCCAAAATTATCACGATTGGTAAACTCCATAGGAATAGTACTCGGGTTGGGATCGTATAAATAGGCAGCGATGTAGATGGCTTTGTCATTGTAGACTAACTTTACTTCACTACGGTAGTCTTTAAGTTCTCGCTGGCCATTGTCAGGTTTCATCATTATGAAATCTTTGGCTACAGGTACATTTTTCCAAACGTTATCAGTAAGATTACCATCGATTACAGGACCATCAACTACACGCGTAGCAGGTAACTTTTTTCGTTCTCTATTCGTTTGTCCATTAACATGTATAGAAATGAAGAGACAGCATAGAATCGCTAAAAACTTGTTCAAGGGTTGGGTTTTACAAATCAAAAATCAAGAGCAAAAATATTTAACCTTTTTAGATTCCACTGATAAAATTATGTTAATATAAGGTAGCCTAGTTTAATTCATAGAATCTTATCAATAATCCTATAAAAAAACAATTGTAATTTGTACTTTTGCATACGTTTAAAACATCTATAAAATGAACTTACACGAATATCAAGGAAAAGAAATATTGAATAGTTTTGGTGTTAGAATACAAAGAGGTATTGTAGCAGGAAGTCATAAAGAAGCTGTTGATGCTGCAAAGCAGCTTACCGCAGAAACAGGTACTAGCTGGTATGTGGTTAAAGCTCAAATTCATGCTGGAGGTAGAGGAAAAGGTGGTGGAGTAAAGCTTGCTAAAAGCCTTGCTGAAGTTGAAAGTATTTCTAATGATATTATTGGAATGATGTTAAAAACCCCTCAGACGTCTGCTGAAGGTAAAAAAGTAAATCAAGTATTGATTGCTGAAGATGTGTATTATTCTGGTGCTTCTGAGCCAGAAGAATATTATATGTCTGTGTTATTAAATAGAACTTCAGGAAAAAATATGATCATGTATTCTACCGAAGGTGGAATGGATATTGAAGCTGTTGCCGAAGAAACCCCTCATTTAATTTTTACAGAAGAAATTGACCCAACAATGGGCCTATTACCTTTTCAAGCAAGAAAGATAGCTTTTAACTTAGGCTTATCTGGTGCTGCATTTAAAGAAATGACCAAGTTTGTAACAGCTTTATATACTGCTTATGTGCAATCAGATTCTTCTTTATTTGAAATTAACCCCGTATTAAAAACATCTGACGATAAAATTTTAGCAGTTGATGCAAAAGTTACTTTAGATGAAAACGCATTATTCCGTCATAAGGACTATGCGCAATTACGTGATCTACGTGAAGAAAACCCTATTGAAGTTGAAGCAAAAGCAGCTGGTCTTAACTATGTAGACTTAGATGGAAACGTAGGATGTATGGTGAACGGTGCTGGATTAGCAATGGGAACTATGGACTTGATTAAAGAGTCTGGTGGAGAGCCTGCAAACTTTTTAGATGTAGGAGGTACAGCAGATGCAAAACGTGTTGAAACTGCATTTAAAATCATTTTAAAAGATCCAAACGTAAAAGCAATCTTAGTAAATATCTTTGGAGGTATTGTTCGTTGCGATAGAGTTGCTCAAGGAGTAGTAGACGCTTACAAAAACATGGGTGATGCTATTAATGTTCCAATCATTTGTAGATTACAAGGAACCAATGCTAAAGAAGCTAAAGAACTTATTGATAACAGTGGAATGGAAATTATTTCTGCTACTGAGTTCCAAGAAGCTGCCGATAAAGTTCAAGAAGTGTTAGCTAGCGTTTAATGCCGATACTCAATTACCCAATCATAAAAAAAGCCACTGTAACAGTGGCTTTTTTTATGATGAATATTTATATTGAGAGGGAATACCCTAAAAGGGTTTGGAGCTCTAGTTTATTGATGATACTAGAAGATGTTGTAGCCAATATTGATTGAAATAACATTTCTGTTTAAATTCCACAAGGGAAGGTCAATTGCAACAACTGGAGCAGTGTTTTTCAGATTACTTTTTGAAATATTCGAATACAACAATTCTACAAAAGCTCTTTTGTATTTGTATCCAACACCGAAAGTCGTATAGACATCATTTCCATCGATGGTAGTATTCGCATACTGTACATTATATTCCGATGAGTTGTAATCGAAAGAACCATCTATGGCATCTTGAGCAAAGAACACAGAACTAAAAAACTGTGAATCTTCATCGATATAAAAATAATACCGTAGTCCCAAACTAGAGTTTGTGATTTGATAATCTATATTCACATCTCCATTTAAATAAGGTCTGCCTCCAGTATTTGTATAGTCTATCGTTTTGCTAGCATTGTAATTTGAAAACGAGCCAACGAACGATAGCTTTTTATTTAATAAAGGGAAAAACAATTCAATTTCTCCTCCATAACTAAGGCTCAAAATATCTGATTTTGTTTTAAACTCACTCGATAAAATTTGAGGATATGCTTCAGCTGAAGAGTAACTAAAACCAATTTTTGGTGATACATGAATAAGTTCTTTGAAATTTATCTTTTGCTGTTTGTGAACTTTTATATCAAGTTTTTTACAATTAGCATATTTTACAAAAAGGGTTTTGAGATCTTTTTTGGTGTACTCAATTTTAACAAAACTAGATACTTTATCTCCACTACATTTAAAAGCATCCCAAAGTTGTTTTTGGTAGGGCTTTTCTTCTTTTATCTTTTGATCTATATCAATATATTTTGAATGCTTCAATTGAATAATCGGGCCATTCTTTTTTCTGTAAAAGAATTTTATATATCCGCTTTTATTGTATTCAAACAATTCAATATCTCCGGTAATTACTTGTTTTAACAACAAGCTTTTAGAAATATTTTTGGTAACTCTAGAAGATTTTATGTGATACGAGTCGTTTTCAGGAACATCTATATTCACAAATTTTCTAACATAAACTCTGTTTGAGATTTTTAACTCTGTTATGTCCTCAGCATTGATACTTAATACTTTGCCTTCTTTAGTTAGTTTGTAAGCATACACATCAGGGCTATTTACCCATTCTTTATCCTTTATAAAACAAGATATTTCTTTTCCTTCGTTAGTAAGGATATGCCCTTTTATAAATTTTATTTGAGCTGAAGTAATAGAGGAGTTTAATCCTATTAATACAAATAGGACACACGCAATTTTTTTTCTCATGATAATGATGTGATGAATTTAACAATTTTTTCCAAAAATATGAATTACAATTGTGCTTTCAAAACATTGATTTCATTATGGTATAGTGACGTAAGCAAGACTAGTAATCTTAAAAATTACAAACAGAAAAGTTTGCAATTTGATTAATACGATTTTATCAATATTATTTTATATTTATCAAATCAACTACCATCAAAAACTACAACATGAAATATAAATCATTAATATTCCTTTTCTTTTTTTTAATTACCCTAAACGTAACGTCTCAAACGAGTGATTTATATTATAAGCTTGATAAGGGATTTACAGTTAATTTAAATAAAATGAGCTCAACGCTAAGCCGTCTGGAGGGAGTTGTAAAACTAGATAAAAGGAGTAGAATGAAACACTATGCTTCCATTTTAAAACAGGAAACAGTTATGTTGATTTCAGAGATTGATTTGGCTTATAATCAAGCTCAAAGAATAAAAGATAAAATAGAGAACAATAAAAATTATAAGTTAGCAGAAGAAGTAAATGACTTCAAAAAGCATATTTTTGTTATGAAATATTCTGCGGATGCTTTAAGCAAATATTGTGGTTATATGATGAAAAACCCTCGCGTTCATGGAATAAAATCATTTAGAAGTATGATAAAGATTTATAATAGAATAATTGAAAATCGGAATTATTTAAACAAAAACAGAAAGCTTTTATTTAAAGTGATTTCTTGGGAGGCCTCGCTAAAATTATAACTAACTGACTAAATTTTTTCTTTCAGTGTTTTAATTTCATCGCGTAGTTGAGCAGCCAAAATAAAATCTAAAGCTTTCGCAGCCGCTTCCATTTCTTTTCTTTTAGTGCGGATTCGCTTTTCTATTTCAGATTTGGGCAAGTATTGAATCTCTTGTTCAGCCGCCTTTTTAGCCGCATTGTCATATTGATAAGAGGTAACTGCTTTTTTAGATAACGACTCATCAATCTTTTTGTTGATTTGTGTTGGGGTAATATGATGCTCGGTATTGTAGGCAATTTGTTTTTCTCTTCGTCTGTTGGTTTCGTCAATCGTTAGCTGCATACTTTTAGTAATCTTATCCGCATACATAATAGCTTTCCCGTTTACATTTCTTGCAGCCCTTCCAACGGTTTGGGTTAATGAACGATGCGAACGTAAAAAGCCTTCTTTATCCGCATCAAGAATTGCTACCAAAGAAACTTCAGGTAAATCTAATCCCTCACGAAGTAAATTCACCCCAATCAATACGTCAAAGAAGCCTTTTCTAAGGTCTTGCATAATTTCAACACGCTCTAAGGTATCTACATCAGAATGAATATAGCGACATCGAATCGCTACTCTACTTAAATATTTGGTGAGTTCTTCTGCCATACGCTTGGTCAATGTAGTAACCAAAGTACGTTCATCTTTTTCTACTCGAAGCTGAATTTCTTCGATCAAATCATCAATCTGATTGAGACTCGGTCGAATCTCTATCACGGGATCTAATAACCCTGTAGGACGAATTACTTGTTCTATAAATAACCCTTCTGTATTCTTAAGTTCATAATCCGCAGGTGTAGCACTTACGTAGATGACTTGATGCTGTAAGCTTTCAAATTCATCAAATTTTAACGGACGGTTGTCCATGGCTGCGGGTAAGCGGAAACCATATTCGACTAAGTTTTCTTTTCTACTTCGGTCGCCACCATACATAGCATGGGTTTGAGGGATGGTTACATGACTTTCGTCGATAACCATTAAATAATCATCTGGAAAATAATCTAATAAACAGAAAGGTCTAGTGCCTGGATCTCTTCCATCTAGATAACGAGAGTAGTTTTCTATACCCGAACAATAGCCAAGCTCTCGAATCATTTCCAAATCAAACTCCGTGCGTTCTTTGAGACGTTTCGCTTCTAAATGTTTTCCTATTTCTTTAAAATACTCGTATTGCTTCATCAAATCGTCTTGAATCTGATGTATCGCATTTTGAAGCACATCTGGTGAGGTAACAAATAAGTTCGCAGGGTAGAGGGTAAGTTCTTCAAAGTTCTCGATGACTTGATTATTTTCGATATCAATCGATTCGATCTCTTCAATTTCATCGCCAAAAAAATGCACTCGATAGCCTTGTTCTCCATACGATGGAAATATCGTTACTACATCGCCCTTTACTTTAAATGTTCCGCTCTTAATTTCAATTTCGGTTCTAGAATACAAACTGGTTACAAGCTGATGTAAAAAAACCGTTCTAGAAATCTGCTGCCCTACATGAATAGGAATTACATTCTTTTTAAATTCAATGGGGTTTCCAATACCATACAAACAAGAAACTGAGGCAACTACTAAAACATCTCTTCTACCAGATAATAAAGAAGAGGTGGTGCTTAAACGCAAACGCTCAATGTCTTCATTAATAGAAAGGTCTTTTTCAATATAAGTTCCTGTAACCGGAATATAGGCTTCAGGCTGATAGTAATCGTAGTACGAAACAAAATATTCTACAGCATTTTCTGGAAAAAACTGCTTAAACTCTGAATAGAGTTGAGCGGCAAGAGTTTTGTTGTGTGCAAGAACAAGCGTTGGCCTATTTACATTCTTAACGACATTAGCTACCGTAAATGTTTTTCCAGATCCTGTAACCCCAAGCAGCGTTTGGTAACGTTCATCAGAACGTAAACCATCGGTTAATTGCTGTATGGCATCCGGTTGATCTCCTGTAGGCTGAAATTCAGAAACTAGCTTAAAATCCATAGCACAAAAATACGCATCCTTATTGGAATTTTACTGATTTCTTACCAAACTAAAATTACCAATTTTAGTTATTACCGTATCGTTTAGGTCAATTAGTTCTACCTTAAACCAATAACTGTTTGGAGGCAATGCTTTTCCTCCATAGGTACCATCCCAACCCAAACCATCTAAGTCGGTGTACTCTGCGATGAGTTTCCCATAACGGTCTACAATATGTAGGGTCATCGATTGAAAAAACGTGCTGTTTACCCCGGTTATTTTCCAATAGTCATTTGTACCATCATTATTGGGTGAAAAAAATGCAGGATATCCAATCACAGAAATATCTTGTTGAATTGGGGGCTGACAATTATTTTTGTCTCTTACATACACTGTTTGAATTCCAGGAGAAACTCCGGTAAACACATGTCGTGTTCCCTCCCCAAAAAAAGTGCTATTATCGAGCGAGTACTCATACGAACTACTTCCGTTAATATGAACGCTAATCGTGTTTATAGCCGTTGAAGTATCTGCCTCCAAAAGTTGGATGGTAGGGGCATCTGGATACCTCACGGTAAAAGTTTTTGAATTAGAACATTCAATGCCGTTTTCAGTTTTATAGACCACAGCGGTATACATTCCAGGAGTGGTTAGTGTGAATTCTTGTTGACTGCTCATCAATTGATTCGCTTCATTGTACCATTCAAATCGATCATTGGAGTTGTCTAAACGCACTACTACCGGAGGGTGTAATGATGGTTCTATACAAATGGTGTAGCTGTCTTCTAAAGCAATAAATGGCGTTTGATTAACCACTAAAGGCACAGCCTCTATACCACTACAGCCTAAGTTTCCATCCTCGGCCCGCATCCAGATCGTTTTGGTTGGAGAGGTATACAGATCGTCCAATTCATTTATAATGGCTTGAGCGTCTGCTAAGGTTTCAAAAAAGCGAAGTGAAGTAGTTGGCTGTATATTTAATTCATTGTAGATTGAGCTTCTTTTTTGAGCTAAATCAAATAGACCATTTCCGTCGGCCACAACACCATCTGCATTTTCACAACTAAAAACAGGAGAAATATCTCCTAAATCTACAAAACTTGCAATGAGGTTAAAAGAAGTAATGGCCGAACAATCATTACTATTGGTTGCTTTTACAAAAATCTCTTGATTGGGTTGTGTATTGGTAAAACTTTGAGGATTGCTAATTGCATTGCTATTGTTTTGAGCATCTGCTAAAGTGAGGTAAAATTCCAATGCTTCAGGTTCTGTAGCAAAAGTAATTTTAGTCCTACTATTAAAGAGGTTAAAGGTTGATAAGCCATCAGTATCACTATCGCATTGCTCTAAAAACTGATTCGGTGTTAGTTGAGGTAATTCAAAAACCGTTACTTCTTTATACACGGTATTTACACCACTGGCAATACGTGCGTCAGCTCTAACGGTGAAGGTTCCAGGAGCAGTATAGGCATGTGATGGATTGATGGCATTGAGCACTGTTCCATCACCAAAATCCCAAGTAATATCTAGAATACTCGTATAGGTCTCTAACCTAAAATTAAAAGGGACTAGAGCACATTGGTCTTCAGTAAGGATACGTGTTTGAAAATAGGATTGTATAAAATTTGGAAGCCCCTTTTTTGCTGCAGCAGCAAGAAGCCGAACCCCTCGAGTTCTAAAAAGTACCGCATTGCCAACTACATTTGGATTTTCTATAACGCCTAATTCTGGCAAAGCACTATCATCTTCAGCTCCTGGGGTATAACTCACATAAATTTTCCCATTATTTGCCAACTGCATAGCTCCAGGAAACAAACCATTCTGTATAAACGCGGTATGACTGAATGTAAATTCATTTCCATTTAAATCGGTTTGAAATACAAAAAAGGTTACTCCATTTTGAATCGCTGTATAATACATGAGTTGAGAATCTGGTGAGAATTCTAGTCCATAAGGATTCATTACAGACCCAAGCGAAATGTTTGCATTGTATTCTTTTTTCGGTGTTATTTCTCCAGTTGCGGTATTGAAATTATACGTATATAACCAGCTATTGTCATAATCGGCAACTCCTAAAACTTTTCCATCAGGCGACATTTTCATCGCGCCTTTTGAACCTACTTCATCTCTAGAACCTACATCACCAACATTTATAAGACGTTCTAAGTTGATTCCCGTTCCTTCCACTTTAAATACGAAATAGGTGTTTTTGGGTGAATCCTCCTCAAACGCACTCCCTCCGAGACCTATAATCCAAACAGAAACGCCATCTGCATGATGCACCCCTGTGAGTTTTCCAGAAGAACTCTGCGTAAGTCTTTGGTTTTTTAACACAACCTCTCCTAAAGGATTTGCTGAAGAAAACCGTACCTCTGAATAATAAATTCCGGCACCAAAAACTGGATTGGTAGATGCATTAGCACGAGAGGTAATTACATAATACAACGAATTGTCTTGAGGGTTTGGAACTATAATAGAAGTTTGCGTTAAACTAACTTCACCGGCTAAGCCTGTACCATTAGTCATGAGCTCATGGTTCTTATTCCAAATTGAAGCTCCATTGGTATACATCAAAAGGTCTCCATTACCATCAGAGATCGAAGCGGTACCTGCTGGAGTGTCCATTGCACCATCATTTTTAACGGTAAATCCGCCCTGACTAAAATCTAAGCCAGCATTTTTACCAAAGTACCAATGATTTGTCTCATTCTGAGAAAATAACTGAAAAGAAATGATAAGAAATACCCCAATGCAAATCTGCTTCATACATCTTGAAAAAAGAACTACGAAGATATTAATAAAATGGTCATTATTTTCTTAATAAGGCAAAATGCCCTCGTCTTTGCCGAACCTTACCATTGACGTCTGTAAGCACAACTAAAAACCAATAATCATCAGAAGGAACTAAGGCTCCATTATACGTACCATCCCACCCAATACTGTCTAAAGGAATGTTTGCAAGACGCTTTCCATATCGATCAAAAATATAGATTTCACTTGAAGGGAAGAAGGTGCTATTTGCACCGATAACCTGCCACGTGTCTTTGATTCCATCATTATTTGGGGTAAAAAACCTGGGGAACCCTAAGACAGAAACTTCTAAAGTTGCTTGTCCACAACCATTTTTGTCTCTGGCAAGGATGGTATAAATGCCTGCCTCAAGATTTTCAAAGAAAGGTTCGTCTTGAAAGAGTCGAACAAAAACCCC
>CBFHVY010000081.1:0-10468 GCA_965659555.1 Flavobacteriaceae bacterium
TTAAACAACCAAAATAGACCAGTAGCAAAAAGTAAATATGGAATAAAAAAGGCTCCAATACCAAAACCTTTGTAGATAAATAAGTCACTAAAAAAGGCGCCAACTTTACCAAGCAGATTACTGCTTTTAATTGTTTTGTCACTCAGTTTAGATAAGGTACTCTGGTCTGCGTTGCCACTAAAGAAGTACGAAATAAAAGCTACTAATAAGAAGATAGCAAACAGCAGTAAAAAAACACCAATAACCGTTTGCGTTTGTCTACTTTTAAAAAAAGTAACCATTGGGTTTGGTTTTTTGGGAGTTGTAGCTGATTTGCTCGACTTCTTTGCCATAAATTCTTATTGAGTTACGTAAATATAGGGATTAGTTAAAAAAAGCAATCAGTTTTGGAATATAAATCACCGCTGCAACAATCAATGAGATAAGCGCTGCAAAAGCAGGTCCACCCGCTGCAATGTCTTTAATCAATCCTATTTTTTCGTGGTATTCTGGATGTATAAAATTTGCAATTTCCTCAATAGCAGTATTCAAGGCCTCTGCCACTAATACAAGTCCAATCACAACCCATTGAAACATCCATTCCGTAGCACTTAGCTCAACATAAAAACCTACCCCAGTCATAACTAAAGCGATAGCGAGTTGTACTTTAATACTGTCTTCGGTTGTAATGAGAAGCCACATTCCTTTAAGCGCGTATGTAATCGCTTTTAAACGTCCCGATACAAAACTTGTTTTCGGACTATTCATGATTTATAATGCTTTTAAGGCAGCTTCGTAATTAGGTTCATCGGCTACCTCACTCACTTGCTCGGTGTGTGTTATAATACCCTCTGCATTAATCACTACAATAGCTCTCGATAATAGGGTATTAAAAGGTCCGTCTGTAAAGGCAACAGCATAGGTATTTCCAAATTCACCAGTACTAAAGTCAGATAACATTTCAACATTTTCAATACCTTCAGCACCACAAAAACGACTCTGAGCAAAAGGTAAGTCTTTAGAGATACAAATTACTTTAGTATTTTCTAGACTGCTTGCTTTGGTATTAAAATTTCTAACAGAGGCAGCACAGGTTCCGGTATCTACACTTGGAAAAATGTTCAGTATAATATTGGTTCCTTTATAATCTTCTAATGATTTTGTACTAAGATCTAATGCCGTTAAGGTGAAGTTTGGTGCTTTAGTTCCAACCGCTGGAAGTGAGCCAACAGTTTGTGTAGGAGTACCTCCTAAAGTTATTGATGCCATGTATTTGGATTTTTGTTTTGTTTAAAGCTCAAAAATACATTTTTTTGAGGAAACCAATATGTTTCCATTTTGTTAATTATTCTCTTATTATTTGAATATATTCGCTTTACAAAACCATCTTAGTTGTCCTTAGCGAGTTATACTTCTGAATTTAAAAAAAACCTCCAGATTGCGTACCCTATTATGTTGGGTCAGTTAGGACATGTATTGGTTGGTTTAGCAGATAACTTAATGGTAGGTAAATTAGGAGCAGCCTCGTTAGCGGCAGTTTCTTTAGCAAACGGAATTGTGTTTTTTGCAATGTCTTTAGGAATCGGTTTTACCTTTGCCATTACACCCCTTATTGCAGAGGCAGACGCTTCAAAAAATATACAAGAGGGTAGAAGCTCCTATCAGCATGGTATGTTGCTTTCTTTTGTTTTTGGAGTGCTGTTATTCGGACTCTTATACATATCTACACCCATATTATCGTTAATGAGTCAGCCCGAAGAAGTAGTGTTTAGAGCAATTCCTTACTTTGAAATTATTGCTTTTTCAATGATTCCACTTTTGCTTTTTCAAGGGTTAAAACAATTCGCAGACGGTCTTTCGTTTACAAAATACGCTATGCAAGCAGCTATATTAGCAAACTTGCTCAACGTGTTGTTAAACTACTTGTTGATTTATGGTGTTTGGATTTTTCCTAGACTAGAAGTTGCGGGAGCGGCCTATGGAACACTCATTTCAAGAGTAGCAATGGTGGTCTTTTTATTTTTTATCATAAGGTCTAAACCGGCATTCAAACCGTATATGAAACAATTTTTGTTTTCTGAAATTAAGAAAAAAATTGTGGTAAAAGTTTTTAATTTAGGATATCCAACAGCCTTGCAAATGTGGTTTGAAGTTGGTGTTTTTTCTGCAGGAGTGTTCTTGTCTGGTTTGTTAGGTACCCAAAGTCAGGCAGCCAACCAAATTGCGTTAAACTTATCGTCTATGACATTTATGATCGCTGTGGGTTTAGGTGTTACAGCAACGATTAGAGTAGGTAATCAAAAAGGCTTGCAAAACTATACTGAATTGAGACGAATAGCTCTTTCAATTTTTATATTGATGGTGATTATAGACCTCTTTTTTGCGTTAGGCTTTTTAGCCACAAAAGACCTGTTGCCCACCTTTTATATTTCTGATGCAGAAGTGATAGAAACTGCTGCGGCATTAATTGTAATCTCAGGATTCTTTCAAATTTCCGATGGTTTACAAGCGGTAATTCTTGGAGCTCTCCGTGGTTTACAAGATGTTAAAATACCCATGCTGATTACTTTTATTGCCTATTGGATAATTGGTTTTCCTATTTGCTATTACTTAGCATTATATACTCCATTAAAAACCATGGGAATTTGGATAGGATTACTAATTTCCTTGTCAGCATCAGCAATAATGTTATATATTCGTTTTACCAATTTAACTAAAAAACTCATCATTACATCAGCCCATGGAACTACCTAAATATTTACTCGCAGACCACAGTGAATTTCCTGAAGATATTTTTGTTCTTCATACCGAGTACCCCAGATTCCTAATCAATCTTAAGGATGATGAGATTGAATGGTTTGAAGACCTTTCTGGTGAAAACGAGGAAGAGTTAGCGAATGAAATCGCAGGATTAATTGAGGGTGCTAGTCTATTTTATGATCGTGAAATAGCTAAATATGAGTAGTGTTATTTTTTAGCTTTTTCTACAAGTTCTAATTTGTCTATGGAAGCTTGAGTGGTGAATATACCATAGTTGATAAACGCAGACTTCTTTTCAATTTTCTCTATAGTCCCTACAGCATTACCGTCTAACAATCGTACGCGATCATTGACTTTAAACACATAGGCTGCTTTTTCTTTGGCAATTTTCTCGGCTTCTTTCTTTTTGGTAGCTCTAACTTTTACAACTTTTTGTAGTACTTCTTTCTCTACTTTTTGCAGTACTTTTTCTTTTTGTTGTGCAGTTTGTATTGCTTCTTTTTTTTCCTTTTTTGTATTTGCTTTTTTAGGATTCTTTTTAAGATGCTTGGTTTTTTCAACCGATACCCATTTTATAAAATTAGACGTGAGTTCTTTTTTGTTGTTGGTTTGAAAATAGGTATTGAGGAACTCATTTATTTTTCTTCCCAAAGTGAGCATCCGTTGATTGCTATCATACAACTCTTGAAATCCAGCTAACTTTTCCTGTATTCGAAGTTCCTTTTCTTCTAAAGAACTCATTTTCTCTTGCTCAACCCCGTGTTGTTTTTCAAGGCTTTCGGTGCTTTTCTGAAGTTTTATGCGTTCTTTTTGTAGTTTAGATATGGTTTTGTCTAATCGTATTTTTTCGCTTTCAACGCGTTTTTTAGCTCTGTTGATTAAGCTAAAAGGAATACCATTTTTCTGAGCAACTTCAAACGTTAACGAACTTCCTGCTTGTCCGATGTATAATTTATACAAGGGTTCTAAGCTACGTTCGTCAAATTGCATATTTGCATTTACGACATGCTCAAGCTCATTGGCCAATACTTTAAGATTAGAATAATGCGTTGTAATGATTCCGTAGGCATCTTTATGATAAAACTCCTCTAAAAAGATTTCGGCCAAAGCACCACCAAGTTCAGGATCAGAACCGGTACCAAACTCATCAATTAAAAACAAAGTGTTTTCATTGCAACGCTTTAAAAAATTACGCATGTTTTTTAACCGATAGCTATATGTACTTAATTGATTTTCGATGGATTGATTGTCTCCAATATCTGTTAATATAGTATCGAAAATATAGGTTGTACTTTTTTCATCAACAGGAATCATCATTCCACTTTGGAGCATTGTTTGAAGTAGACCTATGGTTTTTAGGGTTATACTTTTACCTCCAGCATTTGGACCAGAAATAACTATTATCTGTTGCGATTTATGTAAACTAATCGTTTGTGGAACAGTCGGTTTATTTTCGTGGTTATTTTTGAGATAGAGTAGAGGGTGATAAGCATTTATAAAATGCAGTTCTTTGGTAGTACTAATCTTAGGAACTACACTATTAGTACGTTGCCCATAGTTAGCTTTTGCAGCAATCACATCGAGATGTGTAAGAAAGGCTACATAGCTTTTTAGAAGGTCTGTAAAAGGCCTTATTTGGTCTGCTAAAGCTCTTAAGATTCGCAAAATCTCTTGTTGCTCCTCGTAGTTTAGGTTTTGGAGTTCTCTAGCATACTTTAGCGTTGCTTGTGGAGCAATATAGACAATATTACCCGACTTAGAAGCTCCAAGCATACTTCCGCTAACTTTTCGCCGGTGCATCGCTAATACGGCTAATACACGTTGATTGTCTACTACCGTTTCTTTAATATCATCTAGATACCCTGCACTTGCGGCTTTTGCCAAGGCTTGTGTAAAACTTTGTCCTATTTTACTTCGAATTGCAGCACTTTCTCTTCTAATCTGTCTCAACTCAGGAGATGCTTTATCATCAACAGTGCCTTGTGGAGTAATAACTTTTCGAATTTCTTGAATAATGATGGTGGTAAACTCAATGGTCTCGCTATATTCAAACAACGTAGGGAAATAGGTTTCAAACTTTTTCAGAAACTTTTTTAATTCGTTAACAGTTTCTGAAACCGATGCGATATCTAAAAATTGTTCAGCTTCTATAAAGCTGTTTTCAATAGCTAGTCTTGTAAAATAGGGAGTAATGTTGTTAAATCCATGATTAGGTAATCTATTTTCACTGGTAAGTGAATTGGCATACTCATAGACCAATTGTAATTCATTTAGTAATTTCGATCGTTTGCGTATAGGCTTAATCTCAGCAACACTTGCTTTACCCAACGATGAATTACAGAACGTTTTTAGGTGCTCTAAAACAGTAGGAAACTCTAAATCTTGAAGTACTTTTTCTGATATATTAGTGCCCAAAGCCTTATATTTGGATGTCTCACAAAAGTAAGAAAGTATGGAGGTAAATATTACTGAAAGTTGGAAAAATATTTTACAACCTGAATTTGAAAAGGACTATTTCAAGAAATTAACTTCATTTGTAAAATCTGCATACAAACAACAGCAATGTTATCCTAAGGGTTCTCAAATTTTTGCTGCTTTCGATGCTGCCCCATTTAATGAGGTAAAAGTAGTCATTATTGGTCAAGACCCCTATCATGGACCTGGTCAAGCAAATGGTCTATGCTTTTCTGTGCACGAAGGAGTAGCTCATCCACCCTCTTTACAAAATATTTTTAAAGAACTAGAACAAGATCTACAGCAACCCTATCCCACCTCAGGAGATTTAAGTCATTGGGCTGAACAAGGCGTATTATTGTTGAATGCCACCCTTACTGTTAGTGCTCATGAGGCTGGTAGTCATCAAAAGCAAGGTTGGGAAACCTTTACAGATGCAGTAATTCGAGTAGTTTCTACCCATTTAGAGGGAGTAGTCTTTTTATTATGGGGTGGCTATGCAAAGAAAAAAAGTACCCTAATTGATCAAGACAAGCATTGTGTATTAACATCTGGACATCCATCTCCCTTAAGTGCAAACAGAGGGTATTGGTTTGGTAATAAACACTTTTCTAAAACGAATGCCTATTTAACGGCCCAAGGTAAAGTACCTATCAAATGGTAAAAAAAAATCCGCTAGTAAAGCGGATTTATTGAATTTGAAAAAAGAACAGTCTTATACTTTTAAATTTACTTCAAGAGTATAATTTGCTGACTGTAATCGTTTGGTTTGATTAGTTGTGTTGTCAGCTAAGCCACAAGGACTTTTAGTACTTTTACACGATGAAAAACAAAGAAGACCAAAAGAACAAATTGCAATAAATACATATTTTTTCATGCTATTTTTGGGGGTGAATTTTGTGTTATGTGTTATTATCATTTGTTTTCATTTTAATTAACGACAATATCTGCATTTTATTGTTCATTAAAAAATAAATATCACTTTTTAAGCGGTCAATTTGTCTAGTGTATATACTATAAGCTCATCAACTACTTTACCGGGGTTAGTGCTAAAAGTACCATTCGCCCTGTTGGCAATTATGGCATTTAAAGAACACGCTCGATGTCCAAGTAATTTAGCTAAACCATAAATAGCAGCGGTTTCCATTTCTAAGTTGGTAATTCTTACCCCTTCATATGTAAATGAATCCATTTTAGTATTCAGTTCAGCGTCTTGAAGTGCTAAGCGCAATACACGTCCTTGTGGACCATAAAAACCACCTGCAGTGGCAGTCATTCCCTCAAACATACAGTCAGAAGCAAAGGTCTTTACTAAGGATTCTGAAGAAGAAACTACAAGCGGATAAGGTTTTTCAGCACTCCATTGTGTGTGCGCAATAAATGCTTTTTCAAGGGCTGTATTTCTGATAGCTTGTGTTTGATAGGAGTGTAGCATACCTGTAAAGTCTATGGCTTTTGTACTCGCTAAAAATGAGTCTATGGGAATGTCTTTTTGTAGAGATCCCGATGTTCCAATTCGAACAATTTGTAGGCTTTTCAGTTCAGGTTTAATCGCTGTCGTACTCAGATCTATATTTACCAATGCATCTAATTCATTCAAAACAATATCAATATTGTCAGGACCAATTCCTGTTGAAATAACGCTTAGTCTTTTCCCTTTGTATACTCCTGTAGTCGTTTTAAACTCTCTTTTTTGAGTGCTAAACTCTATGTGATCAAAATGTTGTGTAACTTTTGCAACTCTGTCTTGATCTCCTACAAAGATTACAGTTTCTGCAATGTGTTCTGGTCGAAGATTGAGGTGGTATACACTTCCGTCTGGGTTAAGAATTAATTCTGATTTCTGAATAGGCATTAAGAGGCTATTTTTAAAAGTTTTCGGCTAGGGTTATCATAGAGGTAGCTATATTTTCTTGCCCCACCAAGATACTCTAAACCATTATTGAGTTGACTATAAAAATTGGCTTTGTTGGCTACTAGCAATTTCCCAGTGCTGTTTAATGTAATGGGGTTAAAGGATGAAAAAAGCGTGCTCAACTTCATAATCTCATGCTGATACTGTAGGTCACCATAACCATATTTAGTTTCTTTTTGCAACAATTCTTGAACGAACGTATCCGTATTTTTAAAAGGTGCTGTTTGGGCGGTTTGTAGAATGAAGTTTTCTATCGTATTAAGTCCATTTGCAGTGGAGGGAAAACGCTGAATATGGGTTTCTATGGCGTCTTGCAAGTACACAAAAGGAGTCATAGGATTAAACTTAGCTACGGTTTCCAGTCGTAAAGGGCTTTCTGAGCAATACAATTGCCAGATATAGTCGGCATAATCTATATCGTCTTGACATAAAGTAATTCTATTGTGATAATGATCCATGAGTTGTTCTGAATTCAATTCAGTTAAGCCTAATCGCGTAGTAGTTCCTTCAACATCTCCACTTGACACTAGGGAAATGGTGCGCCCTTTTCTATTTTTTTTAAGCCAACTCAATACAGCAATCATATTTATTTGACAAAACAAATCGTGTTCAAACCAAAGAACAATTTCAGTTGATGACTTTTGACTACACAGATTTCGGTATTCTTTTAGGGTTTTTTCAATAAACACTTTTTTACTTATTTGAAAAGCGGTGTTTAAAAATTGAAATCGGGTTTTCCAAAATTCTTCAGAGCCTACCTTCGAAGTAGTTTTTCCTTCACAAAGCATTTCTCGCCAAGTGATAATGGTTCCTGGAATGGCTAATTGCTTGACATAATTGGTGGTACTGTCGCCATTAGTAATGTGTAGAGTTGATGATTTCATAGCATTGAAACGTTTATAAAATTAATTTAGTTTGATGTATTTGAGGTATTTATCAACCTCCAACTCTTTTGACAGCAAATCCTTTATCTTTAAGAAAAGACATAATCTTGTCTCTATAATCTCCCTGAATAATAATTTTATCCTCTTTAAAACTTCCACCAACACTTAACAACTGTTTAAGTTCTTTGGTCAGTTGTTTAAAGTCTTTAGTAGCACCAGTATAGCCTTCTAAGATGGTAATGGGCTTTCCTTTACGTTTTTCGTATTTACAAATAATAGGATCATCTTGTAACCAAATTCCTGGATCTTTAGATTCTGGCTCTGGAGTTTCAGAAACATGATCTGGGAATAGGTTTTTTAATTGATCTTGTAAATCCATATATGCTTATTTTTTTAAGCCTAATTCTTTTAATCGCTCTTCTAAAAACTCCCCTGCGGTAATGTCTTCAAATTGTTTTGGGTTTTCCTCATCGATACAGCCTTCTAAAACATCTAATTTCATACTACTAATAGGATGCATAAAAAATGGTATGGAGTAACGAGAAGTTCCCCACAATTCTCTTGGAGGATTGGTTACTCGATGTATAGTTGACTTTAGCTTATTATTGCTATGTCTAGATAGCATATCACCTACATTAATCATTAATTCATCGTCTTGAGCAATAGCATCAATCCATTCTCCTTTATGATTTTGTACTTGAAGTCCTTTTCCTTGAGCACCCATTAATAAGGTAATGAGGTTAATATCTCCATGAGCCGCTGCTCGAACTGCATCTTTAGGTTCTGAGGTAATAGGAGGGTAGTGAATAGGACGTAATATGCTATTTCCGTTTTTGATATAGGCATCAAAATAGGTTTCTTCTAAATTTAGATGAAGTGCCAATGCGCGTAACACATATTTGGCAGTTTTTTCTAACATTCTGTAGGCTTCTTTACCCACTTCATTAAATCTTGGAAGTTCTTCCACTTCTACATTAGCAGGATACTCCTTTGCTAAAGCCTCATCGTTTTCTACATATTGTCCGAAATGCCAAAATTCCTTTAAATCGCCTTCTTTTTTTCCTTTTGCACTTTCTTTTCCAAAAGACACATACCCACGTTGACCACCGATACCAGGGATTTCATATTTTTCTTTTGTTGCTACTGGTAAATCAAAAAAACGTTTTACTTCTGCATATAAATCGGCTACTAAAACATCGTCTAAAAAGTGTCCTTTTAAAGCAACAAAACCAATGTTTTCGTAAGCATCACCTATAGCAGATACAAATTGTTGTTTACGGTTTGGGTCGTCTGAAAGAAAATCGGAAAGATTTACACTTGGGATAGAGTTCATAGGTACTATTTTTATTTCGATAAGTAAAGTTAGTAAAATGCTCGAAATGGAGCTTATTTTTTCTTAAAAGGTATGGTATACGAAAGGGTGTAATTGAATCCAAATCCAGTATTACTTAAAAATACCCTATTGAATCCAGGCGCAAAAAGTGTTTTAAAATTGTCGGGTTCTTTAAGACTCACCATAATCTTATACGCCATACTCGCAGATAAATACAGATTCGTATAGACTTCTACTTTTAAACCCAATTGAATTTCTGTCCATTGCGCAGAGAGGCCCTTTGCTGTTTGACTACTTGCAATTTCGGTTGGACTAAAGTAAGGGCTGCCAGTATTAATGGTATAGGTGTTTAATGTTTGATCAAAAGAGCTTATACCATATCTAAAACCTACAAAAATTTCGTTGGTCATGTCTAACCAGTTTTTGTACACATTCACGTTGGCACCTAAACGTAGGTACGATCCTTTAGATGTTGAATTGGTAAAGTCTTCGGTTGCAATATCTTCTTCGGTACCAAACTCTGCTGCTAGATACCATGTTTTATTAATCCTGTAGTCGGCAACAAATTCTAAGCCTTGGTAACGGTCATCTAAACTTCCTTTAATGGGTTTGCTTAAATCGATTCCTAAACGTAAACCATAGGGTGTTTTGTAAACGATACTATCTGTTTGGGTAGTAGAACTCAACGGATCTTTGGTATCTTGACTAAACACAAGCACCGAACTCAATGTCAATAAGAAACTAATGAAATACTTGTACATGAGCTGAGGTTTCATTGGTTATTGAAAAAGGAGTGGTTGGAAGAGTGGATTGCATCCAAACCTGATCATTTGTAATTTCTGTATCGTTAAATATCGCTTTAAAACCACAAGATCGAGATACATAAACATGTTCTGGTGAATAGCTTATGGTTAGTGTATTAACGCTGTTGGTGGCTATATTTCCGTCGATGTCATTTTTTTTAAAGTGATACACCGTTTGTCCCGTAGTTGCATTTAAGGGAATGGCAATAGAATCTAAATTAACAGAACGATACTCTGAAATGGTATCTAAGCCTTCTGCCCATATCGATAAATTCTGAACACTTTTGACTGTGCTTGGGTTGTTGGCATCATAAAAACGAAGAATAAGCTTTGGAGTAAT
>CBFHVY010000082.1:0-10173 GCA_965659555.1 Flavobacteriaceae bacterium
TTTTTTTTATTAAAATAAAAAATAAATCAAATAAAAAGCGACCCTAGGGTCGCTTTTTATTTTGTGTTACGTAGCGTTAGCCAAATTCCATAAATGATACTAAACACCACTTTAAAACTAAAGAAGTTAATCCACATACCCTCTGCAAAGTTTGCCTTATAAACGGCAGAGAAGTTTCCACTAAGAAGGTCTCCACCACTATTAATAGCAATAGAAATTAGGGTTACTACAATAAAAAATGGAATGGCAATTTTGGCTACATTAAGCCAAAATGTTGAGGTTTGTATTTTTTGAAATAAACTCATGAGCTTAGTTTGGTATTATTTTGATGTCTATCGTGATCTCGTTTAGCTTTTAAGTCTAACTTTTTTTCAAAAGCGTCTTGCAAGTCAATTCCTGTTTGATTTGCCAAACACAAAACTACAAAAAGCACATCGGCTAATTCTTCTCCCAGGTCTTTCGTTTTATCTGATTCTTTTTCGCTTTGTTCGCCATAGCGTCTGGCAATAATGCGTGCTACTTCACCTACCTCTTCTGTAAGCTGAGCCATATTGGTAAGCTCATTAAAATAACGAACACCGTGGTTTTTAATCCACGTATCTACTTGCTCTTGGGCATTGTGTATATTCATGTCTTCTGATTCCTTAATAAAACCCAAAGATAACTAAGTTATTTGATTTGCTTTCTGGTAAAGTATCGCGAATCGGATGTGTTTCCTATTGAAGATAGTTTAAAAATTGACTCCTAGGAATTTCTTTAGCACCTAAGGAAGCAAGATGGTCATTGTATACCTGACAATCTATGAGTTGATAGTTTTTCTGTTGAGCTAAATAAATAAACGCAGCTTTAGAGGCATTAGACACTTTGCTAAACATACTTTCTCCACAGAATACAGTCCCCAATTCAATGCCATAGAGTCCGCCAACTAAGGCCTCATCTTGCCACACCTCAATAGACCTTGCATACCCATTTTTGTGCAGTGCTATATAAGCCGCTTTCATTTCTTCTGTAATCCAAGTATCGTAGCCATCGGCACGTTGAATGTGTTTGCATTGATGAATAACGGTTTCGAATTGTGTGTTCTCTGTTATACGAAACACCCCTGAGTCGAGTACTTTTTTCATGGATTTTGAAACCTTAACTTCATTTGGAACCAACACCATACGCTCAGGAGGACTATACCATACAATAGGCTCTCCTTCGCAATACCATGGAAAGATTCCCTGTTGATAGGCCGCAATTAATCTGGAAACAGATAAATCTCCGCCCAAAGCAATCATCCCCGAAGGTGAAGCTTCTGAGTGTGGAGGAAAACGAATATCTTCAGTTAACCACTTCATCTAAAACAGGAGTAGTCCCACAATATAAATACAGCTTGCTACGATCATAGCAATAAGGGTGTAGGGTAAAATCTCTTTTGCTTTTAGCTTTGTAATTCCCAATAAGGGGAGTGCCCAAAAAGGCTGCAACATATTGGTAATTTGGTCTCCATAAGCTAAGGCCATAATAGCTTTGGGTAATGGCACGCCTAACTGTAAGGCAGACTCTATAACTACTGGGCCTTGCACTACCCATTGGCCACCTCCGCTAGGTACAAAAATATTGACTAACCCTGCGCTAAAAAAAGTAAATATGGGTAAGGTTGTAGGGTTCGCAATAGAGACAAAAAACGCTGCAATTTGCGTAACCATTCCAGAGCCACTCATAATCCCCATAATTCCAAAATACAATGGAAACTGAATTAAAATCCCAGAAATATCTCCTATGGCTTCATTAATGGCAGCACCAAAACGTTTAAAACTTCCATGTAAAAGCACTCCTAATCCTAGCATTAAAAAGTTGATAAGGTTGGGGGTGATTTTTAAGGCTAAGATATCGTTGTAATATTGGTATACAAAGGCTATAAGAATCAGCAGTCCGAAACCAATGGCTAAAGGCTTAGATTCATCGAGTTTTTCTGAGTGCTGGGCAGTATCGGTTTCACTATCCATTTGATACTTAGGCAGCTTAATGGTAGTGGGTTTTGACAGTTTTCCTAAAAAATAAAACAATGTAGTAATCACAACAACAACGACTCCAAAAATTACGAGGTTTGATGTACTAAAAATTGTTTGACTATAATCTATTACAGCTGGAATAGCAGTGGTTAACTGGGCATTTCCTACACCACTCAGCATACTAGCAATATGACCTGCTTCATTTATTTTAATGGGTGCCGACCCTGAAATTCCTCCATGCCACACCATGAGGCCAAGATAACCGGCCGCTCCAATAATGGGATAGTTTAAAGGCAGCTCATGTCTTTGAGCATGTTCAGCAACCTTCCGCGCGAGGAGGGCTCCAAAAATTAATCCTAAGCCCCAATTAAAAAAAGCAACCAGCATGGTTGTGCATGCTACTATGGCTGCACTTGAAGCGGTTGATGTACAATAGTGAGTTACCTTTAGAATGGCTTTACTAACTGGCTTTGTTAGAACTAAAACATGTCCCAAAACCAAGATCAACATCATTTGATAGGCAAAAACCAATAAGTTGGTGTTCCAGATTCCACTTTCCCAATACCCTAATACCTGTAGCGAATAGTCTACCACCCCCATTTCTTGAGGTCGAGTAAACCCCAACGCTAAACCTAAGGTAAGCAGAGTTAATACGATCGCTATCGTTAGTGGTGATGGAATGTACTTATTGAACAGCTGCTCAATCAGCTTGGTTACTTTCATCTTTTAAAACCTCTTGTTTAAAGTTACCTACTACTGTAGCTAAAGCATCTTCAATTCGTTTCGGATCTGTAGAGTATTGTAGGGCTAATGATTTTTTCTCTGGAAACTGTTCAATAGTGACTGTAGTTGATGGGAATGCAAAATCTACACCTAATGCTTTGGCTAATTTTACAATAGCGATATGCAATCTATGTTTAGATGATTGCTCTACACCCCAAGCCAAGCTTTTAAAGTACACATTCACCATAATAAGGAGGGCTGAATCTCCAAAACCAGTAAATTCAACATTGTACGAATCTTCCTCTGATCGGGTTTCGGGATGCTCAATAATTAAGGTTCTAATTCCTTTTACAAAGGCCTCAATCAATTCTGGTGGGGTATCATAACGTACGCCTAGTTCTGTTTTATAGCGTCTGTACAAACGTAATCCTTTGTTATTAATAACAATTTCTGAAAGCTTGCTGTTGGGTATTTGAAAGACAGAGGTATCTGCAGCACGAACTCGTGTAGAGCGAAAACCTACCTCTTCTACGGTACCCATAACTTCTCCTGCCTCAATCCAATCGCCAATATGGAAAGGTTTGTCTAAGAAAATCATAAAAGTTCCTATAAGGTTCTTTACGGTATCTTGAGAAGCAAATGCGATAGCCAAACCACCGATAGAGGCTCCTGCCAAAACTGTTGTTGGGTTTACTCCAAAGAAGGTGATGATCTTAAGGGCACCAAAAGCAATAATAATTCCGGTAAGGAAGTTTCTTAAAATAGGCACCAGCTGGTCATCTAATTTACCATGCGTGGTTTTAGTAAACTCATGATATATACTTACAGCCACTTGAGCCAACTTTAAAAAGACATAAATCCAAAAGATGGTTTCTGAAATATTAATCGCTAAAAACACCCATTTGTTGACGAGTAAACCCATTTCTAAAGATGGAAATACTTTGTCTATAAGCGATAATGCAATGAGTAAACTAATGGGGTGTGCTAACTTTTTTAACCCTCTATTGACTTCTGAATGCTTGTCTTTAGTAAATTTTCTTAAGATTCGTTGTAAAACGAAAAATGATATCTTTTTGGATATTACAAATACTACCAGTGTTGATATTAATAACAGTAGCAGTGTAATCAATTGCCAGATTTCATAACCAAAAATGGTTTTATGTCCATACTCAGGACTAATATTTTGAATTTTTTCTACATACCAAGGAAAAACTTCGGCGTAAAGCGCATCTATATTGTCAACAGTTTCTTTAGCGTAATACCATTTCCCTTCTAGTTTTTCAACATAAACAAGAGGCATTCTTACAGGGAAAGGAACAAACTTTTGAGTTACAGCATAACCAATACTGTCTTTATAATTTGTCGGGTTTGGAATGTTATTAAAATCAATTTGTAACCCTTTACCATCTAGTATTTTCTTTAGTCGAATAGCCGCTCTAACACCTTCTTTTTCAGAAAGTCCATACATGGTTTTTGCCGCTTTTTTAGGAAAATAACTATCGGGCTGTAAAAAATAAATATGGGTATATATTGTAGCCTTTGGTGAACTTAAGTCAACGGAGTCGAGCTGTTGTGCTGTTGTTGGTAGGGCGACTACTAGTAAAAGAAAAAGGAACTTTTTCATATGTGTTGTTTTGTTAAATATATACTAAAATAAAACTCAAATTTAAACCTTTTCTAAAAGTCTTGGTCATAAATGCATACAAATTAAAACAAAATACATTATGAAAAAATTTGCCATCTTATTTATGTTAGCCTTAGGGATCAGCTTTGCTACTCAGGCTCAAAAGAGAGAAAGAAAAATGCTAGGAAAAAATTTAACTGCAGAACAGCAAACCAATTTAGCTGTTAAAAAATTAGCTTTAGCATTAGACTTAACTGAAGCTCAACAACGTAAAGTAGCTCCGTTACTTGCTACACAAATTGAAGCTCGAAAAGCACAATTTGAAAAAAGAAAACAACTAAAAGAAAGCGAAAAACGTCCAACTGCTGAAGAGCGTTATGCAATGGAAAACAAAAGATTAGACGCTCAATTAGCCTTTCAAAGAGATCTAAAAGAGATTTTAACTGCAGCACAATATGAGCAGTTTAAAAAAATGAAAAAAATGGAAAAAGGAAAACGAATGCAAATGGAAAAGAAAAAAATGGGGTATAAGAAGCAACAAATGCATCAGCGAAATTAAGCGTTGAATTGGTTCACCACTAAAAGGCCTGGTAATGTATATTACCGGGCTTTTTTTACTCCGTAAACCAACTTGAGTAGGTAACGTAATTCGCTGCAATTCGGTCTATTTCTCCCGAAATAAGATCTTGAGAAATGTCTTTTACTTTTTTAGCAGGTATCCCTGCATAAATACTTCCACGTTCTACACGGGTGTTTTTAGTAACCACAGCACCTGCGGCTATGATACTATTAGACTCAATCACACAATCATCCATAACAATACTTCCCATACCAATAAGCACATTGTCTTCTATGGTACATCCGTGAACAATTGCATTATGACCAATAGAAACGTTATTCCCAATAGTTGTAGGTGATTTTTGATAGGTCGCATGAAGCACTGCTCCATCTTGTACATTTACTCTATTACCCATCTTTATAAAATGTACATCTCCCCGAATAACGGCGTTAAACCATATACTACATTCATTTCCCATATACACTTCACCAACAATAGTTGCGTTGTCTGCAATAAAGCAATCCTCTGGAATTTGAGGGTGTTTTCCACGTACCGATTTTATAATTTTCATGTGTTAATATTTAGGTGTTTAAAGTACTACATTTTTTCCAACCCCTATCACCACTAGTAATTTTTAGCTTTTAAAATTTTGGCATCATCCTTGTTTATTCTTAAGTGTTGCAACAACAACCTTAACTCAAAACCATTTGTCTTATGAAAACTATTCTAAAAAAAACGGCACTCTTGCTTTTTGTATGTTCTCTTCAATTTGCATATGCCTTACCTAACCATACAGAAAAACCAGAACAAGAAACCATTAGAATTGCCTTATTGTTAGATACTAGCAATAGTATGGATGGTTTAATCAACCAAGCAAAAGCGCAACTTTGGGAAATTGTAAATGAATTATCTAATGCCAAATACGGTATTAAAAGACCCCCATTAAAAATAGCATTGTACGAATATGGAAACGCCTCACTTCCTGCGAGTGAAGGCTATATAAGGCAGGTACTTCAATTTAGTAGTGACCTCGATGAAATTTCTGAAAAACTATTCTCACTTACTACCAATGGCGGAAGCGAGTTTTGTGGAGAAGTTATTGCTACTTCCTTAAAAGAACTTGATTGGGGGAAAAACAAAAATGATCTCCGTCTTATTTTTATCGCTGGAAACGAACCTTTTACTCAGGGTAAAATTGACTACAGAGAAGCCATTAGCATTGCCAAAGAAAAGGAGGTATTAGTCAATACTATTTTCTGTGGAAATTACACTACAGGAGTTTCTGGAAAATGGCAAGATGGAGCCCTACTTGGTGGAGGAGATTATATGACGATCAACCATAATAAAAAAGTAGTTCATATTGTAACGCCATACGACGATGACATTATCATCTTAAATAAAAAATTGAATGGAACATATATTTATTATGGGTACGAAGGTAAAAGAAAGCACGCTGCACAAAAAAAGATCGATGAAGAAGCCGAAGTAATGAATGAAGTGGTTATGGTAAAAAGAACCATGAGTAAAGCGAGTAGATTGTACAACAATTCCTCATGGGATATGGTTGATGCAGATCGTTTAGGGAAACTCGACTACAGCACCTTAAATCGTAAAAACCTCCCTGAGGCTTTGAAAAATAAATCTGTAAAAGAGCTAAAATTATATGTGAAGCAACAAGCTCAAGAACGTGCTAAAATAAAGGCTGAAATCAAGGAACTCAACAAAAAAAGAAATCAGTTTATTGCTAAAAAACAACTGAACAGCACTAAAGATGAATTGGAGAGTGTTATTATTAAAGCTATAAAAAAACAGGCCCTTAGTAAAAATTACGAATGGTAAAAAAGATTTGTTAGTTGTTTGGACGAAGTCCGTAGAAGCCCTAGTGCTTTTGCGGACTTTTATTTTACAATTAGTTCTAAACCAATTGACAAGGTATTATCTCTTAATTTATTGAGTTTTTTAAGAGCTTCAACAGTAGTGTTAAACCTCTTTGAAATAGAATATAACGTATCGTTTTTCTTCACGACATACTTTATTGAGGAACTGTTCTTTGGCAATGTTTTGTCTTTCACGACCACTTCGGGTTCCTTTTTATAGACGTACTTTTTTAGATCCTTCTTTGTAATCTTATCGAACTCATACAGTCGATAGTCTTCAATAATTTTAATTAGTTTTTTAGGATAAGAGCGATCTGTCGCATACCCTGCTCTCTTTAATCCTTTTGCCCAAGCTTTATAATCGGTTTTCTTTAAACTAAAAAGTGACTCATAACGCTTTCGAGAGCTTAAAAAAGTTGAATGATCTTTGTACGAGGTTTCTACATACCTATACTTTCTAAAACACTCTCCTTTTTCATCATCATCATGATACACACGTCCGCCATTCCATCCTTTATGGCATTTAATTCCAAAGTGATTATTTGATTTGGAGGCCAATTCACTTCGCCCATTTCCAGACTCTAAAATACCTTGAGCTAACGTTATGCTTGCTGGTATTTTATAATCATGCATTTCTAGTACCGCTAAGGGAGCATATTTACGCACATAACTAAGGGTGTATTTGTTTAAGCCTTTGTTGTTTTTTTCTAACTTACGAACATGCTCAATCTGCTTTACCGAAGGCAACTTTTTTGTATGCTGTGCGACTGTTGTTGTCGATGACTTTCGTGTGGTTCTTTTGGTAACAGATCCACAGCTAAGCATTAGAAATGAAGCAATGGTCAAGAAAATGTAGCCCCTTTTTTTCATGTGTGAATTTGTAGTTCTTTATGTTTCAACTTTAAGGATGCATTGAATCCGGCAATTCCTTGTATCCCTCCTGTATGAATAGCTAATATACGACTTCCTTTTGAAAATTTTTGAGCTTTAACACGAGCTACGATACCGAAAAGCATTTTAGCGGTATAAATAGGGTCGAGTACTATTCCTGTTTCCTCTTTAAATTGATTCATAAAATGGATCAGTTCTGGGGTGTATTTTGCATAACCTCCAAAATGAGTATCCGTGATCAACTCCCATTGTTCAGACGCTCCAACCCAGGTGGAGATTTCTTGCTTTAGAAAGTCACCTTTTAATGCAGAAAATCCTAGTAAATGTTGATGTGGTAATGCTGCTGAAATTAATCCAGAGAAGGTTCCACCAGTACCCGCACTCACACAAATATAATCAAAGGCCTCATCGGCAGTAGTTAAGATCTCGGTACAGCCCTTAATAGCTAAGGCATTGGTTCCTCCTTCAGGAAGCAGGTAAAAATCTCCCCACTTCTGATGTAATGAACGCATCACTTCTTCGGTTTCTTTTTCTTTATAGAGCGCTCTGGAAACAAACTGAAACTGCATTCCATAGCTATGTGCTAAGCGTAAGGTTTCATTTTGTGCAAGAGTCTCGTTAAGGTTGGCCCCCAATTCTTCACCACGAATTACCCCTATCGTTTTAAAACCATTTGTTTGTCCGGCCACTGCGGTTGCTAGAATATGATTAGAATATGCACCTCCAAACGTTAGTAGGGTGTCTTGTTGGCGATGTTTAGCCTCTTGAATATTGTACTTTAATTTTCGAAATTTATTTCCAGACACATACGGGTGTATGGTATCTTCTCGTTTGATAAACAAGCGAACATGGTGATGTACCAATTCAGAAAAAAAAACTTCTTGATTTGGACTTTCTATGTTCGAATCAAAGTTCATGTTATTGTAATGCTGAAACTTTACTTTCTATCAGTTCCCACTCTTCCATCAAGGTTTCTAGCGTGGCTTTCTTAGCCTCGTATTTTTCAAAGAACTGAGGCTGAGAAGAAGTCTTTTCGTAATCAGCCGCTAAGTCTGCGTCTAAAACGTTAAGTTCTTTTTCAAGATCTGAAATTTGAGTTTCAATTTTTGAAAGCTTATTCGATAACTTCTTTAATTCTTTATCGTCTGAAGTATGTTGTTGCTTAGCCTTTGCATTCGCGGTATCCTTTGCAATTACCGTTCTCTTTTCGGCTTCACGCAAACTGTCTATTTGATGTTGCTCTAAGAAATAATCAATATCTCCTAGGTATTCTTTAATAACCTTGTCTTTAAAGCCGTACACCGTTGTGGTAAGACCTTGAAGGAATTCTCTATCGTGCGATACTAAGATTAGCGTTCCCTCAAACTGTTTCAATGCTTTTTTCAACACATTTTTAGATGCAATATCTAAGTGGTTGGTAGGCTCATCCATGATGAGTACATTAAAAGGAGACAACAATAATTTACACAAGGCCAATCGGTTTCGTTCTCCTCCAGAAAGCACCTTGGCTTTTTTGTCTACCGCTTCACCACTAAACAAAAACGACCCTAACATGTCTCTAACACGGGCTCTATTGGCATCGGAAGCTGCGTCTTCCATAATTTCTAAAACCGTTTGCTCTGGTGGTAAATATTCAGACTGATTTTGAGCGAAATACCCCACCTCAACATTATGACCAAGTTTTAAGTGCCCTTCGAAAGGAATTTCTCCTACCATCATTTTTGCTAGGGTAGATTTCCCTTGTCCGTTTTGACCAACAAATGCAATTTTGCTATTTCGTTCGATTAATAGGTTTACGTTTTCTAAAACTTGTTTCTCTCCGTAGCTTTTCGATAAATTTTCGGCCTCAACAATAATTTTACCGGGCTCTTTTGAAATCGCAAAACGAATATTCATAGTAGCATTATCATCTACATCGACTTCAATACGTTCTACCTTATCTAATTTTTTGATCAGCGACTGTGCCATCGAAGCTTTACTAGATTTAGCTCTAAACTTCTCAATCAATCGTTCGGCTTGCTTGATCTCTTTTTCCTGATTTTTTTGCGCTTGTAATTGCTTCTCTTTAATCTCTCCACGCAACTCTAGAAACTGTGAATAGGGTTTCTTATAATCGTAAATTTGCCCTAGGGAAATTTCAATTGTTCTGTTGGTTACATTGTCTAAAAACATTTTATCGTGAGACACTAATACAATGGCGCCTACATACGATTTTAAAAAGTTTTCTAACCAAATAATCGATTCAATATCCAAGTGGTTGGTAGGCTCATCGAGTAATAATATATCGTTATTTTGAAGTAAGAGTTTTGCAAGTTCAATACGCATTCTCCACCCACCAGAAAAGGTGTCGGTTAGCTTGTCAAAATCTTCTCTTTGAAACCCAAGTCCCATAAGAATTTTCTCTGTATCTCCTTGATAGTTATACCCTCCTAAAAGTTCGTATCGTTCTGTATTTTCGGTTAGGCTAACAATTAAATCATGGTATGCTTCGCTTTCATAATA
>CBFHVY010000083.1:0-10062 GCA_965659555.1 Flavobacteriaceae bacterium
TTTGGCTACCTCGTTAACTACTATAGTATCATCCTTTAGATTTTGGATAAGGTAATCTGTACTCATATTCATTTGCACGTATATACTATCTAAAGACTGCCCCATATTTTCGAGGAGAAAATAATGTCCCTCAATTAAATCTCTAAACAAACCACTTGTTTTAAAATTAGGATGGGTAAAATCGGTGTTCCTAAAACGAGCAATATTTTCTGGCAGTCGTTCTATATAGTTCCGAATTGTTTGCGGCATATCACTTATGAGTTTCCTTTGAGGCGTATACCAGTATAAATATGAATTTGAAGGCACCTTATACTGTGTAAGAATGGCGCTGTTCTCTAGGCGATTCATTTCGATATCGATCTTAGTTCGTATACTTTGTTGATCTTCAAAATGAGTATTTGAATAGATTTTTTTAAGATATCGAAGTGCGGCATACCCTTGATCCTCTAGTGTATTTGCCTTAGCCACCTTTAAAAACAAGTCGTTTTCTGAGTGTTGTGTATATGCTAACTCTTCGTATTTAGACAGCTGTGTTCCTTGTATTTCAATAGTTGAACCATTGAGGATGATAAGGGCACTGTTGTTGTCTTGCGTTTTTAAGATGGCCATACCTTGGTAATCTTTTGGATAGGAAATTTTAAAATTTCCGACACTATCTAGAGATGACGTCCCTAAATCAACCGTATTGTAATAATCAAACCCTATCAAACGAATCGATTGATGTTTATGATATGACAGGGTGCCTTGTACATTTTGTGAAACCAAAGAGTACTGCATCAACAGAACAATAAAGAACGAGAAGAGAATTTTCTTTGGCATTTTATTTTGGCTATCAATTATAACAACAAAAAGGCAAAGTACGTTATCAGTTAAAAGTTACATTACTCTTGAATACAACGAATGGCTAGACCATTACTTCTATCACTACCACTAATTGGTGCCTCAACATCTTTTAAATTAAGAAAATTAGATTGATACCCGTTTGCATTTAGGGTACTCGACCAATATAACCCACGAACCCCTGCATCTGTTAGCGTCCCAGTTGCCCCACTACGATACCCTGTAACAGGTAATTTTAGTGGACTAGCAAAACCACCAGCGGCATTTGCAGAAGCCCACGCATTTTTTTCGGTAGACCATTCTGCCGATGTTGGTACTCTGTAGCCACTAGGACAAGGGTCGTGCGTTCCCTTAGTCGCTCCATTCCAACGAGTACCATCTTGAGGGTTTACCCAATCGGTAGGAAAAGTGGAATTTGTAATAAAATTAACTCCTTCGTTTCCAATAGATACAGGGCCCGATGCAGTGTTACTTGTTCTAATTTCATGTCCATCAGTATTTCTTCCCCACTGATATAAATCACCATATGCATTGGTATCTGTAGAACTTGTGGCTACCTGTGTAGCACCCAAGTTACGATCTAACCATGTTGCACCACCAGATCCCGTAACCGTAGGAGGCCCAGTAGCATTTACCGTATTCACCATGGTTTGAACTTCTGATCGTGTTGCTGGAGAAGAAAAATTATCTGGGTTAGCATCGATATGATCTTGATAGGCGGTTTCATTACCATTATCAATTCCTGTAATGGCAGGAGTTATCAATGCTAATTGAGCTGTGGTTACTACAGAGTTTACAGAATCTGGATTATCGCCTTCTAAGCCTATTTGAACCAAAACGGTTTGACTTGCATTTACTGCCGTAACCATAGCTTGAACTTCTGCTTGAGTAGCAGGCGAAGAAAAACTATCGGGATTGGCATCAATATAATCTTGATAGAGGGTAATATTCCCCGAAACCAATCCTGTTAACGGTGGGGTAATCAATCCTAATTCTACATAAGTAACTACAGAATTTACAGAATCTGGATTATCGCCTTCTAAGCCTATTTGAGTGAGTACCGCTGAAGAATTTTTCATGGTTGTCCCAGAAGGGAGGTGTGTAAAATTAGTGCCATTGTACACATAAATTCCTTTGGTGGAACAATCGGTACAATACGCAAATAAGCCCTCTGCAGGAGAGGCTATACTTACGATCTGTAAATTAGTCATTCTCGGTGGTAAAAACCCTTTTGTGGTACTTGTTACATCTAATGCTGCAGAGGTGTTGGGATTAGTGGTTCCAATTCCTATCTGAGTCCATCCATTACTTACTAAGCATATGAACAGTATACTTATGATACTCTTTTTCATTTTTTTTATTTTTTGGGTGAATGTTATCATTTAGCTACCTATCGTTTAATTTTTTTTTGACGGTATACGCGAACAAAGGCATACATACTATTTATAAATAGGGGATTTCTAAATTTTGAATCGAGTGTTGCTACTGTTTCCCCACCAGTTGTTAGGCTTACATAATTACTACCATCATAGACATACAGACTTTTGATGTCGCAGTCTGAACAGTACACCATTAAGCCTTCTACTCTAGGGGATATAGCGGCCATTTGTGTTTTAGTCATTCTAGGGATTAGCATTCCTTTAGTGGTACTACTTACCTCTACTATAGATGATGCATATGGGTTGGTTGTTCCAATACCTATTTGTCCCCATGCAGTAAGCCCCACAAAACAACTTGATATAATTAATAGTATCTTTTTCATCGTGTTTAATTTTATTTTTTTAAGTATCTTTTTTTTAGAATTGTATCTACTACTCAATAACTATCTTCTTTACAAATACTCCAGATTCAGACGCAATTTTAATCAAGTAGATCCCTGTAGAAAGGCTTTTAGGCAACGAGACATCAATCTCATTGAGGCCTGAACCATTCAATTTTTTCTGTACAAGTGTTTCCCCAGCAATGGAAAACATCCAAAAGGACAACATCTTTTTATTTTGAATTCCTGTGATTCGAATATTTTCATTGTCTGTCTTAAATATTGAAATAGACAGGTCAGATTCATGAGGTACGTGTAATGCTTTTTGAGTAGTTTGTATATAAAACCTTCCAATACCATTTAATTCTTGCGTGAGTTGAATGGAATACGGCTCTTCACTAATTTTTTTATATATATTGGTTTCTGTGTCTTGTAAATTCACTGCTACACCCGAGGGTAAATTGGTTGTAGTTGCATTAAATGTTATTTCGCTGTTTATAGCAGCTCTTACAGACAAGGGAATAATCATAGCGTCGTAATCGTGGTTTGGCAAACATTGTAACATAAAATCGGTTCCTTGACTGTCGGTCACCAAGTGCGTGTCTATGGAAAATTTAGGAACTCCATCGCTATACCTTCCTGCATCATACCCAACATCTAATCCAGTAGTAGCTCCAGGCAGGTACTTTACTACTGTAGTAAAATTTTGATTTCCGTTGCCTAGAGAAATAACTACAGTTGGAGTACTATTTTCACTTTTGTAAAAGTTGTCACCCCCTGCTTGATGAGATTGTAGTGCCGAAGTAAAACTAAAGGTCTCACTAGTGGTCTTGGCCATCACCATAAATGCTTGACCCGGATGCAGGTGTGTTGCAGCTGTTGCATTATTAATAAGTTTGTACCCTCCTGTTGGACCTCCTCCACCATCCCAATAATACAGGGCAGCAAACTCAGTAGCTAAGGCACTTAGATTATCTTTTAGTAGATTGTTAGTTGCATTTGCACCATCATTCCCTGGTAAAAATGCTGCATAGGGATTCCCTATACAATACCAATAATGAGTTTCAGCCGATGTACTCAATCCAACATTAACGTCGGAAACTTCTAAGGTTCCTGTAAATGTAAAATCACCCGAAGCAGTCCTGTTCATGCTGTACCCTTGTCCTTTCACAAAAGACACTAAGGTTTCTTGATTAGCTTGAGAAGGAGAAGCATTGTGATAGACCCATCTAGAACCCGATGCGTTCGTATTTTTATAGTAAGCAACCGCAAAATTTCCATTGCCTGGATTTGTATTGATGCTATTATTTGCATCTGCCACAAATGTTGGAATACTTTGACCAACTACTGGCGATGAGACTAAATGCCAATTGGTGTTGTTAATATTCCGTACATAGGTTACATTTCCTGATGAGGTTCCGGTAACCAATAGAGAAGCACTACTACTAGCGTCTGATGCAAGTGATAAACTTCCACTAGCGTCTACAGATAGGTTATTGTTAATATATAGGTAATCTCCAGAAGACACATTAACAACACCACCAGACCCAACATACAGTTCTTGAGCGTAGGTAGTTGTTAACGTAAAAAGTAATAGTATGGCATAATATCCTTTTTGTTTTTTCATATTTCAAGAATTTATTTTTCAATTTTTTTTAAGCACCTAGAATGTGCTCATTCAACAAAAGAATCATCTAAGACACTACTTGTTGAATTCAAATAAATCTCATTGAAAAAACATTCACTCCATAATTTTAGGAGCTTATGGATTTCATAAAGGAGGGAGGGTCATAGCATTAACTCACTAAAGTTACTAAAAATATATATATTTTAAACTTTTTATGATATTTTTATTTTGCTGTCTGTAAAAAAAAACTCAAAAAACACCCATAAAAAAAGCACCTCAAAGAGGTGCTTTTTGTACTTAAAGCGATGTGACATATTTATACTAAAGGTCCACCAGCCATAATTTCATCATTGGCATAGCTCTCAAACTTTTTAAAGTTTGCTTTAAAAGAGTCTGCTAATTTTTGAGCTGTCTTATAATACCCTTCATCGTTGTTCCAAGTCTTACGCGGACTCAATACCTCTGTTGGTACATTTGGACAAGTTCTAGGTTGTGCTACTCCAAAAACAGAGTGAATATGATAATTATCTTTATTGGCTGCTTCTAAACTTCCATTCATGGCAGCGGTAATCATTGCACGAGTATATTTTAACTTCATACGAGAACCCACACCATAAGGTCCACCGGTCCATCCTGTATTAACTAACCATACATTCACATTGGCATCGGTCATTTTCTTACTTAGCATTTCTGCATAACGAGTGGGGTGCAATGGCATAAACGGCGCTCCAAAACAAGCCGAAAAACTTGGTTGTGGCTCGGTTACTCCAGCTTCTGTACCCGCTACTTTTGCGGTATATCCTGAAATAAAATGGTAGGCTGCCTGACCTGGTGTTAGTTTAGATATCGGAGGCAATACACCAAACGCATCTGCGGTTAAGAAGAAAATATTTTTTGGATTTTCTCCAATAGATCCTTCTTGAATATTATCGATATGGTAAATAGGATAACTGACTCTGGTATTTTGGGTAATTGAGGTATCAGCAAAATCAATATCTCCGTCATCATTCATCACCACGTTTTCCAAAATCGCCCCCTTTTTAATCGCATGAAAAATTTCAGGTTCATTTTCTTCAGAAAGGTTAATCACTTTTGCATAACACCCTCCTTCAAAATTAAAGACGGTATTTTCTGCGGTCCATCCATGTTCATCATCACCAATTAATCTTCGGTCTGGATCTGCTGAAAGGGTAGTTTTTCCTGTTCCCGATAAGCCAAAGAATATAGCGGTATCACCTTCAGGTCCAACGTTGGCTGAGCAATGCATGGGTAAGGTGTTTTTATATACTGGTAAAATAAAGTTTAGGGCTGAAAAGATTCCCTTTTTAATTTCACCGGTGTATCCGGTTCCTCCAATTAAGGCTATTTTTCGTGTAAAGTTTAAAATGGCAAAATTATGTTGACGTGTTCCATCAACTGCTGGGTCTGCCATAAAGCCTGGCGCATTAATAACCGTCCATTCAGGAGAAAAGTCGTCTAGCTCATCTGCTGTTGGACGTAAAAACATATTATACGCAAACATATTGCTCCATGGGTACTCATTTACCACTCTAATATTCAAACGATAGTTTGGATCTGCACAGGCGTAGCTATCTCTAACATACACTTCTTTTTCAGAAAGGTAATCGGTTACTTTATCATATAAAGCATCAAAAGCTTCAGGTTCAAAAGGTAAATTGATGTTACTCCACCAAACTTCATCTTGGGTTGCTGCATCTTTTACAATAAAACGGTCTTGAGGAGAGCGCCCTGTAAATTCTCCAGTATGTACTGCAATAGCACCTAAAGAAGAGACAGTTCCTTGATTTTTATCGATGGTTTCTTGGTGTAATTCGCTTGAAGAGAGTTGATAACGAACAGTTGCATTTTTAATTCCTAATTCTAACAACGAAATCGTTTTCGAACGAAGGTCTGACATGTCTTAAATTTTTGTAGTTTCTAAATAAGATACCGCAAAATTACACAATATTTTCAGACAGCCCTAAAGCAAAAGCATTTATTTAAGCTCCTTTCTGAAGTCCTTTTTTAAGAAAAACACCAACCATCCAAAGCCATCCCAAACACAAGATTAATCCTCCTAAAGGCGTGATAAACCAAATGCTTTTGGCTGGAACACCTCCTAGGTAGATTGTATAGATAGATCCAGAAAAAAAGAGGATTCCTATAAAAAACAAGACACTCAATTTGTTTTTAAGCGCACTACTAAATCCGGAATATAAATTGACAAACAACACCACCAAAACATGGTAGATCTGATACCGAATTGCTGTTTGCAAACTAGCGTAGGCACCTATGGTTAATGTGTCTTTTAAACTATGGGTGGCAAAAGCCCCTAAAACAACGGCTAGAAAACCTAAAAAGGAAGTAATGGCTAAATTTTTGTTCATATCTATCGTTTAAAAAATGATGTATCGTGTTGAATTTTGTTATTTTCGTGAACAACAATTCACCAAAAATAACCATTATTTTAGTATGAGATCTATTTTAGTTATCGGTGCTGGTAGATCTAGCGCTTCCTTAATTCACTATCTCTTAACTGCGGCTCCTCAAGAACAGTTTCATCTAACGGTAGCCGATGTTGCTATTGAATTGGCTACAGCCAGAGTTGGCACACACCCTAATGCTACAGCTATTGCCTTAGATATTGCCAATACAGAAGAACGAGAAAAAGCCGTGAGTGCAGCCGATGTTGTTATTTCTATGCTCCCAGCGAGTTTGCATCTTCAAGTGGCTAAAGATTGTGTACACTTTAAAAAACATCTTGTTACGGCCTCGTATATTTCAAAAGAAATGAAGGCTCTCGATGCAGCGGTACAACAAGAAGGCTTGGTGTTTATGAATGAGGTAGGTTTAGATCCAGGTGTTGACCATATGAGTGCCATGCAACTCATTGATCGTATTCGTGATCATGGGGGTAAAATGCTTTTGTTCGAATCGTTTTGTGGGGGCTTGGTAGCTCCAGAAAGCGACACCAACCTATGGAATTATAAGTTTACTTGGAACCCCAGAAACGTAGTTTTAGCTGGTCAAGGGGGTGCCGCCATGTTTATTCAAGAGGGTACGTACAAATACATTCCTTACCATAAACTTTTTAGACGTACCGAGTTTTTAGATATTAATGGAAGTGGACGCTTTGAAGCCTATGCCAACAGAGATTCTTTAAAGTACAGAAGTGTGTATGGTTTAGATGATATTCCTACGATGTATCGAGGAACTATTAGAAAAGTAGGCTTTTCAAGAGCATGGAATATCTTTGTTCAACTGGGCATGACAGACGATACTTATACCATAGAAAACTCTGCCGAAATGAGCTACAGAGATTTTACCAATCTTTTCCTGGCATACAGTCCGAGTGATTCTGTAGAGCTTAAGCTTCGCTCCTATCTCAAGATTGATCAAGATGATATTATGTGGGAAAAACTTCTTGAGCTCGATATCTTCAATCCTATTAAAAAAGTAGGTCTAGTGAATGCGACTCCAGCCCAAATTCTACAAAAAATACTAATGGATAGCTGGATGCTTAAAGAAGAGGACAAAGACATGATTGTGATGCATCATAAATTTGGTTACGAACTTAATGGTCAAAAGAAACAAATTGAAAGTAGCTTGGTTGTTATTGGAGAAAATCAAACCTATACTGCCATGGCAAAAACCGTAGGCCTACCCGTAGCCATAGCTGCCTTAAAGATCCTCAACAAAGAAATTACCAAGCCGGGGGTTCAACTTCCTATTAGTAAAGAAGTGTATGTACCTATTTTAAAAGAGCTCGAAGCGTATGGTATTTCATTTACTGAAAAAAAGGTGCCCTATTTAGGATACAACCCAGAGCATGTTGTGGGCTAACTACATGTTTAGGTAGAAGTCTTTTGTTAAGGCAATATAAGCATCGGTGTATTGATGTCGTGCCGTTTCAATCGTAAGGGCTGTTATTTCAACCTCGGTTGGTGTAAACGAAAACTGCAGCATACTGCGTTTTACGGGTGCCGTATTGGTTCCTCTTACCCTACAGATACTGTTAGGATACAACCCTTCTTGTTTTGCAAGTGCCACAAAAGCAACTTCTTCTTTCGCAGGAATAATAACCGCAAAATGTCCGTCTGGAGCCAAGATGTGTCGTACACCTTTGCATAGGTTTTCAAAAGATAAAGACTGTGTTGAGCGCGCCTGTTGACGAGCTGTATTTTCAGACGGAGAAGCATCGGTATAAAATGGTGGATTAGTAATGATTACATCGTAGAGCTCCTCCTCTTCGCTCATTTCATCGGCAAAATCTTCAAATGAGGCATGATAGCAAAAGAGTCGATCACCCCAATCGGAGGCTTCGAAATTCTCCACACATTGCTCATATGCAGCTGCATCTATCTCTACAGCATCTATATTTGATGCCTCTGAGCGTTGTGCCAGCATTAAGGAAAGGAGTCCGGTACCCGCACCAATATCTAAAACTTGAGTTGCGGTTTCTGGAACTGCACACCAAGCCCCTAACAGTACCCCATCGGTACCCACCTTCATAGCGGTTTTGTGCTGTAAAATACTAAAGTGTTTAAATTGGAAAGGGGAAGCCAAATGAATAGGAATTATGATCTAGAGGCTCGTAAACCTAGCAGTACTTTTAAATCTTCTTTGTCGAGTTGCAGATCTGCTACTTTTTCTTCTAGCATTTTAATTTTTTGTAGTTGTTGTTTACAATTTGCACATGTCTCGTGATACACTAAAGGCTCTTCTCTAACTTCTGATAAAGCATCTGATGACCCCTCGCTTGGAGTCCCCATGATTAACCATTGTAAATCTACTTCTGGATATTTTGTAATTATATTTACTATTGCATTGGAGTTTAATGGGGAATCTTTTGCTTTTCCTCTAAAGCTGGCGGAAGTCATGCCAATGCTTTTAAAGAAGTTCTCAACCGTCATAGGTTGCTTTTTAGCTATAAAGAGCACCCGATCCTTAATGTTTGTCAATTTATTTTCCATTTTAGTACTATTGCAAATTTATTTTCTTATCTTGGGGGATGCAAAACGACTACAATATAACAACAATAATTGCAATGACCAAAAACGATTACTATGATTACAGAACAAGAATACCAAAGCTTAAAGCAAGTGTTAGGGGGTCGTTATACCCGTGATGTGCTCGCTATTTTATCTAGAAAAAACATTACCAATCAAAATGGCGAGCCTCATAATCCAAAATACATTCGTATGGTATTTCAAGGCATTAGAGAAAATCTAGATATTGAACAAGCCTTACTGGAGTTGGCCGAAGAGAAAACGACGTTGCTTCAATACCAAAAAGACATTAAAGAAAACCTATTCAACTAAATCTTAGGGGGTATACTACAGCACAGGGTTGGGGGCTTACCCAAATGCAGTCTCGGCTGTGTTTGGGTTGTGTTAGTTATTAAAATGATGTTTTTGGGTCACAGTAAACCCGAAACAACTATGATATATACGCATGTATCCCGAAGTGCTCTGGAAGCTGTAAGCAACCCTCTAGACGTGGCTGTAAGAACCTATTTGTCTAAAGATAAGGGTGATGCTACTTTACGTATTGGTCCCTCAAATGAATAATGATCTCCCTAAACCAAAAAACCTTAAACCCCATGTAGTTGTAGATTCGACGTGTATTAGTGGATGGGTAAAAACGATAGTAATTGTTGTTTTTGGGTGTGCTTTTAGGGATAAAAACATATATTGTAGCCATATAACGAGTTATATGCAAGCCCACGGAATAACTAACCGAGAGCTTAATACTTTTCTTGATTACTAAAATTTTTAGCTATTTAATCATTTATTAGATTTATTACCGATGAAGTACATTTTCATTTTATAGCATT
>CBFHVY010000084.1:0-10058 GCA_965659555.1 Flavobacteriaceae bacterium
TCTCTTAGCTCGGTAAGTTCTACACCAATTTTAGCTAAGTGAAGTTTTGCTACTTTTTCATCTAAATGCTTAGGTAACATATATACTTCATTGTTGTAGTTTGCGGCATTTTTCCACAATTCAATTTGCGCTAATACTTGGTTGGTAAAGGAGTTCGACATTACAAAACTTGGATGTCCTGTTGCACAACCTAAGTTTACCAATCTTCCTTCTGCTAAAATGATGATATCATTTCCATTCACGGTATATTTATCTACCTGAGGTTTAATTTCAACCTTGGTTGCACCAAAGTTTGTATTTAACCATGCAATGTCTAATTCATTATCGAAATGACCAATATTACACACGATGGTTTTGTCTTTCATGGCTTCAAAATGACGCCCTTGAACGATATCTTTATTTCCTGTGGTAGTAATTACGATGTCTGCGTTACCAACAACCGTTTCTAGTCTTTTCACTTCAAAACCATCCATAGCAGCTTGTAAAGCACAAATAGGATCGATTTCTGTAACGGTTACTATAGACCCAGCTCCTCTAAAAGAGGCCGCAGTTCCTTTTCCTACATCTCCATAGCCACATACTACGACACGTTTTCCGGCCAACATAACATCTGTTGCTCTTCGAATCGCATCTACAGCAGATTCTTTACATCCGTATTTGTTATCGAATTTCGATTTGGTTACTGAATCATTAACATTAATTGCTGGCATTGGTAAGGTCCCTTCCTTCATTCTGTCGTATAAACGATGAACTCCGGTAGTGGTTTCTTCAGAAAGCCCTTTAATTCCATCAACTAATTCTGGATAACGGTCTAACACCATATTGGTTAAATCTCCACCATCATCTAAAATCATGTTTAAAGGTTGTTTGTCTTCCCCAAAAAATAAGGTTTGCTCGATACACCAGTCAAACTCCTGCTCGTTCATTCCTTTCCAAGCATAAACCGGAATTCCTGCAGCAGCTATTGCAGCAGCGGCTTGGTCTTGAGTTGAAAAAATATTACATGAGCTCCAAGTTACCTCAGCTCCTAAAGTTTTTAAGGTTTCTATTAAAACAGCCGTTTGAATAGTCATGTGTAAACATCCTGCAATTCGGGCTCCTTTTAAAGGTTGCTCTTCTTTGTACTCTTCTCTTAACAGCATTAATCCTGGCATCTCTGCTTCGGCTAATTCAATTTCTTTTCTTCCCCATTCCGCTAAAGAAATATCTTTAACTTTAAAAGGTACATACGTTGCTGATTTTGTACTCATACGCTAGTGCTTCTTGATTTAGGTTATTTAAGATCAATTATCTTCTCTAAAACCCCTTGCTTTTTCATGAATTTATAAACTGAAAATGAAAAATTTATGTAGGTTTGTTTTGATAATTTATTTCGACTGCAAAGTTACAAATTAACTTTTAAAACTTATGCCTCTTTACAAAAGGATACAAGCTTCAGAAAATACACAAGTTCTCATTTGGAAAATTGAAGAGTCTGTAGCTGAGCTTCGTGCTGAGGTTAGGTTGACTGACTCAAGTACTGCTCGTTTAGAGGGCATGAAGTCTGAATTGCATCAAAAAGGATTTTTAAGCATTCGCCATTTGCTACATCTTGTAGGATATTCTGATCGTGATGTGATTTATGATGCGTTTGGAAAACCGCATTTAGAGGATGGAAACTTTATCTCGATAACCCACTCATTTACCTTTACTGCCATTTGTGTGTCTACCGAACATCCGGTGGGTATAGACATTGAAAAGCAACGGGATAAAATTGTAAAAATTGCACATAAATTCACTCCCCTAGAAGAATACAAAACCATTGCTAATCACGATGCTTTGGTGCGTAAACTAACCATTGTTTGGGGAGGAAAAGAGTCGTTATACAAAATCTACGGGAAAAAGAAACTCCTCTTTTTACACCATATTTATATCCATGACTTTTCATTAGATGACGATACTACCTTTGGAAGTATTCGCTATGGGGGATCGGGTGCCGACTATCAAATGCACTTCTTAGAGTTCGAAGGCTTTACTTGTGTGTATGCTTATCCCAAACACTAATGGCTACAGTTTACAACACCATTCTCAAGGCTAAAGAACAAGGAACACAACTTCTTGCGGTACTGATAGACCCTGAAAAAACAACCCCTGATGAAATTCCTGTATTGGTACAGCAGCTACATCAAACTTTGGTAAGCCATATTTTGGTAGGAGGCAGCTCCGATCCAAACAAGCAACTTAGTGCTGTTATAAAACGTCTTAAACAGTATACCCATTTACCCGTGCTTCTTTTTCCTGGAAGTCATCAGCAACTCAGTCCAGAAGCAGACGCCCTTTTGTTTTTAAGCTTGCTCTCTGGTAGAAATCCAGAGTATTTAATTTCGCAACAAATTAAAGCAGTACCTGCTTTGTTAGAAATGGATTTGGAAGTAATTCCTACAGGATATGTATTGATTGATGGCGGTGTAGAAACCAGTGTTCAACGTGTAAGTAAGACATTGCCTATTCCTCAAGAGCATCATCAAGAAATCCTCCACACGGTATTAGCAGGAGTATATCTCGGTCTACGTCTATTTTATTTAGAAGCAGGGTCTGGAGCGAAACAGGCTGTAGATCCTAAACTTATCAAAACAGTATCTTCAAAATTAACATTACCTTTGCTTGTAGGTGGTGGCATCAAATCCAAAAAAGCCATCGACGACGCTTTTGAAGCTGGCGCAGACATGGTGGTGATTGGCACTGCATTTGAAGAAAATCCAAGCTTTTTTAAATCGATAAGCACACCATGAAAATTTCTGTAGAACTCACCCTAACTCCGCTTCAAGATGCATTTGAAGCCCCAATTATTTCATTTATCAAAGCATTGCGCGCAGGTGGATTTACCGTTTTAGAAAATCCATTAAGCACCCAAATTTATGGGGAGTATGATGCGTTAATGACCTTTATTCAACAAGAACTCAAAGTGGCCTTTGAGGATCTTGAGCATGGTATTGCTACCTTAAAAATTGTAAAATCAGACCGAAGTACCTATGAACCCCATTTTTGATTTCTTTCTAGACGCTTATACGAACACTCCAACTTCTTTTATCATTTTAGAAGCTATTGCCTTTGTATTTGGTATTGCCAGTGTTTGGTATGCTAAAAAAGCACATATTTGGGTGTATCCCACAGGAATCGTAGCTACCGTAATTACGGTGTACCTATTATATACAGCACAGTATTTTGGCGATATGATGATGAACTTTTATTATGCTGCTATGAGCGTTTATGGTTGGTGGAATTGGAGTCGTAAAAAAGAAAACAAACCTGTTGTTCCTATTTCTAGAACAACGCTCAAGGAAAAGGGAATTGGATTTTTCTTTTTCTTGCTCACCATGGTCGTTACCTATGCCGTATATACCTACTTTGGACAAGAACTCAAAACAGAAAACTATCTAGATATTTTTACTTCAGGTATTTTCTTTACAGCCATGTGGTTTATGGCCAACAAAAAAATAGAAAACTGGATGCTCTGGATTTTTGCTGATATTATTACTGTACCTTTGTATGCATATAGAGGCTTAGGAATGCTATCATTACAATACCTCATTTTTACAATTTTAGCTATTCAAGGATATATTGCATGGAAAAAAAGCTTAGACAAGACCCTATAAACCTCGTAAAAATTGTGCTATTTGGTCCAGAAAGCACCGGTAAAACCACCCTTTCAGATCAACTCGCTAGGCACTACAATACCGTTTGGGCTCCAGAGTATGCTAGAGAATACCTTCAGAAAAAATGGAATAATGAACGTAAAACTTGTGAACAAGAAGACCTTTTACCTATTGCTGTTGGACAAATGAAGCTCGAAAATAAGTCCGCAAAAAAAGCAGATAAGGTGCTCATTTGTGATACCGACTTACTAGAAACAAAAGTGTATTCAGAGGCGTATTACGGTGGGTTTGTAGACCCTCTGTTAGATAAAGCTGCGATTACAAACACGTACGATTTGTATTTTCTAACCTATATTGATACTCCTTGGGAAGCAGATGATTTAAGAGATCGACCAGAGCAGAGAGCCGAAATGTTTGCTGCTTTTGAAAGTGCTTTACAAAAGTACCATCGTCCTTATATTATTTTAAAAGGAGATAAGGAAACCCGACTGAAAAAGGCCGTTTCTGAAATCGACAAAATTATTCAGCAACGTACTAACTTGTACTCGTTCTCTGAAACTCTAGAATAACTACCATGACCCTGGATAAAGAGCTACTCGTAAAAGAACTCAACTTTAAGGCGGTTAGAAGCTCTGGCGCCGGAGGACAGCATGTAAACAAGGTGTCTTCTAAAGTAGAAGTGTATTACGACCTCTTACATTCTACTGTCTTTGAAGCAACAGAACAGCAGCGCTTACTTGAAAAACTCAACTCAAAACTTACCAAAGAGGGGATGCTTATTCTTAGTTGTGATGAGCATAGAAGTCAGCATAAGAATAAAGAATTGGTTATTAAACGCCTCTATCAACTTTTAGAAGACAGTTTAAAAGTTCCAAAAAAGCGAAAAGCTACCAGACCTAGTAAGGCTGCCATTGCAAAGAGACTTACCTCCAAGAAGAATATGGCACAAAAAAAAACACTTAGAAAAAAGCCGCCCTTAGACTAATTAAAAATCTTTAAAAAAAGTACACACGCAAATTTTCAAATAGTGTACCTTTGTAAGGTTCTCATAAAGGGGTGCCTTTTACTTTAAAGGCTGAGATCATACCCATAGAACCTAGAACAGGTAATGCTGTTTAGGGATATGAAATTTAAAACATGTGAAGTGAATTTCGCATGACAACCGAAGCCAGTGCTTCAAAACGTATAGTATTCACCAATTAATACCTGCGAATAATTACCTCTTTTTATTCATTTTAATTCGTTTTTAAAATGAAAAAAAACATCTTTATTATTGCAGTGCTGATGAGTTTTTTAACCCAAGCACAAACCTTTACACTTTCTGGAAAAATAGTAGACGAGAATAATGTACCGCTTCAAGAAGCTTCGGTATATATTCCTAAACTCAACAAAGGAACGACTTCTGCTGCAAGTGGAGCTTATGAATTTATGGTCAGTCCAGGAATCTACACTGTTGAAGTTCGATATCTTGGTTTTATCACCCAACGAAAAGACATTCAAATTCGTCAACAAAACGAAGTGCTTAACTTTAGTCTAAAAGCCAATGAAAATGTGTTAGATGAAGTGCTAGTCGCTGCAGTTCGTGCGAATAGCGATATTCCGGTAACCTTTTCTAACCTCAGCAAAACAGAAATTGCCAAACGAAATTTAGGGCAAGACATACCAGTATTACTTCATTATTTACCTTCTGTCATTTCATCATCAGATGCAGGTGCAGGCATTGGGTACACCTATTTAACGGTACGTGGTTCTAATAGTGAACGTATTAATGTTACCATTAATGGTATTCCCTATAACGATGCCGAAAGCCATGGGACCTTTTGGGTAAACCTAAGTGATTTTGCCTCTTCTACCGAAAACTTACAACTCCAAAGAGGTGTAGGTACTTCAACAAATGGATCGGGAGCTTTTGGGGCAAGTTTAAATATTTTAACCGATGCTGTTCGTGACGATGCATACGGTGAAATTTCGAATTCTTTTGGTTCGTTTGGCACAAGAAAACACACCTTAAAGTTTGGCACTGGTAATATTGCAGAAAATACTACAGGGAAGTTTGAACTTTCGGGGAGACTTTCGAATATTTATTCTGATGGTTATGTAGATCGCGCATTTGCAGATTTAAAATCGTACTTCTTTCAAGCTGCCTATACCGATAAAAACACGCTAATAAAAGCCTTAGCTTTTGGTGGTAAAGAACGTACCTACCAAGCATGGTTTGGTCTTACCGCCGATGAACTACAACAAAATAGACGTCAGAACCCCTACACCTACGAAAATGAAGTAGACGACTATCAACAAGATCATTATCAACTTCACTGGAATCAAAAATTAAACCCCAACTGGTCGTTTAATCTTGGTTTAAATTATACGCAAGGAGCTGGTTTTTTTGAACAGTACAAAGCGGGTGAAGATGTTAGTCTATTTGGGGGAATTGTTGAAGATACCAATGGTAACGGAACTACAGATGCTATTGTACGAAGATGGTTAGACAACGACTTTTATGTGGTGAATATAAACACCGAATACACCAGTGAAACTATTAACATTACCAGTGGAGTGTCGTATAGTAATTATACTGGAGATCATTTTGGAGAAGTGATCTGGGCACGTCAGTTTGCAAGCTCAGCGTCAATACAGGATCGATACTATTTTAGCGATGCACAAAAAACAGACGTCTCCCTTTTTACAAAAACCACTTTTGGTATTAGTGATCAGCTGAGTGCTTACCTCGATCTTCAAGGTCGTTTTGTACAGTATGAAACCACTGGAACTACTTCTGATATTGTTCCTATTGCTGTTCAAAGTTCTTTTAACTTCTTCAATCCAAAAGCCGGATTAACCTATACCATTGCACCACAAAATAGACTCTATATTTCGTATGCAAGAGCAAACAGAGAACCCAATAGAAACGATTTTGAAAACGGGGTTACTACTGCAGAAGGCTTACATGATTTTGAATTAGGATGGCGTTATAAAACGCCTACTGTTGAATTGAATACCAATATATATTACATGAAATACAACAATCAATTGGTTCTTACTGGAGCTATAGACGATGTAGGTGCCCCAATTAGAGCTACTAGTGGTGAAAGCAAACGTGTGGGATTAGAAATTGATGCTACTATTGCCTTGAGTTCAAAGCTCCGTATACAACCAAACATTGCCTTGAGTAGAAACACCAACACCAATTTTAAGGCTACTATCGATGGGGTTGTACAAAACCTTGGAAATACTCCACTCTCCTTTTCACCAAATACAATTGTCGGGAATACGATTAGTTATGCAGCGAGTGATGCCTTTCAAATTGCATTCTTGTCTAAATATGTAGGTAAGCAATGGATGAGTAATTTAAATAGTACCGTGTCTAATACAGATATGCTTGAAGCCTATTTTACTAGCGATCTAAACTTTGCCTATACTTTACGCCCTAAAAAATTGTTTGATGCTGTTGTGTTTAGAGGTCTTATCAATAATGTTTTTAATGCTGAATTTGTAGATAGAGGCTATTATTATACTTATGATGATACATGGTCGTCTCCAGGAAACACCACTACCCTTGATGGTGCTGGGTACTATCCGCAGGCCACAATCAACTTTCTCTTAGGAGTTACACTCCGTTTTTAAAGCATACAAAAAGCCGAAGGAAATCCTTCGGCTTTTTATAGTATAGTATAATCCTCATTATTTTTCTTGGCGTTTCCAACCATCGTACCCTCCTATAAGGTTTGTCAGTTTAACAAAGCCTTGGTCTGCTAATAATTGCATTGCTCTTCCGCTTCGTCCACCACTTTTACAATAGAGGTACACGGGTTTTTTGGGGTCTAGTTTTGCTTTGGCTTCACTCAAAAAATTTGGACTTAAAAAATCAATGAGTATAGCGCCCTCAATATGTCCCGCTTGATATTCTTGCGGTGTACGTACATCGATAAGTTGGATGCCTTCTACGTTAATTTCTTTCGCAAAAGTAGCCTTTTCTTCATCTTGAGTTCCTGTTGTAGTGGTTGTCTGCGCACAGGCTTGTGCAACCAAAACTACTGCCAAAATAACAAAATACTTTAGTTTCATGCTTATGATTTTAGTGTTGACGGGCATACGGCCTGCGCTGTTCTTTTGATGCCCGTTTTTTGAATAGCACCATACCCACCAGCAACATCGATCACATTATGATATCCTCTTGCCTTAAGAATAGATGCTGCAATTACAGAGCGATATCCTCCTGCACAATGCACATAGAAATTTCCTTTTGTTGGAAACTCATGAATATATTCGTTTAAGAAGTCTAATGGGGTATTGGCTACTGCCTCAATATGTTCACTTGCATATTCCCCTGGTTTACGTACATCAAATACTACAGCATCTTGCTGAAGTTCTTTTTCTAAGGTTTCAGCAGTAACTGAGGTTAAGGTGTCTACTTCTTTTCCTGAAGCTTTCCAAGAGTCAAATCCGCCCTTTAGGTATCCTAAAATATGATCAAAACCTACACGAGATAATCGGGTGATTACTTCTCTTTCTTTTCCTTCTGGTGCCACGAATAAAATAGGCTGCTTAATGTCTTTTACTAAAGCACCAACCCATGGAGCAAAGGTTCCTCCTAACCCTATAAAAATAGATTGAGGAATAAATCCTTGAATAAACTTTGATTGATGACGCACATCTATTATCAAAGCATCTGATTCGTTTGCAAGGGTTTCAAATTCGTCTACTGGGAGGGCAACAGCTCCTTTTTTTATGACTTCGTCAATGGCTTCATAACCTTCCTTATTGAGCATTACGTTAAGTGGAAAATAGGCAGGAGGTGCTTGAAGTCCATCGGTTACTTCTTTTACAAACTCTTCTTTGGTCATATTTGCACGTAAGGCATAGTTGGTTTTCTTTTGATCGCCAAGAGTTCCTACGGTTTCTTTACTTAAGTTTTTACCACAGGCAGATCCAGCTCCGTGTGCAGGGTATACAATAACGTCATCTGCTAGAGTCATTATTTTATGACGCAAACTATCGAATAAGGTAGCTGCTAGATCTTCTTGTGTAATGTCTCCTTTTTGTGCTAAATCTGGTCTTCCAACATCTCCTAAAAATAAAGTATCTCCACTAAATATGGCATGGTCTTTCCCCTGTTCATCTTTTAGTAAATAGGTAGTACTCTCCATGGTATGCCCTGGGGTGTGAAGTGCCGTTATGGTAATGTTTCCTAGAGTAAATACTTCGTTATCTTTCGCGATATACGAATCGAATTTTGTTGTTGCATTTGGACCATACACAATTGTAGCTCCTGTTTTCTCTGCTAAAGTTACATGACCACTCACAAAATCTGCATGGAAATGGGTTTCAAATATATACTTGATTTTGGCATTGTCTTTTGCCGCTCTATCAATATAGTCTTGTACTTCTCGTAAGGGATCTATAATGGCTACTTCTCCATTACTTTCAATATAATAAGCTCCTTGGGCTAAACACCCTGTGTAAATCTGATCAATTTTCATTACTTCTGTTTTTATTCAGTATACGATTGATGTATATAATTCGCATATTTATTTTCATATTCTTTTTCTCCTGTTCTAAAAAAGTGGACTGCTCCGTTTACGCGCATAAAAAAGCAGTCTAAGGTAATTACTTTTAAAAACCCTCCTTTAAAAAGGATGTCTCGTACCGGCCCTTTTACGCCAGCAAAATAGAACTGTATGTTTCTTTTCTGATAATACTTTACGCGCTCAATAAGCATTTCTACTCCTGTACTATCTATTCTGTTGATGCTTTCTGCGTCTAAAACAATCAATTTTAATGCCTTACCCTTTTTTTCTGCCATCATGTCTAAATGGTCTCTAAAATAGTTTGCATTGGCATAAAACAATTGAGCATCGAAACGAAAAACTAAAATTTCTTCTTCTAAAATAACTTCAGCAAAACGCTCTTTGTTTTTGTAAAAGTCGGAATTTGGCACTTTTCCAAGTTCCACAATATAGGGCTTAGAGGTTCGGTAAATAAGGATCACTAAAGACAGGCCTACTCCTATAATAATGCCGTATTCAATTCCTAATAAAAGAGTGGCTAAAAAGGTGGCCATTAATAACCAAAAATCAAGTTTGTTCGCTCGATATAAAAAGGCTGCTTCTTTAAAATTTACCAATCCAAAAACCGCAACGATAATGATTGCTGCTAATACTGTTTTAGGTAAGTAATAAAAGAAAGGGGTTAAAAACAACAAGGTAAAAACAACCATTCCTACCGAGATTAGTGATGCCATACCTGTAGTTGCTCCTGCTTCTTGATTAATTGCTGAACGAGAAAAACTTGAGGTCGATGGATAGGCCTTAAACAATGAGCCTACCATATTTGCTAATCCTAAGGCAATAAGTTCTTGATTGGGTCGTATTTTATATTCGTCTTGCTTCGCTTCTAAAGACTTTCCTATAGATATTGTTTCGA
>CBFHVY010000085.1:0-10028 GCA_965659555.1 Flavobacteriaceae bacterium
GTATAATACAACCCGACATTAATCCGGCTACGGTTGCCAAACCAAACTTTTTACCATGGACGATACTTTGAGTCATTACAAAAATATTATCGGGTCCAGGAGAAAGTGCTAGGACTGCTGAAGCTGCCATAAAAGAAAGTATAATTTCAATATTCATAACCCAACAGGTTTAGTTAACATTGGCTTAGGCTTCTGCTCTTTGCAGTAATGCCTTGTTAATGTTTTTAATCAGCTGTGGACCTTCATAAATAAACCCAGTGTACAATTGAATTAAATCGGCGCCAGCATCTAATTTTTCTAAGGCGTCTTTAGCGGTGTGTATCCCTCCTACACCAATAATAGGAAAGGCTTTGTTAGAAGTTGTTGCTAAATATCGAATCACTGCTGTTGCTCTATCGGTTAGCGGTTGTCCGCTTAAACCACCCATTTCATGCTTTGCCTCCGATTGTAGACCGTCTCTTGAAATGGTGGTGTTTGTTGCAATTACCCCAGCAATCTTAGTAGAAGCGACAATGGCAATAATATCATCAAGCTGACCATCCGTTAAATCTGGGGCTATTTTTAGCAAGATAGGTTTTGGATGCTTCTGAAGGTTGTTTTTATCTTGAAGTGTTTGCAATAAGGCTGTTAAGGGTTCTTTATCTTGTAATGCTCTTAAGTTGGGGGTATTTGGCGAACTTACATTAACTACAAAATAGTCTACATACGGAAACAATGCATCATAGCAGAGAATATAATCTTGAACAGCATCTTCATTAGGTGTAATTTTATTTTTGCCAATGTTTCCACCTATAAGTACCCCTTTGTTTTGCTTTAAACGAACCACAGCTTCTTCAACTCCACCATTATTAAACCCCATACGATTGATAATCGCCTTATCTGCTTTTAATCGAAACAAGCGTTTTTTGGGATTTCCAGGTTGTCCTTTGGGGGTTAATGTTCCTATTTCAATAAACCCAAATCCAAAGTGAGACAATTCGTTATACAGTTTTGCATCTTTATCAAAACCCGCTGCTAAGCCCACAGGATTTGGAAAATGAAGTCCAAATACTTCTCGAGCTAAAGCAGGATGTGAGACCCCATACATCCCTTTAAAAACTGAAGACATCAAAGGAATTTTACATAAAAACCGAATCATAGAAAAGGTAAAATAATGTACTTTTTCTGGATCGAATAGAAATAAAATGGGGCGAAGGATTCGTGTATACATATCCTTATCTTAACACAGCATTATAGCTCTTTTCAAAAGACTGTTGCAGTTTTTGCATCACCTTATCGATTTGCTTATCATTAAGCGTTTTCCCTTCATCTTGAAGTATAAAACTTAAAGCATACGACTTTTTACCTTCAGGTAGTTTGTCACCTTCATACACATCAAATAAATCGACATCTTTTAACAGGTTACGTTCAGATTGGTATGCTGTTGTATACAGCTCTTTAAAGCTTACAGTTTGGTCTAATAATAAGGCTAAGTCCCTTTTAACCGCTGGGAATTTGGGTAATTCTTTAATTTTGATTTGTTTTTTACCAACCAACTTTAATATCTGTTCCCATTGAAAGTCTGCAAACAACACTTCTTGTTTAATTCCAAACGATTTAAGAATTGATTTTTTGACTACACCAAAAGACACTAAGCTTATTTTTCCAAGGCTTAAGGTAATACCCTCAGCAAAAATATCCGACTTTACAGGTGAGGTCTTTAAGTTCTGCAACCCTAATCGCTCTAAGACACTGGTAACAACTCCCTTTCCGTAGAAAAAATCGGAAGATTTACTTGGAGTTGTCCAAGAATCTTTGGTTCTATTACCAGTAATAAATACCGAAAGGTGCTTATCTTCTTGGTACCCTGATTCGTATTTGTGATACGTCTTTCCGAACTCATATAATTTTAAAGCCGAGTTCTTTCGGTTAAGATTATAAGCTACAGACTCTAATCCACTAAACAATAATGATTGGCGCAAAACCTTAAGATCATTACTCAATGGGTTTAACATTTCAACACCATTCGCTGTATGTATTGTTTCTGTAAGTTCGCTGTACTCTTCTTTAGTAAGAGAGTTCGCCATGGTTTCGTAAAACCCTAAGGAAGACAACAAATTTGACACGGTATTTTCAACCTTTACTTGATTATTGTCATCAAAAGAAATAGAGGTATTCAGTTTATGAGAAAACTTGATTTTGTTATAGCCATATACTCGAAGAATCTCTTCAATAATGTCGGCCTCGCGTTGCACATCTGTCCTATACGATGGAATGGTTAAGCCAATACCACCCTCGGTTTCACTGTTGATTTTAATTTCTAGAGAGGCTAAAATATTTTTTATTGTTTCCTTTTCAATTTCCTGACCGATTAAACGGAAAGCATTCTCATAGGACAAAAACACTTGGAAATCTTCTATTTTCTCTGGATAAAAATCAATCACATCCGAAGAGATGGTTGCTTGAGCATGTACTTCAATTAATAAGGCTGCTCTCTTAATTGCGTATTCCGTAAAGTTAATATCAATACCACGTTCAAATCTAAATGAAGCGTCGGTATTTAATGCATGTCGTTTAGCCGTTTTACGAACTGACACTGGATTAAAATATGCACTTTCTAAAAATACGGTCGTGGTATTTTCTGAAACACCAGAATGTAAACCACCAAAAACACCTGCAATACATAACGGATTACTATCGGCGTCGCAAATCATGATATCGTCTTTGTCTAAGGTACGTTCTTCACCATCGAGGGTCGTAAAAGGAGTGCCTTCGGCCAAAGTTTTAACTAGCACCTTATTTCCTTTAATCATCTGAGCATCAAAGGCGTGAAGTGGCTGACCTAATTCGTGCATTACATAATTAGTAATGTCTACCACATTATTTTTTGGGGTAATCCCTATAGCTTTTAATCTGTTTTGAATCCATTCAGGGGAATCTTGAATCACCACATCGGTTAGGGTAATACCACAATACCTTGGTGCTAATTCTTTTTGCTCTACATCAATGTCAATTTTCAGTTTACGTTCGTCTACATGAAAATCACTTACAGAAGGAGAAATCAACTCTAGATTAATCCCTTCTTGAATCAAGCCTGCACGTAAATCACGAGCAACACCATAATGACTCATGGCGTCAGATCGATTAGGTGTTAGACCTATTTCGAAAACGTGATCTGTTTCAATATTAAATACTTCGGCAGCTGGAGTTCCAGGAGCTAAAGAAGCATCGAGAATCATAATTCCATCATGATCACTTCCCAAGCCTAGTTCGTCTTCGGCACAAATCATCCCTTCACTTACTTCGCCTCGAATCTTCCCTTTTTTAATGGTAAACCCTTCTCCATTAGCATCATACAATACAGTTCCAACGGTAGCAACAGGCACTTTTTGACCCGCAGCAACATTTGGTGCACCACATACAATTTGTACAGGGTCACCAGAACCTAAAGAAACTGTAGTAATTTTTAAGCGGTCGGCATTGGGGTGTTGTACACAAGTAAGTACTTCTCCAACAACAATTCCTTGCAAACTTCCTTTAATAGATTCAATGGTTTCAATTCCCTCAACTTCTAATCCTAAGTCTGTTAAAAGCTCTCCTACTTTACTCGGCTCCCAAGTAATCTGAAGAAATTGTTGTAACCAGTTGTATGATATTTTCATGGTAGCATTTCAATTTTCAAGGGCAAATTTAAAGAATTTAAATGTGACTGTATAATTATCAATCATTTTAAACTTAAGAAAGTTTTAAGAGGGAAACCGGGAGATAAATCTTTACTTTGTAGCTAAAATGAAAACGATTCTATGAAGTATTTCGTACTGTTATCGAGTATCTTTTTTGCGCTATCATGCACAACACCATCACCACAAACCCTTACTCCCGGTCACTATAAAGTTCAACTTACTGTTAAAGATCAAAAACAATTGCCTTTTATTATGCAAGTGTTTGATGCTACCCATCTTACTATTTTTAATGCTGAAGAAGTTATCGAAGTAGATGAGGTATGGTATACCAACGATTCGGTATTTATTCAACCACCAGTATTTGAAGGAACCTTTAAAGGAATACTTACGGCTAATGGATTACAAGGTGTTTTTGTTAAAGAAAGTTATGATCGTGTGTTACCTTTTGTAGCTACAAAGAATGTTACGGAACGCTTTGCCATAACCTCTTCCAAAGACCCACAAGATTTTGGAGGTATTTGGGAGGCCGATTTTGGTCCGAACGACGATAATAAAACCTATAAAGCCAAAGGAATTTTTACTCAAAAAGGAAATTCAATAACTGGAACGTTTAGAACACCCACCGGAGATTATCGTTTTTTAGAAGGAGTTGTAGACGGAGACTCCTTAAAGCTTTCTGCTTTTGACGGAGCCCATTCCTTTTTGTTTCTTGCGAAAATGAATCAAGGTAGCATGGAGGGACAGTTTTATTCAGATAATCATTGGAAAGAGCCTTTTACTGCGGTTCGCAATGAAAGTTTCTCCTTACCCGATGTAGAAAAACTTACTTACCTCAAAGAGGGGTATGATCAGTTCTCATTCTCCTTTCCAGATAAGGATGGTACATTTGTGAGTTTAGAAGACCAACGCTTTAACAATAAGGCTGTTGTAGTTCAAATTATGGGAAGTTGGTGTCCAAACTGTTTAGAAGAAAGTATGTTTTACAGTCAGTATGCACGTGAAAATAGCACCAAAGACCTTGCTTTTGTTGCTTTAGCTTTTGAAGTGGCTAAGACCCCCGAAAAAGCCTTTTCTAGAATAGCCCGTTTGCAACAAAGAATCGATATCCCCTACCCAATTCTATTGGCGCAATATGGTTCATCAGACAAAGTACTAGCACAAGAAAAACTTCCGATGTTAAATCATGTCTTATCATATCCAACCACAATTTTTATTGATAAAAAAGGAAATGTACGCAAGATACATACAGGATTTAACGGAAAAGCTACTGGTGAAAAATACACCTCTTTTGTACAAGAATTCGATGCATTTGTAACGAAACTCGCTAACGAATACTAGAAAGACATTAAGGTTAGAAAAGGGCTAACTAATATGTGACCATATTCCTGATTTTTTAGCCATACGCTGTGCAACAACTAGTATTGGAGCGTTTTTAGCTAAAGCTAAATTTGGATCATCGGTAAGCAACTGAATGGCAGCAGCCCTAGCGCTTTTTAAAAGAGCACTATCTTTAACAACATCAGCTATTTTGAGTTGGAGTACACCACTCTGTTGAGTTCCCATAATATTCCCAGGACCTCTTAGTTGTAAATCAACTTCAGCAATTTTGAAACCATCTGACGTTGAAACCATCGTTTGAATTCTTGTTTTAGCATCTTGAGAAAGTTTAAAATCGGTAAGTAAAATACAAAAACTTTGATCTGCCCCCCTACCTACACGTCCACGTAATTGGTGTAATTGACTCAATCCGAATCGTTGAGCACTTTCTATAACCATAACAGAGGCATTAGGAACATTTACCCCTACTTCAATCACCGTTGTAGCCACCATAAGTTGAGTTTCCCCTTTAACAAAGCGTTTCATTTCATAGGCTTTATCATCAGGTTTCATTTGTCCATGAACAATACTTATTCGATAATCGGGCAATGGAAACGCTCTAGAAATACTCTCATAACCATCCATTAAATCTTTATAATCCATAGCCTCTGATTCTTGAATCAAGGGATACACAACATATATTTGTCTTCCTTTAGCTATTTCATCTTTAATAAATTTAAACACAGATAAACGATGACTATCATATCGATGTACCGTCTTTACCTCTTTCCTTCCTGGAGGTAATTCATCAATTATAGAAATGTCTAGGTCCCCATAAACAGACATGGCTAAAGTTCTGGGTATGGGCGTGGCAGTCATCACCAACACATGAGGTGGTAATTGGTTCTTATGCCATAATTTAGAGCGTTGGGCCACACCAAATCGATGTTGTTCATCTATAATAGCTAAACCTAAATTGGCAAATAGAACGGTATCTTCTAACAAAGCATGTGTGCCTATTAATATTTTTAAGGTACCATTCTGTAGGCCTTCATGGAGTAGTCTTCGTTTTTTAGTTTTTGTAGACCCAGTGAGTAAATCAACAGAAACGGGCATATCTCCTAACAATTCCACTATAGAATGGTAATGCTGGGTGGCTAAAATTTCTGTAGGCGCCATAATACATGCTTGAAAACCATTATCAATGGCCATTAACATAGCCAATAAACCTACTATGGTCTTTCCAGACCCCACATCTCCTTGCAAAAGTCTGTTCATATGAGCTCCAGAAGCAACATCTTTTCTAATTTCTTTCAATACTCTCTTTTGAGCATTGGTAAGTTCAAAAGGTAGGTGATCTTGATAAAAGCTAGAAAAGGTATCGCCAACCGTCTCAAAAACATAGCCTTTAATTTTTTGCTTATTGATTCGTTTCTTTTGTAAGAGCTGCAACTGAATAAAAAACAACTCCTCAAACTTTAAACGCTTTTGAGCAGCGGCCAGTAACTTCGTGTTCTTGGGGAAATGAGCGTGCAATAATGCATCGCTTTTACCCATAAGCCCCTCTTTTTGTAGTACTGAAGACGACAGGTTTTCTGGAATGGAATGCAATACTTCTTTGAGTAATTCTTGAACAAAACTGCGCATCATTTTATTGCTCACCCCATTGGCAGTTAACTTTTCGGTAGAGGGATACACGGGTTGAAGTGTGCTTTGCAACGATTTTTTGTAAGCAGCCTCCAATTCTAGTTCTGGGTGAACAATACTGTATCTCCCTTGATATTCATTTAGTTTTCCATACACCACATATGGCGTATTGATCTTTAAACTGTCTTTAAACCATTTTTGAGCTCTAAACCACACCAATTCCATAGTACCCGTTCCGTCAGTAAAACTTGCAACTAATCTACTTCCGCGTTGTTGCTGAACCTGCTGAATAGAGGTGATCTTTCCTAAGATTTGTACTTCTGCCTGTGCGGGGACCAATTCTGAAATCGTATAAAATCGAGTGCGATCGATATAGCGAAAAGGGAAAAAATGGAGTAAATCATGTCCAGTACGAATACCCAATTCAGCAGCAATCAAGCTAGCTCTTGCAGCACTAACGCCTTTAATATAGGTAATGGGTTTCTGTAAAAGACTCACGAATTTGGCTTATGTAGATACGTTACGAAAATACAGAATCTTAGGAAATACAGCATAACATATTGAGGAAGAAATAAATCAAATAATGATTTGGCTATCCTGTAGAATTGATACCTTTGTAGCTCATATCAAATAGATACTTGTGAGATTACACCGAAACCTAGTTTTTGCAGTTATAGACGCCATTAGAGACATTTTTAATGAGGGGGTTTACGCAGATAAAGCTGTAGAACAAGCGCTACGAAGAGATAAGCGTTGGGGAAGCAGAGATAGAAAATTTGTTGCAGAAACCATTTATGAAATTGTTCGATGGAAACGATTGTATGCAGAAATCGCAGAAGTAAAAGAACCCTACGATCGTGATAATTTATGGCGAATCTTTTCGGTGTGGTGTATTTTAAAAGGAATTGCACTCCCCGACTGGAATCAGGTTGGTGTACCACCAAGTAGACGGATAAAAGGGAAATTTGATGAGTTGTCTAAAATTAGAAAGTTTAGAGAAGCTTTACCCGATTGGATGGATGAGCTGTGTGTTCAAGAATTAGGAGCACCACTTTGGACCAAAGAAATTGCTTCGCTCAATCAACAAGCAGATGTAATTTTAAGAGTGAATACACTTCACATAACTAGAGAGCAACTCCAAAAAGCTTTACGCACCGAAAACATTATTACAGAAGCAGTTCCACATCACCCATCAGCTTTAAAACTAAGTGAACGTTCGAATGTATTTAAATCTGAAGCCTTTAAGAAAGGATGGTTCGAAGTTCAGGATGCTTCCTCTCAACTGGTAGCTCCATACTTAGACGTTGCTCCAGGAATGAAAGTAGTCGACACGTGTGCTGGTGCCGGAGGAAAAACACTTCATTTAGCTTCTTTAATGGAAAACAAAGGTCAGATTATTGCCATGGATATTTACGAAAGTAAATTGAAAAAACTCAAAGTAAGAGCCCGAAGAAATGGCGTACACAACTTAGAGTTTAAAACCATAGATTCTACCAAACCAATTAAAAAATTATACGGCAAAGCAGACCGTGTTCTAATTGATGCTCCATGTTCAGGACTTGGGGTATTAAGAAGAAATCCGGATGCAAAATGGAAGCTTCAACCCGACTTTATCGATCGTATACGAGCTACACAACAAGATATTCTGCAATCGTATTCAAAGATGGTTAAACCAGGCGGTAAATTAGTGTATGCCACCTGCTCTATTCTACCTTCAGAAAACAAAAATCAAGTCGATGCTTTTCTACAATCTGAAGCTGGAGCTGAATTTAGTTTTGTAAAAGATCAAAGTATACTATCACATATTTCTGGTTTTGATGGCTTTTATATGGCGTTACTTGCCAAAAAATAAGCACCAAAAAGTATTGTTTAAAACCCCGTGAATAACTCTGATTTTTCGTTGGTCTTTTCATAGGGATTTTTAATTAATTAGCGTAAATTTACACGCGTATAAACCACCCAAATTACGTCCATAATGATTCATTTCTTTGGAAACGCAAACAGTAAGATATTTGCTGTTCAAACAACAAAAGAAGTATCAGCCACTTCACAGTCTAAATTAGAATGGCTTTTTGGCAATCAGCCTAAACTTGAGCAAGCATCTATCGATGCTTTTTTTATTGGTCCACGTGCAGCCATGATTACTCCTTGGAGTACCAACGCTGTTGAAATTACCCAAAACATGGGAATTTCAGGCATACTCAGAATAGAAGAGTTTGAATGTGTTTCTAAAGACTACACAAACTTCGACCCTATGATTTCTGAAAAATTCGAGGGTTTACATCAAGATATTTTTACGATAGACATTCAGCCAGAGCCTATATTAGCTATCGATGATATCGCTGCTTATAATATCCAAGAAGGATTGGCTTTGAGTGACGAAGAAATCACATATCTAGAGGGTGTAGCTCAAAAGATTGGGCGTTCGCTTACCGATTCAGAAGTGTTTGGGTTTTCGCAAGTAAATTCTGAACACTGTAGACATAAAATCTTTAATGGAACTTTTGTGATTGATGGGGTTGAAAAACCTGCTTCTTTATTTAAAATGATTAAAGAAACCTCAAAACAACATCCAAACGATATTGTTTCTGCTTACAAGGATAACGTAGCCTTTATTAAAGGCCCTAAAGTGGAGCAGTTTGCTCCTCAAAGAGCAGATATTCCAGACTATTATACCACAAAAGCATTTGATTCTGTAATCTCATTAAAGGCAGAAACACACAATTTCCCTACTACTGTAGAACCTTTTAATGGTGCTGCAACAGGTTCGGGCGGTGAAATTAGAGATCGACTTGCAGGAGGTAAAGGTTCTATTCCTTTAGCTGGAACAGCTGTTTACATGACTTCTTATTCTCGTTTAGAAGAAAATAGACCCTGGGAGCAAATGCAAGAGCGCAAATGGTTGTATCAAACACCAATGGATATTTTAATTAAAGCTTCCAATGGAGCTTCTGATTTTGGAAACAAATTCGGGCAACCTTTAATTTCAGGATCTGTATTAACCTTTGAACACGAAGAAGATGCACGCAAATTAGGCTTTGATAAGGTAATTATGCAAGCTGGTGGAATTGGATATGGAAAAGAAAGTCAAGCCTTAAAAGACACCCCAAAAGAAGGAGATAAAATTGTTATCCTTGGAGGAGACAACTATAGAATTGGAATGGGAGGAGCAGCAGTATCATCGGCAGATACTGGTGAGTTTTCTTCAGGAATCGAACTGAATGCTGTTCAACGATCGAATCCAGAAATGCAAAAAAGAGCCGCTAATGCCATTCGTGGAATGGTAGAAAGTGAAGAAAACTTTATTGTCTCTATTCACGATCACGGAGCTGGTGGGCATTTAAACTGCTTATCTGAATTGGTAGAAGAAACGGGAGGTAAGATTGATTTAGATAAACTTCC
>CBFHVY010000086.1:0-9553 GCA_965659555.1 Flavobacteriaceae bacterium
CTTTAGATAATCGAGCATGAATATACTTTCTTATCTTATCATCTTCAGCAATTTTATCTCCGTAATCATTGCCTCCATACCAGTTAGATTCCCATCCTCTGATAATTCCTAAACGATTTCCAATTGGATTAGTTTTTTGTCCCATGTCTACTTTGATTAATTGCTTAAATTTTTACTTCCTAACTCTAAGGTAACGTGATTAGAACGCTTGCGAATTCTATGTGCACGACCTTGTGGAGCGGGTCTTAATCTCTTTAACATCCCTGCGCTATCTACACAAATAGATTTCACAAATAAGCCAGCTTCTTCAATACTTGCATCTTCGTTTTTAGCTTGCCAGTTTGCAATGGCAGAAAGTAATAACTTCTCTAAATTTCTAGATGCTTCTTTAGGGCTAAACTTTAAGATTTGTAATGCTTTTTCAACTTCTACACCTCTTACTTGATCTGCTACTAAACGCATTTTTCTTGGTGATGTAGGACAGTTAGTAAGCTTTGCAAAAGCACGTTGCTTTTTAGCTTCTTTTAACTGATCTGCCATGTTTTTTTTACGAACTCCCATATCCTACTATTTTTTTCCTTTATTTTTTGCACCTGCGTGTCCTCTAAAAGAACGTGTTGGTGAAAATTCACCTAATTTATGACCTACCATATTCTCGGTAACATATACAGGAACAAATTGTTTTCCGTTGTGTACTGCAATAGTTTGACCCACAAAATCAGGAGTAATCATACTGGCTCTAGACCATGTTTTAATTACTGCTTTATTTCCTGACTCTACATTGGCCATCACTTTTTTCTCTAACTTATAGTGAACGTACGGTCCTTTTTTTAATGATCTTGCCATAACTTATTATTTCTTTCTACGTTCTATAATATATTTATTACTCGCTTTGGTTTTAGATCTGGTTTTAAATCCTTTTGCAGGGATACCATTTCTAGATCTTGGATGTCCTCCAGAAGCACGTCCTTCTCCACCACCCATTGGGTGATCAACTGGGTTCATTCTTACTGGGTTCGTACGTGGTCTTCTACCTAACCATCTGCTTCTACCTGCTTTACCAGATACTAGTAATTGATGATCAGAATTCGATACCACTCCAATAGTTGCCATACAGGTTAACAAGATTAAACGCGTTTCTCCAGATGGTAATTTAACCGTAGCATATTTTCCTTCTTTTGCCATTAACTGTGCAAAAGAACCCGCAGAACGAGCCATAACAGCTCCTTGTCCTGGACGTAATTCAATACAAGAAATCGTAGTTCCTAAAGGAATGTTGCTTAAAGGCATTGCATTTCCTATTTCAGGACTTACACCCTCTCCAGATACAATAGTTTGTCCTACTTGTAAACCGTTTTGTGCAATTACATAACGCTTTTCTCCATCAGCATAATGAACTAATGCAATAAATGCAGTACGGTTTGGATCGTACTCAATAGTTTTTACTGTTGCAGGTACACCGCTCTTATCTCTTTTAAAATCGATAATACGATACTTTTGTTTATGACCACCACCAATGTTGCGGGTAGTCATTCTACCTTGACTGTTTCGACCTCCAGATCTTTTTTTCGGAGCAAGTAAACTTTTCTCCGGCTTATCAGTTGTTATGGCGTCGAACCCATTTACAACTCTAAAACGCTGACCTGGTGTTATTGGTTTTAATTTTCTAACTGACATGTTCTTTTCTTAAAGATTGTTATAAAAATCAATACTTTCTCCTTCTGCTAACTGCACAATTGCTTTTTTGTAGCCACCTTTCATACCAGATACTAAACCATTCTTAGTGTATTTAGTAGTTCTTTTTACTGGGTAGTTTAAGGTTTTTACGCTTTCGATAGAAACACCATAAGCAGCTTCTACAGCTCCTTTAATTTCTAACTTGTTTGCGCCCTTAGCAACAACAAATGTATAACGGTTGTATAACTCGCTATCGTTGGTTGCTTTTTCCGTGATAATAGGTTTAATTAGAATACTCATGTTGAAGCCTATTTACTTAAATTTGAATTAATTTCTTCTAAAGTGCTCTCAGATAACACTACTGTGTTTGCATTTAAAATACTATAAGTACTTAATCCTGAGTTACTTACAACTTTAGAGCTTTTTAAATTGCGCGACGACAAATATACGTTATTATTTGACTCTCCCAACACAAACAAAGACTTTTTGGCATCTAACTGTAATGCTTTCAACACGTTAATGAAGTTTTTAGTCTTTGGAGTATCGAAGTTAAAGTCTTCAATAACTACTAAATTGTTATCTTTTGCTTGTATACTTAACGCAGATTTACGAGCTAATCTTTTTAAGTTTTTGTTTAACTTAAAGCTATAGCTTCTTGGTCTAGGACCAAAAACACGTCCACCACCTCTAAAAACTGGAGACTTGATACTTCCTGCACGAGCAGTACCAGTACCTTTTTGTTTTTTAATCTTACGTGTACTACCCACGATCTCAGCTCTTTCTTTAGCCTTGTGAGTACCTTGTCTTTGATTAGCCAAATACTGCTTTACATCTAAGTAAATAGCATGGTTGTTTGGCTCTATTGCAAATACGTCTGAAGAAAGTTCAACTTTTCTTCCCGTATCTTTTCCTGTGATGTCTAAAACTGCTACTTTCATTATTTCTGAATAGTTATGTACGAGTTTTTATGACCAGGAATTGCTCCCTTTACTACTAGTATGTTCTTTTCTGGAACAACTTTTAATACTCGTAAGTTTTGAACTGTTACTTTTTCTCCACCCATTCTACCGGCCATTTTCATTCCTTTAAAAACTCTTGCAGGATATGAAGCAGCTCCAATAGAACCTGGTGCTCTTAAACGGTTATGTTGACCATGAGTTGCTTGTCCAACACCAGCGAATCCGTGACGTTTAACAACTCCTTGAAAACCTTTTCCTTTTGAAACTCCAGACACATCAACAAACTCTCCTTCAGTAAACTCTTCTACTGTTATTGAATCTCCTAATTTATACTCTTGTTCGAATCCTTGAAATTCAACGACTTTTCTTTTAGCAGTGGTGCCAGCTTTTTTAAAGTGACCGTCTAACGCTTTGTTAGAACTCTTTGCTTTTTTGTCATCGAAACCAAGTTGTAACGCATTGTATCCGTCAACCTCTTCGGTTCTGACTTGGGTAACAACGCAAGGACCTGCTTCGATTACTGTACAAGGAATATTCTTCCCGTTTTCATCGAATAAGCTGGTCATTCCAATTTTTCTTCCTATTAACCCAGACATAATTATTAATTATTAATTTATTTAATTTTCCTTTTGTTACTTAAAAATTCAGGGTTAAAATACCTTCTAACCCTGAATGTATTTTTACCGTTTTTCCTTCGCGTAACCCTCCGGACATGTATATTCTCTAATGAGATTCCGATAATAAAATCGGAGTATCTACTTATACTTTGATCTCCACTTCAACTCCACTTGGCAATTCAAGTTTCATTAAAGCATCGATAGTTTTTGATGATGAACTATAGATATCTAACAAACGCTTGTAAGCAGATAATTGAAATTGTTCTCTCGATTTTTTGTTTACGTGTGGTGAACGTAATACTGTAAAAATCTTCTTATTAGTTGGTAATGGAATGGGTCCGTTTACAACAGCTCCAGTACTTTTTACCGTCTTTACAATTTTCTCAGCAGATTTGTCTACTAAGTTGTAATCGTAAGATTTTAATTTTATTCTAATTTTTTGACTCATCTTTTCTTGAATTAACCTTTAGCTTTTAAAATTACCTCTTCTGAAATATTCGATGGAGTTTCTGCATAGTGCGAGAATTCCATAGTAGACGTAGCTCTACCAGATGATAATGTACGTAATGAAGTTACATATCCAAACATTTCTGATAAAGGCACTAAAGCTTTTACAACTTTAGATCCAGCTCTATCGCTCATATCGTTTACTTGACCTCTTCTTCTGTTTAAGTCACCAACAATATCTCCCATGTTTTCTTCTGGAGTAAGTACTTCTAATTTCATAATAGGCTCCATAATTACCGCTCTTGCTTGTTTCGCAGCAGCTTTGTAACCCATTTTAGCAGCTAATTCGAAAGATAACTGATCTGAATCCACAGGGTGGAAAGATCCATCTTTCAATGTAATTTTCATAGAGTCCATTTCATATCCAGCTAAAGGACCGTTTTTCATAGCTTCTTTGAATCCTTTCTCTACAGATGGTACAAATTCTTTTGGAACGTTACCCCCTTTAATGATAGATTCAAAAACTAATCCTTGAACTCCTTCTTCTGCAGGCTCCATAGTAAACACGATATCTGCGAATTTACCTCTACCTCCAGATTGCTTTTTATATACTTCTCTATGATCTGCACTTGCAGTAAGTGCTTCTTTGTATTCTACTTGAGGTTGTCCTTGGTTAACATCAACCTTAAACTCGCGCTTCAAACGGTCTACAATAATATCTAAGTGTAATTCTCCCATTCCTGAAATAATGGTTTGCCCTGAAGCTTCATCAGTTCTAACCGTAAAGGTTGGATCTTCTTCTGCTAACTTTCCTAAGGCCATCCCTAACTTATCAACGTCAGCTTTGGTTTTAGGCTCTACAGCAATACCAATTACTGGATCTGGGAAATCCATACTTTCTAAAATGATAGGATTTTTTTCATCAGACATGGTATCTCCAGTCTTAATGTCTTTAAATCCAACAGCAGCTCCAATATCTCCAGCTTCAATAAAATCGATAGCGTTTTGTTTATTCGAGTGCATTTGATAGATACGAGAGATACGCTCTTTTTTACCTGAACGGTTGTTCAAGATATAAGAACCTGCATCTAATCTACCTGAATAGGCTCTAAAGAATGCTAAACGACCTACGAAAGGATCGGTAGCAATTTTAAATGCTAATGCAGAAAACGGATCGTTTACACTTGGTTTTCTAGAGATTTCTTCTCCAGAATCTGGATCTGTTCCAATAATCGCTTCTTTATCTACAGGAGATGGTAAGTAACGACATACAGCATCTAATAAGAATTGAACTCCTTTGTTTTTGAATGCAGAACCACAAATCATTGGAATGATAGACATATCCATTACTGCAGCTCTTAAAGCAGCGTGTACTTCTTCTTCTGTAATAGAGTCTTCATCTTCCATGAATTTCTCTAATAAGTTTTCGTCGTACCCTGCAACTTCTTCAATTAATAAAGCTCTATATTGTCTTGCTTCTTCTTTTAATTCTTCTGGAATCTCAATCACATCAAAAGTTGCTCCTTGAGTATCCTCATGCCAGATAATAGCTCTGTTCTTCACTAAGTCTACAATACCTTTAAAATCTGCTTCTTCTCCAATAGGAAGAACGATTGGCACTGCGTTAGATCCTAACATTTCTTTTACCTGTCTGTTTACGTTCATAAAATCAGATCCTTGACGGTCCATTTTATTTACGAAACCAATTCTTGGTACTTTATAGTTATCGGCTAATCTCCAGTTAGTTTCAGATTGTGGCTCAACACCATCAACAGCACTAAATAAAAATACTAAACCATCTAACACACGTAATGATCTGTTTACCTCAACGGTAAAATCTACGTGGCCAGGAGTATCGATAATATTAAAGTGGTATCCTTGTGTTTCTGGAGTGGGTTGTGCGTTTTCTAAAGGAAACTGCCAAGTACAAGTAGTCGCAGCAGAAGTAATGGTAATACCTCTTTCCTGCTCTTGTTCCATCCAGTCCATAGTTGCTGCACCATCGTGTACTTCACCAATTTTGTGAGATACTCCAGTGTAGTAAAGAATACGTTCTGTAGTTGTAGTTTTTCCAGCATCAATATGTGCTGCAATACCTATATTTCTTGTTAATTTTAAATCTCTAGCCATGGTTATTAAAATCTGAAGTGAGAGAATGCTTTGTTTGCTTCTGCCATTTTGTGCGTATCAGTACGCTTTTTAACAGCAGCACCTTCTTCTTTTGCAGCTGCTAAAATCTCAGCTCCTAAACGTTGTGCCATGGTTTTTTCGTTACGCTTACGCGCATACAAAATCATCCATTTAATAGCCATAGATACTTTACGATCTGGTCTAATTTGCATTGGAATTTGGAAGGTTGCTCCACCTACTCTTCTGGAACGTACTTCTACGTGAGGCATCACATTTGATAATCCTTCTTTCCAAATCTCTAATGAAGTCTTTTCTTCATCTGTTTTTCTTTGTTCTACAATGTCTAATGCATCGTAAAATACTTTGAACGCTACAGACTTTTTACCATCCCACATCAAGTTGTTCACGAAACGTGTAACTAACTGATCATTAAATTTTGGATCCGGTAAAAGGACTCTTTTTTTCGCTCTTCTTTTTCTCATGTCTTTACATTAAAAAAGTTACTAAATAATTACTTTTTTGGGCGTTTTGCACCATACTTTGATCTTCGTTGAGTTCTTCCCTCAACTCCGGCAGTATCTAAAGCTCCACGTACTACGTGATACTTTACTCCTGGCAAATCTTTTACCCTTCCACCTCTAACTAATACTATCGAGTGCTCTTGTAAGTTGTGTCCTTCACCTGGGATGTACGCGTTAATCTCGTTTCCGTTGGTTAACCTTACCCTTGCAACTTTACGCATTGCAGAGTTTGGTTTCTTTGGTGTTGTAGTGTACACACGTGTACATACTCCACGTCTTTGAGGACAAGACGACAAAGCAGCCGATTTACTCTTCTTAGTTATTTTGGTTCTTCCTTTACGAACTAATTGTTGAATAGTTGGCATACTAAATTATTACTGTTTTTGTGTTTTTACTTAAACGTACTCTCTTTTTAAGAGTGCGCAAATGTACAACTAATTTCTATTTATTCAAATATCAGTGAGTTATTTTTTCTTTGGAATTTAAAATCGCGCTCAATTAATTGATTTTATACTACTTTTGAGAAGCTCAAAACCTTTTTTTAAGATTGAAATTTTTACACTTTTTAGGACTGATTGCTTTTTTTGGATTCCCTGCCGGAATTTTTTCGCAATCTGTCACCTTAAAATTGATCGTTTTAGAAAATGAATCCTCTACTCAAAACATCGAAATTTCCTATCAAAAAACACATCCCAACAAAAACGCTCTTTTTTTAGAAGTTGAACAAAAAATAGACAGTTTAAAAAAGGTAGGGTTTATTTCTGCTTTTGTACAAAGTTCATCAACCGAAAAAGATAGAATTACTACCACAGTAATCTTGGGCTTTAAAATAGTAGAGATTAAACTACAACTCCCTCAGGTTTTACTCGATGAAGCTATTGTTAGTCAATCCTTAATACACATCCCCTTTACAAACCTCGAAGCTTATTTGGCAGGTATTTCAAAAAAGTTAGAAGAAAAGGGACAAAGTTTTGCCGAGGTGAAACTTAAGAATATTAAGATTCAGCAGAATCAAATGTCTGCCGAAGTTAGTGTACTCTCATCAAAAGCAAGAGTCATTAACTCAGTAATCATAAAAGGCTATGAGCGGTTTCCCAGAAGCTTTTTAAAGAACGTCCTTCCTTTAGAAAAGAAACCTCTATTTACATCTAAAAAAACAAAGGAGCTCTCTAAACTTATTTCATCGCTCTCTTTTGTTGAAGAGCTAAAAGCACCTGAAGCCTTATTTACCAGAGACTCTACCTTACTTTATTTATATCTAAAACAAAAAGAAGCCAGTAGTTTCGATGGATTGGTTAATTTTACGTCTAAAGAAAACGGAAAGGGGCTATTATTTAATGGTACACTAGACCTCAATCTTGTTAACGCACTGCATAGCGGAGAAACGATACGACTCTTTTGGAATAGCATAGGAAACCAACGACAAGAGTTTCTATTCCATAGTGAACTCCCCTATGTATTGAAGACTCCAATGAAGTTGACTGTAGACTTTACTATCTACAAACAAGACTCTAGTTTTTTAAATACACGGTTTACAGCTGCACTGGGGTATTCACCTCATCCAAACAAGACCATATATACTGCCTTCGAAACCGAAAATTCTTCGATAATCCAAGAAAATAGTCTCAACCAAATAGATCCATACTCCAATTCCTTTATTTCAGTGGGGTATACTTATATCAAACCGCATCCAAACAACCTATACCCAACCAAGGCAATGCTTCAAGTAAGCACAGCCCTAGGAAAACGAAAAGGAACGACGGCCACCAACACTCAATATAAAATAGCACTACAAGCCTCTTATACTTTTGATATTTCTGAACGGCAAGCCATATTTCTTCAAAATACATCGGGATATTTAAAAAGTGACACCTATGTAGTTAATGAACTCTACAGAATTGGGGGCGCCAATAGCCTAAGAGGATTTAATGAGCAGAGTATTTTTAGTCCTCAGTATAGTTTCTTCAATCTAGAATACCGATATATTACTGCTCAAGATTCCTACCTATATACGATTACTGATTTTGGAGTAGTAAAAAACAGCATTCAAGAAACGGAGCAATTTTTAGGTCTAGGAGCGGGCTATTCTTTTCAATTGCAGAAAACTCGTGTAAACTTAGGATATGTGATTGGGAAAAGCACAACAAATGACTTTAACTTCAATGATGGTAAATTGATTTTAAGCTTTAGAAGTCAATTTTAATTAACACAACATTAACATAAAATAGAAAAAAACATATATTTGAGGCATGATTGCTTTTCAAAAAATATGTATTCAATTCCCTCAAAAGACCGCTAAGATATTTTATATCATCGTATTAGCGTTCGTTAGCTGTTCTACACCTACAACAGAGCCTGATTATCTTTTTAAAGAGGTTCCAGTAGAAAAATCACAAATCACTTTTAAAAACACCTTAAAAGAAGATGCCAATCACAGCATTATAAACTACATATATTATTATAATGGTGGTGGTGTTGCTGCTGGAGATATTAATAATGATGGTCTCGATGATTTATTCTTTGTTTCTAATACTGGCAAAAACAAACTCTACCTCAATAAAGGAAATTTAAACTTTGAAGACATCTCTTCAAAAGCCAATATTGAAGGGAAAGCGAGTTGGAGTACCGGAGTAAGTATGGTGGACATTAACCAAGATGGTTTACTAGACATTTATGTTTGTGCTGTTTCTGGTTTATTAGACTTCGAAGGGCACAATGAACTGTATATAAATAATGGTGATGGTACTTTTTCTGAAAAGGCCAAAGAATTCGGACTCGACTTTAAAGGCTACGCTACACAAGCGTACTTTTTTGATTATGATAAAGACAACGATCTAGATGTATACATTGTCAATCATGCCGTACATACCAACGTTTCGTATGGTCCTGCTTCGGTTCGTTCTAAAAGAGCTCCACTTGTAGGAGATGTTTTACTTCAAAATACCAACGGTCTATTTAAAGATGTAAGTGAACAAGCGAGTATTTTTGGAGGAAGCAATGGCTATGGTCTTAGTGCCTCAATAGCCGATTTTAATAATGATGGATGGGACGACTTGTATATTGCTAATGACTTTCATGAAGATGATTATTACTATATCAACAATCGAGACGGAAGCTTTACAGAACAACTTAATAATGCGTTTAGTACCATAAGTCGTTTTTATATGGGAAGTGATGCTGCCGATATTAATGGTGATTGACT
>CBFHVY010000087.1:0-3603 GCA_965659555.1 Flavobacteriaceae bacterium
AAAACCGCGTAAAATTTGGTTTGATGACGCTGTACAGCGCTTAAATGTTGATGGCAGGGGAGAACTCCTTGGGCAATTTAAAGCCGAAGACAAGTTGCTTATCGCAACACAGTCTGGAAAAATAAAAGCAGTAACCCCCAACTTATTAATGCGTTTTGAAGACGATATGATTGTGTTAGAAAAATGGAATCCTAACAAACCCATTTCAGCGTTGTATTACGATGGAGAAAAAGAACGTTATTATATCAAACGCTTTTTAATTGAATCTCCAGAGAAAGAAGAACTTTTTATATCTGAGCATCCAAACTCACAACTAGAGATTATTGCCACAGATTATAGACCAATGGTAGAAGTACAGTATTCTAAGCGATCCTTAGAAAATGAAACAGTACATCTAGAGGAGTTCATTGCTGTAAAAGGTATTAAAGCGCAAGGAAATCAGTTAACCAAAGAAAAGATAAAACAGGTTAATCTTTTAGAGCCCTTAGCTTACGAAGAGCCTGAAGCAGATAAAGTAGAAGATGTTGAAGTCGTTGACGAGCAAGAAGTGTTACATACTGCTCCTAAAGAAGAAAGTGATGAAGACGATGATGTGGCCACAAACAATGGGGGTGACGGACAAATAACCTTATTTTAAAAGCTCAAAAAAAGTAAGCTCGTAGGTGGGTAAAAGCTCAGGATTTGTAATCTTAATCAAGTCCTTTAATATCAAGTCAGGTCGAGTAGGTCCCAATTCATAATACAAAACCCCTCCTGTAGCCCCTGTTTTTGTTGCTATGGTGTATATTCTGTCATTTTTAAAGGCATTGAATTGCGCATAATGAGAATTACTATTCAACATTTGCTTTTTACTGGTGTAATACCCAGGAGCAATCCAATAGTCTGCAGTATTTGCTCTAGAAAATACGGTTTCAAAGCTCAAAGACTTACTACCTTTCCCTGTAGTTTCTGCCCATAAATATGCTGTGTTAGCGTCTTTTAAAAATTGCGCTACAAAGCTATCCCCACTTGGTAAATACCAAACATCATTATTCATTATGGCTCCAGAGAGTATTGTTGGTTTGTGTTGTTGTGTTTTTGCAAGCTTTTGAGCAGTAAGGTATTCTTGTTCTATGGTGGTAAATATTGCTGTTGCTTCTTCTAATTGATCAAATAACACCCCAAAAACTTTTATCCATTCAGTTCTTCCTAAGGGTGTTTCTTCTAACCAATCGCCATTGTATACCACTGGAATTCCCGAACGTTCAAATAGATCTAATGTTGTATTCGTATGCTGCATACTAAATGCAATAATAATATCTGGAGCTAAGGATAATACCAGCTCTGTATTTAAAGAGGCTTCTTGTCCGATTTCTTTAATTAAACCAGCATCAATGCGACTTCTTGTTTTTGCTGAAGATACATATCTGGTATTGGGGAACCCTACGAGTGCTTCTTCTTTACCTAAAGCTTCAATCATGGGGATGTGTGTTGTAGACGTCGCAACAAATCGTTGTATAGGGCTTGGGATTTTAATACTGTTTTCGGGAGGATTTCCTTTTCCAAAATAATAACGAAGGGGAGCTTTTTCTTCGGGGTAAGGTGTTTTAATACTCAACAAAAAACCTGAGTTAACTTCCTCTAAAACAAAACCTTTAGCGTAGTTAACTAAAGTAGTACTTTTATTTGTTGAAAGAGAAGGTTTTGTTGTTTCTTTCTTAGAACACATACTAAGAAACACACAACTTATAACGATTAGAATACACCTTTTTAATACTCTCTTCATGTGAAATTTTTACTACTGCAAGATTACAAAATGTTTTTTGCTTATCTGTTTTATGAGATAATATTTCCTACTTTTGCCGGGATTTTAGGTTTTAGTCCTACACACTGTAGGATTGAATTAAAAGGGAACTAGGTGCGATACTGTGCAACACAACTTTCAATTCCTAGACTGTTCCCGCAACTGTAAGCTATAAAGCTTGTAACAGGTACTTTAACCACTGTTTTATAAAATGGGAAGGTTTGTTACAAGACGCAAGTCAGGAGACCTGCCTTAAATCAGGAGTAACAACTTTCGGGATAAAGGTTTGTGTACGAATTACTGTACGAAAAATTTTACCTGATTTATTTTTAATAAATTAAATCAATTTTATGAAACATCCACTACAACTAGTGGTAACCATACTTGTATTACTTACATGCACTATTGGACTAGCTCAAACAACAACAAAAACTGAAGCTTTAGAGGAAGTAGTTCTTACCGCTACAAAGTTTGCACAGAAAAAAGAACATATAGGGAAAGTACTTTATACAATTACCCAACAAGACATTAAAAACCACCCAGGTGCTACGGTAGCTTCCTTACTTAACATGATTCCAGGAATTGAAATTAAAGGGGCTCAAACCAATCCATCTGAACCCAGAGGTGTTTTTATTCGTGGAGGACGAGGGAGACAAGTACTGTTTTTAATTAATGGAGTTCCCGTTTCAGATGCGTCTGGTATTAATCAAGAGTTTGATCTTCGGTTTTTAAATGTGCAACAAATAGCACGAATAGAAGTGCTCAAAGGCGCTTCATCAACCCTTTATGGTTCAGGTGCTGCAACTGGGGTGATTAATATCATCTTAAAAGAGGCAACAAAAACTGTAGTAGATGCAACTTATGAGGTTCGTGTGGGTACAAATGCCACGAGTAAAGAACACAATCTAGAGCTTAACCAAACACAACAAAGTCTAATGCTTAATGGAACCCTTGGTAGGTGGACGTATCAAACCTCATTAAGTCTCGAAGGAGTAGAGGGTATGTCATCTGCAGCGTCTAAGGACTCAACACCATTTGAAGAAGATCCTTTTTATAAACGAAATACTTTTATACAGCTAGGATATAAACTAAATGAGCAATCACAACTAAATACCTTTTTTCATCACGATCGTTTCAATTACAATTATGATGGAGGTAGTTATACTGATGCTCTCTCAAATTATGGAACACAAACCCAATACAGATATGGGCTTAATGGAAGTTTTAAACACACTAAAGGAGCACTTAAATTTACCAGTTCTATAAACACCATTTCTAGAACTGACGTATCTTTTGGCCGATCTAGTTTTGAGGGACAAAGTGTTTTTATAGACCTATTTCATAAGTATCGATTAACTTCTCAGCTAGAACTCATTACTGGTATAAATCTTCAAGAACACCGTAACGAAACAGAATCGCCTTATGCAGTAATCAATGCCGATTTGGCAAACTACACTACACTAGACCCCTATGCATCGCTAGTATATACACATCGTTCTGGGTGGAATGCTTTTGCTGGGGCAAGATTAAATCATCACAGTTTGTATGGAAATCATACTGTGTACGACATCAACTTCTCTAAAAACATGATGTTTAAGTCAGGGATGTCGATAAAGTGGTTTAGTTCCTACAGCACCGCATTTATTGCCCCGAGTACCTATCAGTTATTTTCAGATTATGGAAACACCAATCTAAACCCTGAGACCAGTACAACTTTCGAATTAGGGTCAACACTGCAATTCAACAAAGGACTAACACTTGATCTTGTATATTTTAATAGAGAAGAAGCCAATGCAATTATTTTTGAAGGATTGGCTATG
>CBFHVY010000087.1:3613-9054 GCA_965659555.1 Flavobacteriaceae bacterium
CGAATGTTTCATTAGACCTAGGGTATATGTATACCGATAAAACCTCAGACAACTTTTACATCCCCAAACATAAACTGAGTGGCAATGTTACGTTGGCATTAGCCAAGCAAACGCGTTTAGGACTTCGATATATGGTAACTGGTGAGCGTTTTGGTAGTTTTTACGACAGCACCACCTTTACTGTTAAGGAGCGACAATTACCAAGATACGATCTATTTGACATCAACATACAACACACGATATTAGAGGGTAAAGTAGCTACTTTTGCCAGTGTAAACAACCTATTTAATACAGCTTTTGAATCGGTAATTGGATACGCTACTCAAGGAAGAACTTTTCAGGTAGGCCTAAGGATTTCGTTATAAAAGCTTTTTCGCTTCGGTTTTTAACACAGCAATGGCAGTTAAAGTAGGGGACACATTGTTTTGATAGTAGTCTAGTACCTGTGCTCTGAATGCAGTTGCATCAGTGGAATCTTTGGCTAACAAGGTTAATTTATTAAGAATAGCCGTTTTTGTTGTTAGTAGTGCATTCCAACTCGTGTCTGAAAGATATAATTGCTGCACCATATTATGTTCAAACTCTTGTTCTATGGTGCTTAATAAGAGCTGAAGGTACTCTTGAGTAGCGCTACCTACAGGTTGCACACGAATGAGCAATTTAACTGGATGTATCCGCTCGCAGAACAACAACATGCGTTCGTAAGCTTGTAATTTGATTGGAAGCGATTGCTTTTTCTTTTCAGTAAGCATATCCATTTCAGACAAGTGATGGGTCTGTTTTATATAGCCACTAAAAAAATAAAAAGCAACGGCACCTGTTACCAAAGCAGGTAAGGCATACATAAGACCTTCTAGTAATATATCTTCCATAACCCCAAAAGTATTTTATTCTTTGGGTTAAATCAAATTTAAGTGTGTAAAAAAAACAGAAGTATATTAAAAAATCACCTCCCATTTTATTGGTTTCATCAATTAGTAATGCTATTTTTGAACCGCTAAAAACACAATCCTTGGCTAATTACCTAGATACTTTAAATCCTGCACAACGAGAAGCCGTTCTTCAAAAGGACGGACCTATGATTATTATTGCTGGAGCGGGTTCTGGTAAAACTCGTGTACTTACCTATAGAATAGCTCATTTAATGAATTTAGGAGTCGATTCTTTTAATATTCTCTCCCTAACGTTTACCAATAAGGCAGCGCGAGAAATGAAAGAACGAATTGCTAAAGTTGTCGGCGTGAGTGAGGCTAAGAATTTATGGATGGGTACGTTTCACTCAGTGTTTGCAAGAATACTAAGGGCCGAAGCTGACAAACTTGGATTTCCTTCGAATTTTACCATTTACGATACGCAAGATTCCGTTCGATTAATTACGGCCATTATTAAAGAGATGGGGTTAGATAAGGAACGTTATAAACCGAAGCAAGTACTCAGTAGAATCTCCTCTTTTAAAAATTCACTGATTACTGTTAGAGCTTATTTTAATAATTCAGACTTACAAGAAGCAGACCTTATGGCGAGTAGGCCAAAAGTAGGAGAGATTTATAAGGAATATGTGGAGCGTTGCTTTAAGTCGGGAGCTATGGATTTTGATGATCTGTTGTTGAGGACCAACGAGCTATTAACACGTTTTCCAGAGGTGTTGGCAAAATATCAAGACCGTTTCAGATACATTTTAGTAGATGAGTACCAAGATACCAATCATTCACAATACCTTATTGTAAGAGCGCTTGCAGATCGTTTTCAAAATATTTGTGTGGTAGGAGACGACTCACAAAGTATTTATGCTTTTCGTGGTGCAAATATTCAAAACATATTAAGCTTTCAGAAAGACTATCCAGACGTTAAAACCTTTAAGCTCGAACAAAATTACCGTTCAACAAAAAATATTGTAAACGCAGCAAACTCCGTTATAGAAAAAAACAAAACCAAACTCGATAAAGAGGTGTGGACTTCTAATGAGGCTGGAGAACCCATTCGAGTAATGCGAACCATTTCCGATGGTGAAGAAGGTCGTTTTGTTGCACAGTCTATTTTCGATAATATGATGAATTTGCAATTGCAAGCCGATCAGTTTGCAATTCTGTATCGTACCAATGCGCAATCGAGAGCTATGGAAGATGCATTGCGTAAAAAAGATATTAAGTATAGAATTTACGGGGGAATTTCATTTTATCAGCGTAAAGAAATCAAAGATTTACTTTCGTATTTACGGGTGTTAATTAACCCCAATGATGAAGAAGCCTTAAAACGCATCATCAATTATCCGGCAAGAGGTATCGGGGCAACAACCATAGATAAACTTACCATTGCGGCAAACCATTACAAGAAACCTATAATTGAAATTTTAAAGCATCTTGATAAGATTGACTTAAAACTCAACTCAGGAACGAAGACCAAACTTCAAAATTTCTTGAATATGATATTGCGTTTGCAAATAGAACTGCAAACCAAAAATGCTTTTGAAATTGCAGAGCTAGTGGTAAAGCAAATTCAAATTATAAAAGATTTAGAAAAAGATGCTACTCCAGAAGGGGTAAGTAAAATTGAAAACATACAAGAATTACTCAACGGGATTAAAGATTTTATTACCGATAAGATTGAAGCAGGAGAAGATGCTTCCTTGCCTGTGTTTTTAGAGGATGTTGCATTAGCTACAGATTTCGATTCCGATAAAAAAGACGATGGTCCAAGAGTGTCGTTAATGACCATTCACTTGGCTAAAGGATTAGAGTTTCCGTATGTATATATCGTTGGTTTAGAAGAAAACTTATTTCCTTCTGCCATGAGCATGAATACTCGAAGTGAATTGGAAGAGGAGCGAAGATTGTTTTATGTAGCCCTAACTCGTGCCGAAAAGCAAGCCTATCTAAGTTATGCACAAACACGTTATCGTTGGGGTAAACTTACCGATGGGGAACCGAGTAGGTTTTTAGAAGAAATAGACGAATCTTTTATAGAATATATAGCTCCTAAAACACCCGTTTCAACTACAAACCGATTTGTGGATAGCGATATTTTTGGAGACGCTCCAAAACAAATACGCTTTCAAAAACCCATACAAAAGCAACGACAAGAACGTAATGCTTCAAAAACACCGAGTTTTACTCCACCTAAAAATCTAAAAAAAGTTTCACACACTTCGGGTCCAACCAATTTATTTGACGATAAGATTGCCGTTGGAAACATTGTTGAACACAATCGCTTTGGAAAAGGAGAAGTTATTGCCCTTGAAGGGAATGGGGCTAATAAAAAAGCCGAAATCCAATTCGGAACTATTGGAAAAAAGAAATTATTATTACAATTTGCAAAACTTAAGATTATAGGGTAGCCACAGAGGCCAAACCCAAAATAAATCCGTATTTTGCAAACACTTAAACTAAGAAATTACTTCACGATATAATGACATTTGATTTAGAATACAATTCCGAACGTCCCTTGATGATTATTCCAGAATATGGGAGACATATCCAAAAACTAGTAGACCATTGCGTTGCTTTAGAAGATAAAGAAGAACGAAATAAAATGGCTAAAGCCATTATAGACGTAATGGGTAACTTACAACCCCATTTAAGAGATGTTCCCGATTTTAAGCACAAACTATGGGATCAACTCTACATCATGGCAGAATTTCGCTTAGATGCAGACTCACCTTATGAAAAACCTTCGGAAGAAGAGTTAAAAGCAAAGCCAGAACCCTTGGCGTATCCTAAATCTGCTTCAAAATACAAGTTCTATGGAAACAATATCCAAACCATGATAGATACTGCATTGAGTTGGGAAGAAGGGGATATGAGAGAAACACTAGTGTATACCATTGCAAACCACATGAAAAAGTGTTTCCTAAACTGGAACAAAGACACCGTTGAAGACGATGTAATTTTTAATCATTTATTCGAACTTTCTGAGGGTAGAATAGATATTAGAGACACTAAGGAAGTCTTGTCAGATAGTGCGAATCTTCTTAAAAAAACAAAGTCTCAGGGTCAAGGTTCTAAAAACACAAAGCATAAAAATCATTCCAATAAAAATAGAAAACGGTAACCATGGCATCATTTAAAATTGAAGGTGGGCACACCCTAAATGGTACTATAACTCCTCAAGGAGCAAAAAATGAAGCATTACAAATACTTTGCGCAGTTTTATTAACTCCAGAAAAAGTTGTTATTAACAATATCCCCGATATTATCGATGTGAATAAGCTTATTTTTATTCTTGGTGAATTAGGGGTGAAAATTGAAAAGCTTGGAGCCAACTCGTATAGTTTTCAAGCAGATGAGATTAATTTAGCGTATTTAGAATCTGCAGATTTTAAAAGAGACGGAAGCTCTCTACGAGGGTCTATTATGATTGTTGGACCTCTATTAGCACGATTTGGAAGAGGATATATTCCAAGACCTGGAGGCGATAAAATTGGTCGAAGACGTTTAGACACCCATTTTGAAGGTTTTATAAACTTAGGAGCTACTTTTAGATACAATAAAGAAGAACACTTTTATGGCGTTGAAGCCAAAGAATTAAAGGGTACGTCAATGTTACTCGATGAGGCCTCTGTAACAGGAACTGCAAATATTATTATGGCAGCTGTGTTAGCCAAAGGAACAACAACGATTTATAATGCCGCTTGTGAACCCTATATTCAACAACTTTGTGGTATGTTAAATAGCATGGGTGCCCAAATTAGTGGAGTAGGCTCAAACTTACTGAGCATCGAAGGAGTATCTTCGCTAGGAGGGTGTACACATCGTATCCTTCCAGATATGATTGAGATAGGGAGTTGGATTGGAATGGCGGTAATGACTCGCTCTAGCCTAACAATTAAAGAGGTAAGTTGGGATAATTTGGGACAGATTCCTGCTGTATTTCGCAAGTTAGGAATACAATTAGAAAAGCGTGGAGATGATATTTTTGTTCCGGCACAAGAAGAATACGAAATTCAAAACTATATCGATGGCTCTGTATTAACCGTATCAGATGCTCCATGGCCAGGATTCACTCCAGACTTACTCAGTATTGTTTTAGTAGTAGCAACTCAAGCAAAAGGAACCGTTCTAATACATCAGAAGATGTTTGAAAGCCGACTGTTTTTTGTCGATAAATTAATAGACATGGGGGCTAAGGTTATTTTATGTGATCCTCATAGAGCAACTGTTATAGGTCACAATCATGAATCACAATTAAAAGCTACTAATATGACTTCACCAGATATTAGAGCTGGTATTTCACTACTCATAGCGGCACTTTCTGCGAAAGGAACCAGTATTATTAATAATATTGAACAGATCGATAGAGGATATGAAAATATTGAGGCACGACTTAAATCTATAGGGGCAAAAATTGAACGTATCGACTAATTACCTCCCTAAAAAGCATCTAAAAAAATAGTGTCAAATTGACACTATTTTTTATTGGCAATATTGTTGTAAAGTATAAGAAGA
>CBFHVY010000088.1:0-9014 GCA_965659555.1 Flavobacteriaceae bacterium
TACCCCATCTATTACATGTTCTAATTTGAAATACGGTTTTAAGAGCTCTTGGTCTAAATCAAAAAGCTCTTTTTTCAACTTTTCACTGTAGTAGGCACTATCCCATTTTTCTAATTGGGTAATGCCATCTTGTTTTTTTGCATAGTTTGCTAAAGCAGTAAATTCACGTTGGGCAGCAGGTTTAGCTTTAACAAGCAACTCATTTAAAAAGGTAGTCACCTTTTCTGGAGTACTTGCCATGCGTTCTTCTAACACAAAATGTGCATGAGAAGCATATCCTAAGAGCGTTGCGCGTTCGTGTCTGTAGTTCACCAATTCTAAAATGAGCGCTTCATTGTTGTTTGAATTGTCTTGAAATCCTTTTTTGCCAAAAGCTATGGCGAGTTCTTTTCGTAAATGACGTGCTTCAGCATAGGTCATAAACGGAATGTAGCTAGGATATTGCAAGGTAAATACCCACCCTTCTTTACCCAATTCTTTGGCAAGATCTTGTGCGCTTTCTAGGGTACTTTCTGGTAAACCAGCGAGTTCATTTTTATCGGTGATATGCAGTTCGTAAGCATTGGTTTCGGCTAACACATGTTCTCCAAACTGGAGGCTTAGCGTTGCTAGTTTGGCATCAATTTCTCGTAATCTTTTTTTGTCTGTAGCATTTAAATTCGCTCCATTTCTGGCAAATCCTTTGTATTGCTTATCGAGTAAGGTTTTTTGTTCGGCTGTTAACTCAAGCTGCTCACGAGTTTCATACACCGCTTTTACGCGTGCAAATAAGGCTTCATTTAAAATGATGTCGTTTTGAAAAGCGCTTAACATCGGAGAGATTTCCTGAGCTAATTTTTGCAATTCATCATTGGTTTCTGCAGCATTTAAATTAAAAAACACACTACTTATTCTAGCCAATTGTTCACCTGTAAATTCTAACGCTTCTGTTGTGTTTTTAAAACTTGGTGCTTCATTATTTTCAACAATGGCATTGATTTCTTTTTGAGTAAGCGCTATGGCATTTTCAAAGGCGGGTTTAAAATGACTAGGGTCAATTTTAGAAAATGGGGCAGTAGTAAATGCTTTTAATAAAGGATTCATGGGTTAGGGTTTATAAGAATAGCAATGAAATGGTATTGCAGACGATTATTTTTTTACACGTGCAGAAGCGTGTTCTACTTTTAGTTTTAAACCTTCTTTGTAGGCTACAATTTTGTCGAGAATACATTGGTCTGATGCTCCGAGTATTTGAGCAGCTAAGATTCCAGCATTTTTAGCGCCATCGAGTGCTACGGTTGCAACAGGAACTCCTCCAGGCATTTGTAAAATAGAAAGTACAGAATCCCAACCATCAATAGAATTTCTACTTTTTACTGGAACTCCTATAACAGGTAATGGACTCATAGAGGCGACCATTCCTGGAAGATGCGCAGCTCCACCAGCACCAGCAATAATAACCTTAATACCTCTTTTATGTGCTTGTGTTGCATACGAGACTAGTTTTTCTGGCGTTCTATGTGCAGAAACAATATCTACTTCGATTGGAATATCAAATCCTTCTAAAATGCTAATTGCCTCTTGCATGATTGGAAGATCTGAATCGCTTCCCATAATGATTCCTACCATAACTTATTTGCTTATTACTTTAATGGTTTCTTTAACTTCTTGCGCTATTTTTCTAGCGGTATTAATATCTTGATCTACAATAGTTACATGGCCCATTTTACGGAAAGGTTTTGTGATTTTCTTACCATAAATATGAGGAGTAACCCCAGGGATTTTTAAGATCTTTTCAATGTTTTCGTAGACTACTGCTCCGGTATGTCCTTCAGCTCCCACGAGGTTAACCATAATACCCGCAACCTTGCTATCTGTATTTCCTAAAGGAAGGTCTAAAATACTTCTTAAGTGTTGTTCGAACTGACTGGTGTAGCTGGCTTCGATGCTATAATGTCCTGAATTATGTGTTCTTGGTGCCGACTCATTTACGAGTATTTGATCGTCTTCGGTTTGAAACATTTCCACAGCAAGTAGGCCTACAAAATCAAATGCATTTGCAACATTTAGGGCTATTTCTCTTGCTTTTTTGGCAACGGTATCCTCTATACGAGCAGGGCAAATTACATACTCTACTTGGTTGGCTTCAGGGTGAAACTCCATTTCTACTACAGGGTAGGTTTTGAGCTCTCCAGAAGGGTTTCTTGCCACAATTACAGCCAATTCATTTTTAAAAGGAATGAGTTTTTCTGCAATACATTCTCCAGCAGGAAGGTTCTCTAAGTCTTCGTAATTGCGAACCACTTTTACACCGGTACCATCGTAGCCAAAACGAGCCGATTTCCAAACAAAAGGAAAATCGATAATACTATTGTGATACGAGTGTTTAAGTTCTTCTAAATAGGCATAATGTGAAAAGTCTGCCGTTGGAATATTGTGGTCTTTATAAAAGTGCTTTTGTTGCGCTTTGTTTTGAATAATTCGAATATTTTTTGGCTTCGGATAGATGGTTAATCCCTCAGCTTCAAGATCGTCTAACGCATCAATATTTACATTTTCAATTTCTATGGTGAGTACATCGACTTGTTTCCCAAAGGCATATACCGTATCGTAATCGAGCAAATCTCCTTGATGAAACTCATTACAAATTTGGGCGCAAGGAGCGTCTGCCGATGCATCTAAAATGCTTGTGTAAATGTCGAATTTTTGGGTTTCTGTAAGTAGCATTTTCCCAAGCTGACCTCCGCCAAGCACACCTAATTTAAAGTCTGAAGAAAAATAATTTTTCACGGGTTCGTTAGGTTTTAAGTACACAAAAATACTATTCTTATAGGGAACTCCCTATTAAAAATTACTGATTCTGAGTACCGTTCCATTGATATTATCTACAAAGTATTCTTTTGCAAAACAGGTCCCTTCACTGGTGAGAGGAGATCCGTTTAAGATATTGTATTGATGATTATTGCATGCACAATCTAATTTGATACTGTTTTCAACCGTCATTTGTGAGCAATTCGAAGGACTTTCTTCTGGACATCGTCTGTCAAAAGCTTTAAACTGCGAGCCATTGAGGTTAAAGACTACGATTCCCTGATGCCCTCCATTGGCATAACTCCAGCCTCCAGGAACTCTAAGGTTAATGAATTGCGGAAGGTTTAAATCTATGGTTTCACTTACACTAATATTAGAGAAACATGTGTTGATATTAGCATCATTACTACATGAATTGCAAACTACACATAGCAGTACTAAAATGACTTTCTTCATAGGATAGTGTATAGATATTGACCTTAAACGCAAGCAAGTTACAAATATTTTGTACATTTGTTATCGAATCTCATTCTTTAAAAAGGCAATGAGATTTTCTATTTTTAAGTCAATAAAAATAGGCTATTGAAAAGCATTTGAAAACAAAAGCGCCTTTTTAAAATTAAAAAAAATGATATGAGCGATATTTCATACTATTCACCCGAGGGACTTAAAAAGTTAAAAGATGAATTAGCACATCTTGAAAACGTAGAACGTCCTCGTGTAACTCAGGAAATAGCAGACGCTAGAGATAAAGGAGATTTGAGTGAAAATGCAGAATACCACGCTGCAAAGGAGGAGCAATCTTTATTAGAAACTAAGATTGCTAAATTAAAAAATGTAGTGGCGAATGCTAGAATCATCGATGAGTCTCAATTAGACACGTCTAAGGTTTTGATACATTCTATTGTAAAAATTAAAAATACCGCCAACGGAATGACTTTCGATTATACCTTAGTAGCAGATTCTGAATCTGATGTACGTAATGGTAAATTGTCTGTAAACTCGCCCATAGGTAAAGGCTTGTTAGGGAAAAAGGTTGGTGAGGTTGCAGAGATTGAAGTGCCCAATGGCGTGATGAATTTCGAAATTATGTCTGTGTCTAGATAAAACCATATGAGTATTTTTTCTAAAATTATTAGCGGAGAATTACCTAGTTATAAAATTGCCGAAAACGAGCAATTTATTTCGTTTCTAGACATCAATCCCAATGCTAAGGGTCATGCCTTAGTTGTACCGAAGCAAGAGGTAAATAAACTTTTTGATCTTGATCAAGAGACCTATACCGAACTGATGAACTTTTCTTACAGAGTTGCTAAGGCTTTAGAAAAAACGGTTCCTTGTAAACGAATTGGGATGAGTGTAATTGGACTCGAGGTGCCTCATGTTCATGTGCATTTGATTCCGATTTCAACAATGGCCGATATGCAGTTTATGCAAAAAACAGCGCTAACTTCCGAAGAATTTGCTTCTTTAGCTCGAGCAATAGCGAGCAATTTTCAATAAAAACTTACGAAACGTTTAATTGGATTTGAAAGCTTGTGCCTTTATCAAGCTCAGAAGAAAGTACAAATAGTTTTCCTTTATGGTAGTCTTCAATAATTCGTTTTGAAAGCGACAACCCTAATCCCCAACCTCTTTTTTTAGTCGTAAAACCAGGTTTAAAAATCTGTTTAAACTGTTGCTTTGGAATTCCTTTTCCGGTGTCGGTAATCGTAATTTTTACTTTTTCTTGATGTTTGGAAATTTGTAGGTCTAGGGTTCCTTTTCCTTGCATGGCATCAATCGCATTTTTAATCAGGTTTTCGATCACCCAACCGTAAAGAGCTTCATTAAGGGCTATTGGTATGGCTTCGTCTGGAGCTTCAAAACGAAACTGAATATGTTTCGATGTGCGAGTGGCTAAGTAGTCGTAGGCTTTTTTTGTAACAGTGATAAGCTCTAAAGATTGGAGCTCTGGAAGAGATCCAATTTTCGAAAATCGATTGGCTATGGTATTTAATCGGTAGATGTCTTTTTCGATTTCATCGACATATTTTTCCGAAACCTGTTCGGCTTTTAATATAGCAATCCACCCTAATAAAGATGAAAGCGGAGTGCCTATCTGATGGGCAGTTTCCTTCGCCATACCCGTCCAAAGTTTGTTTTGTTCTGCAACTTTATTTGAATTAAAAAACAAATAGACTACTGCGATAAACAAGACCATGATTAAAATGAGGGCGAGTGGATAGTAACTCAATTTGTTCAATAAATCTGAATTCCGGTAATAAATGGTATTCACTTTATTTGGGGTAAAAGGAATGACAATGGGGTCATTTTCCTTTTTCATTATCGCGAGCTGTTTTTGAAGATAGGCAGGATTTTTAGCTTTAATAGAATCTAAGTTCTGCCAATCGGAAACTTCTCCCATTTCATTAACCAGTATCATGGGAATATTGAAGTTATTCCGAAGAATCGCAAGAGGCAATTCTGTACTAGCGTCTAAATTGGTATTGGTTGCTAATTCTTTTTGAGCGGCAGCTAATATTTCCATTTTTAAGCGCTCTTCATTTTTAAAGGTTTTAAAAAAAATGAAGGTATTCCATAGGATTAATGAGACAATACCTAAGGAAATAATAATGGTTATCCGCTTAAATAAAAGGGTGTTTTTAAAAACGCTCATGCCTCAAATATAAACTATTCTATCGTATAACTTGTTTATGAAATTGATAGTATCTTTACACCACAAAATATTTTCTTATGGCTTCTTTTGATCCTAAAAACCTTACCACTGGAAAACTTCACGGCTATTTATTGGATGCTATAGCACCAAGGCCTATTGCTTTTGCGAGTACGATTGACCAAGAAGGAAATCCAAATTTATCACCATTTAGTTTTTTCAATGTATTTGGTGCAAATCCACCTACACTTATTTTTTCGCCTGCGCGTAGGGTTAGAGATAATACTACAAAACACACTCTTGAAAACATTGAGCAAACTAAAGAAGTAGTGATCAACGTGGTGTCTTATGATATGGTACAGCAGATGTCGTTGAGTAGTACAGAATACCCTAAAGGAGTGAATGAATTTGAGAAGGCAGGTTTTAGTATGTTGGCCTCAGAAAAGGTACGTCCTTTTCGTGTGGCAGAATCTCCAGCCCAATTTGAATGTGTAGTTAAAGATATACTATATACGGGTACCGAAGGAGGTGCTGGTAACCTTATTATTTGTGAAGTAGTACAGTTGCATATTGCCGATGAGGTACTTACTGAAACTGGGGCCATAGATCAGCACAAAATTGATTTAGTGGGTAGAGCAGGAGGGAGTTATTATTCTAGAGCAAGAGCTGGTTTTTTTGAAATACCCAAACCGTTATCTTCTTTAGGAATTGGTGTTGATAGTATGCCTGTCGAAATTAAAAACAGTACGGTGTTAACAGGAAATGATTTGGGAATGTTAGGAAATGTATCTGCCTTACCAACTTTAGATGCTGTTGATAACTTTGCAAAAGAACATCCAGCGTTAGTTGGGATTTCAGTATCAAAAAAACATACATTTGCACAAGAGTATTTAAATAAAAATGATGTAGAAAGTGCTTGGAAAGTACTTTTATTAAATTAGTAGTATATGGAAGTAATTGGTAAAATTAAATTAATAGGAGAAACTCAAACTTTTGGGAGTAATGGGTTTAGAAAAAGAGAATTAGTTGTCACTACAGACGAGCAATACCCTCAAATGATTATGGTGGAGTTTGTGCAAGACAAAGTAGATTTATTGAATTCGTATAGTGTAGGACAAGATGTAAAAGTATCGATCAACTTAAGAGGTAGAGAATGGATTAACCCACAAGGAGAAGCAAAATATTTCAACTCTATTCAAGGATGGAGAATTGAGAGTTTAGCTGCTGGTGCACCTTCTCAAGAATTACCTCCTATGGATCAGTTTGAATCTGCTCCAGATTTAAGCAGTGATGAACCAGACGATTTACCATTCTAAGTATGGTATCTATAAAAAAAAAGCCCTGCAATTTGCAGGGCTTTTTTTATGATGTTTTTGGAGGCATAGGGCCTCTCAAATGAATGATTAGTCCGTTTAAAAAATTGCGTAAAAACTGATCGCCACACTCCATGTATTTAGGGTGGTTTTCATTTCTAAAAATAGCTCCAAGTTCTCCTTTGGTGACTTTAAAATCTACTAATGCACAGATTTCAATAATATCGGTATCGCGTAGTTTATGTGCTACACGTAGTTTTTTAAATATATCGTTATTTGTTAATCCCATGCGGCTAACTTACAACTTTAAAAATTGCCCAGGCATAAATAGCAAACCTTCCAAAACGAAAAAGCCCGAATAAAACTACATTTTTAAACGGATAACTTATCATCCCAGCGGCAATACATGTCATTGAAAAAGGTATGGGTAATAAGGCGCCCGCTAAAATGAGAAAACTCCCCCATTTTTTGGTGTTTTTTAAATGCTTTGCCATTTTCAATTCTAAGGAATTTCTTAAGGTGTCAAATAGCAACGCGCTTTTTCCTAAAAAATACGAAAGTAGGCCTCCTAAGTAAGACAGTGTAGCCAAGATACTCACATTTAAAATAGGGTCTGTAGTTTTCTTTGACCAAGCAATAAAAATTTCTGGAGGAAGCAGACCTAATACGGTTTCAGAAATAAAAAAGCTAAGTAATATGGCTTCTCTAGAGAGGGTTTCGGTAAGTTGCTTTAAACCGTCGTTAATATTGATGACATAGGTATTAAAAAGTAACAGCCCAACTACAATGGCTAGAATTGGGAAAAAGGCTTTTTTTAAACTACTTCCAATAAAACTATAAAACCCAGTATAGTGATAGTATTGGTGCAGGAGTTGTAGTCTTGTTTTTTTGGTCGCTTTTGCTTTCATAGTACTTTAGGCAATCTGAGTGCAAAAATACGGCCTATTGAGCAATGTATCATCACCAAAAGCAATCAATTAACCTTTCTTTAAGACCCTATAAAAAAAGCCCCGCAAATTGCGGGGCTTTTCAATAGCTTTGTTAAGATATTATTTAGGATCTAAGGCATTGTCTATTCTTGCCAATACATCTTGTAAGTGATATCTGCTAATGGTGTTAGGTGCTTTTGAAACAGCAGCCCTAACATCGCGCTTTAATCTGTTTAATTCTCCTCTAGCCATTGACTTTATATCAGACTGACTAGCATTTACAGAACCTAAGTTTCCTCTTCCTCGAGCATCAGTAGCCTTGTTTAGTAAGAAATCTAAACGATCGATATGTGCTTTTTGTAAGTTTCTTCTGTAGGTATCAATAGTTCTTCCGTTGTATAATTCACCCCATACACCTTGACGTAAATCGTAGAACATGGTCATTACTGAATATGCATCGTTTCCGTTTAGGGTTTCATTTTCGATCATTCTACCCATTCTGTCTACGCTTAATGCAGCATTCATAACTCGAACTTGCATGTTTCTAATACGTTCTACAGCACCTGAGAATTGAATTTTACCAAAGATATTTTTATCTAACATCCAAGTAGGCGTTTTAAAAAGCTCATTGTTTAAGAACTTAACAGCATTTCTTTGATGGTCTTTCGGTACATGTGTATAAACTGCTCCTTCTTGATCTGCTGTTTTATAGTATTCGTAAACACCACCAACATTGCTAGCAACATGGAACATATAACGGTTAAACTGACTTAATAATTGACCATACATGGTCGCCATTTCATCGTAAGTCTCTCCTTTTTTAGTCGTCCATTTCTCTAAATTAGGTAAGATGCGTTTCATGTTTTTGATTCCATACATGCTCGCTTTAATAGCGTCGTCTCCTAAATCTTCTGTTTGAGAACTAGGATCTACAACCCCTCTTTGTTGACGTCCAAATCGGTATAATGGGTTTCCAGCTTTAGCTAAAATCCACTGATCTAAAGTTTCTTTTTCTTCCGTTGCAGATTTGTCTAAAATCGGGCGGTATCCCCAAGCGATCGAATACTTATCGTATGGTCCAATATCTGGCATAAGGGCTACTCCTTTATCTTCTGGTTGTGCTACATAGTTAAAACGTGCATAATCCATAATAGACGGTGCAGTTCCGTATTTTTTGGTAAACGTTGCCGAACGTAAAGAGTCTACAGGATAAGCAACACTAGACCCCATGTTATGAGGTAAACCTAAGGTATGTCCAACTTCATGAGAAGATACAAAACGAATTAAGCGTCCCATTACTTCATCTTTAAACTCTGTACTTTGCGC
>CBFHVY010000089.1:0-3770 GCA_965659555.1 Flavobacteriaceae bacterium
ATTAACTCGTTTCTTGAAATTTGTAAGCTTAAGTTCTTTTGTCTAAACTTAAAATAAGCAATGGTAGCAATAAGAATAATTAAGATGAACAATCCTATAGTACTAGCTAAAAGTGTTTTTTCCCTTCCTTCTCTTTCCGCTCTATCAACATTATTTTCTGCATCAATCTGACGCATAATTTTGCGAAACTCCTTATCTCTTAAATCATCTTTAATGCTGTAAGATAGTTCTTGGTAATCGTAGGCTGTATAATCTTTTAGCTTGTATAAAGCGTAGGCAAAATTGTAATATAAGTCTTCTTTAAACTCTATAGCATCACTAGTGTTATTATCTTCAATTAAGCTTAGAGCTCTGTAATAAATACGCTTTGCACCCTCAAAATCATTTTCTAATAAATGAATACTTGCTAGATTCCCAAGGGCTGCTGCTTCAGATACTTTATTAAAGGTACTCTTGTGAATTTCTACTGCCTTTAAGGCATAGTTTCGTGCTTCAACATAGGAAGAATCTTTTAAATAAATCCCTGAAATATTGTTATAAGCTTTAGCCTTTACAGAAAGTATACCAGTGCTTAAGCTATTGATATTCACTACTTTATTATAATAATGTAGGCTACTATCTTTATAGGCTAGATTGATATTTGTTTCATTGAGCCTATGATAGTTACCTCCAAGCTTTAATAATGTTTTTGCATAGAGCACGTCGTTATCATCAACCTTTAATGTATTGGCTGTATTTTCGGTAAACTTATCTACATTTAATTTTTCTATACTTTGTAAAGCATTGATAAAAAAGTCTATAGATCTCTGAAAGTTTTGGGTTTTTTCAAAAACCTCTCCAGCTAAAAAATAGGCCTTAGATAAAATCTGGGTTGCATTAGTTTCTTCAGCTAAATTGATAAGATCTAATGTTTCACGAAGAGCATTTTGAAACTCCTCACGATCATATAACTTTTTAGCATTTTGGTACTTTCGTTCAAGTAACGAATCTTGTTGTTGTACAATAAAAGAAGAAGCTGTATGTGATACAACTTCTTCTTTGTTTGCAAATATATTTTGAAGAAACAACGAGAACACCAGGAGGATTCCTAGTGTTCTGATGTTTTTATAATGTAGTAGTGTCGTCACTAAATGTATCAATTATTACTCTTGGTTTTCTTTCAATATCAGTTGTAGTCGTTTCATTTTTGTTTTGACTCGTATTGTAATAGTTTACAAAATCAATTTTCAACTTATTTCCAGACTCTTTAGTAAAGGTTTGGGTATAACTATTTCCTTTATTAGCTTTACTATCAGCTAAATGAATTTCATAAATATCTTCAGCATTATTGTATTCAAAAGAAACACTTACATTATTGTTTACTTTAAAATCTAGAGTATAGCTATTATCTCCATTATTTTCAATGGTATATTCTTTTAGATAAACTGATTTATCTCCTTTACCAAATGTAATGTTATCATCAAAAACAGTTATTGAGGTTCTTTCATTCTTGTGGGTATCATTAAACCCAACTAATAATTGATCTCCAGTTACTACTATACCTTGATTAAATGTAGTTTTTGGTTGATTTTCTTCAGTTAAATATAGTAATATTTCGTCAGAATTACTTTTTGAATTTTTTATTGACTCTATAATGGTCTTTTTAGACACTGTATAGTCTAAGCTATAACGTCCAGAAGCATCTCTATTTAACTTGTACGACTTTAACAAAGATTCTTGACTATCAATAGAATAGGGTAATTCATTGCTAGAGCAAGATGCTAATGAAATAACTACTGTTAAAATAAATAATTTATAAATCGCTTTTTTCATGGTTCCTAATATTTAATTAGTTTTAGTTTTGGTTGACAGTGGCTTAATGTATACAGAATAGATTGATTGACTAGGGGTCTTATTTAAAGGGGTAGCTAAATAATTTTATTCTTTACTGCATACATTGCTAAGCCTACTGCATTTTTAACATTTATTTTTTTTAATAAACTTTTTCTATAGGTGTCTACTGTGTTGGTACTGATATTTAAAAGATCTGAAATTTCTGAGGTGCTTTTTTCTTTTGCTATTAATTTTAAAACCTCAATTTCTCGATCTGTTAAAAAGTTGACTATCGTACTTACTGGTCTTTCACCAGGAGCTACTTTTTGTCCTGTATACAACTTCAATAGATTACTTTTAATACTATCACTGAAATATTGTTCTCCACCATGTACTGCTTTAATGGCATTTACTATATGTTCTCCAGCACTATTCTTTGCTAAGAACCCATTAGCACCCAAGGCGAGGATTTCTTTTACAAGATTGATATCTTCATAACTTGATAAAACAATGACTTTAATGTCTATCTTTTTTTTGTTTAAAAACTTTAAGACATCGATTCCATCGTGTTCTGGCATGTTAATGTCTAAAATCAATACGTCTGCTGTATTTTTTTCAGACCAGTTCATTACTTCTTTACCTGTTAATGAATATCCCTCTATTTCAATATTTTCATCAGTATTTATGACAGCGATGATTCCTTCAATAAGAATTTTATGATCATCTGCGACATGAACGTTTATCTTTCTTTTCATTTACATTTCAAATTTAAGTCGTAATACTAGATCTCACAATACCCATAAATGGTGAAATTTTAGACTCACTACTTTTGGTGAGTCAAGTATACCTATGAATATCAGAGCAAAATACTATTATTAGAGTAAAAAGTTTAGGTTATCCTTTAAAAAATTAAGCGCAGTACATAAAAAACCCGAAGCATTAGCTTCGGGTTTTACGCACTAAATATACTAAGATGTTAGGTTTATCGCAATCTATCAACAGATTTTACAAGATTTTCATCTTTCCGAATAGCTTTATTAGCAAGTACGGTAAGTACAAGTAACACTACTGGAAAAAACATCCCAATACCCTTCTCAGAAATAATTTCTCCAGGTAAGTTTAGCGACAGATAAATCAACAACCCTAATAAAAAAAGTTGAATCAATATTATAATACGTCCAAGAACAAATTGTAATTGTCTATTCTTATACAAGAAAATAACAATAGTAGCAATAGCTCCAGAAACTAAGAACGAAATAGGAATGATTTTAAAAAGCCAAGATGCATCTGAAATTAAGTCAATGGCCCTTACTTTACTTCCTGCTGTGGTAACCCACATATTTAAACCAAATACAACTAGACAACTTAACAATGCTACGCCCAGTAAATACAAGCTTTGAATTCTTTGAATCATTTGGTATAAATTCTAGAACAAAAGTAAAACTTTCTTTTTTAAAAAGAAAGTATAGAAATTAAAATAATTCCATATATTTGCTTTTGTAATTAAACCTCACACAGCCATTGTATTAACACTTTATACAATAGCAAATTCAAATTAAAAATCTAATCTCATTTCTTATATCAGTTAAGAAATCCACTTAATCTATATTTTATAATGTTCGAAATTTCAGAACTAAAGGCCAAAACTTTGGCAGAATTACAAGAAATTGCAAAAAGCATAGGTATTAGTAAAACTAGTCAACTTAAAAAACAAGATCTTGTTTATCAGATTATCGATATTCAGGCAGCTAATCCAAGTGTTACCAAAACAATTACAGACAACACCTCTAGCACTCTGTCTGAAAAGCCAGCAAAACCTAGAAGAAAAAGAGTCAATAAAAAAGAGGCCGAAGAGTCTAAGCCATCAGAAGCAGCAGAGCAAAAGCCTGTAGCACCACGAAAAGCTAAAGCGGCTAATGAGCCAAAGGTTGAAGCTGGAACTCCTGAGAATTCTACTC
>CBFHVY010000089.1:3870-8867 GCA_965659555.1 Flavobacteriaceae bacterium
ACAAACAAGGGCTAGTCAAAACAAGCCATCGCAAAGAGAACACACTCCTTCTAAGAGACCAGAGAAAAAACAGGCTCAGAATTCAAATAGCAATACGAATGCAAATTCAAATGCGAATGCTAACTCAAAAGCTAATAAAGGAAATACACAACGAAATCAAAAAAACGGGAATCGCTATAAAGATCCTGATTTTGAATTCGACGGAATTATTGAAAGTGAAGGTGTTCTAGAAATGATGCCTGATGGATATGGTTTTTTAAGATCGTCGGATTATAATTATTTATCCTCCCCTGATGATATTTATGTATCGCAATCGCAAATCAAATTATTTGGTTTAAAAACTGGTGATACAGTAAAAGGAAATGTGCGTCCACCTAAAGAAGGAGAAAAATATTTTCCATTAATTCGAGTGTCAAAAATTAATGGTTTAAATCCAAATGTGGTAAGAGACCGTGTTTCATTTGAACATTTAACCCCTTTATTCCCGCAAGAAAAGTTCAATCTTGCCGAAAGAGGAAGTTCTTTATCTACGCGTATTATTGATTTGTTCTCTCCTATTGGAAAGGGACAGCGTGGTATGATTGTAGCACAACCAAAAACAGGTAAAACCATGTTATTAAAGGATGTGGCAAATGCTATTGCAGCTAATCATCCTGAAGTATATCAAATCGTATTATTGATTGATGAACGTCCGGAAGAAGTTACCGATATGCAACGAAGTGTGAGAGGTGAAGTTGTAGCATCTACGTTTGATGAGCCTGCCGAAAAGCATGTAAAAGTTGCCAATATTGTTTTAGAAAAAGCAAAACGATTAGTAGAATGTGGTCATGATGTAGTTATTCTTTTAGACTCCATTACGCGTTTAGCTAGAGCCTACAACACAGTAGCCCCTGCATCTGGAAAAATTCTTTCTGGAGGTATAGATGCCAATGCATTACACAAACCAAAACGTTTCTTTGGGGCTGCTCGTAAAATTGAAAATGGTGGTTCGTTAACCATTATTGCAACTGCATTAACCGATACAGGTTCTAAAATGGACGAAGTAATTTTCGAAGAATTTAAAGGAACTGGTAACATGGAACTTCAATTAGATCGAAATATCTCTAACAGAAGAATTTATCCTGCTATCGATCTTATTAAATCGAGTACACGTAGAGATGATTTATTATTAGATGCTAAAACTGTACAACGTATGTGGGTATTACGCAAGTATCTTGCAGATATGAACCCTATTGAAGCTATGGAGTTTATAAACGACAAAATTAAGTTCTCTAAGAACAATGAAGAGTTTTTAATCTCTATGAATGGATAATGAATAGATCTATTACTTATATTAAAAAAGCCATGCATATTGCATGGCTTTTTTAATACTTGTATCCTCGGTAACTTAGTTAGCTACACCAAAATACATTGCTCTATTGTCTTCAATTTCAGTGGCTTTTTTAATGGCCTGATACACTGAAAAAGTATTTGCTTTTCTTGTATCTGCTAAACGCTTTCTATACGTTTCATAGTTTGGTAATGCTGTAGGCTCAGTTTTACTTTCAACTACATAAGCAAATACCCCATTATCACCTTCTACTTTTGTATATACCTTGTTTGATTGTGCATAAAACATGGCTCCTAAAATTTTAGGCTCAGATCCAACACCAGAGATTGTAGGTGCTCCAAAAGAAACATTATTCATCTTTGTAATCGATCTGTTAGTAGCTTTAGCAATATCAGAAAGTGTAGCTCCTACCATACGCTCTTTTAAAATAGCTGCTTTCTTTTCTTTTATTAAAATAGGACGCACCGTATTTACTGCTGATGATGCTGGCGATAAGCCTTCTTCGGTTTCAGCCGTTACTACAGCAACTACATGACCTTTTTCGATATCAAAACGCTTGTAGTCTCCAACTTTAGTTTCTTTGTTAAACGCCCAAGTAATCATTTGTCTTTGATTTTTTAGTCCTGGTACATTTTCATCTAACTTTTTCAAACCAATAGCTGGTAATACTGTGTATCCATTTGCTTTTGCGGCATCATCTAAAGTAGCGCCATTAGCAATCTCTAATGCAAACTTTTCTGAGTTTTGAAATACAGTTGCTTCTGTTTGTTGAGATGCTTCAATTTTTCTTGCAAAAGTTACAAGCTTCACTGCTTTTTGACTATTCTTTTGATCGTCTATTCTAATGATATGGTATCCAAACTTGGTCTTTACTACCCCAACTGCTCCTTTTTTGTTTTTAAACATATAGTCTGCAAAATCAGCATCGAAGTTTGCTGAGAATCCAACAGATTTTGAAATCCATCCAATATCTCCTCCTTTACCTTTGGTTCCATCTGGATTAATTTCATTGGCTATACTAGTAAATTTAGCTTTGTTTCTTCTAACAAGTCTATAGATACTATCTGCAGATTTTTTAGCTTCTGCTTCCGTCTTCTTGGTATCAGGCCCAGCAGATAATGCTCCAACAAATGGAATTAAGATATGACTAGATTGCACTGAATCTGGAATCGTAGCAATCTCTGTAATTTTAGAGATTTTAAAATATCCTTGATCTTTATACGGTTCGAAAACATCATTTTTAGCTCCTAAAAATACTTGCTCTGCAATACTTTGCGATAGCTCACTCTTAAATTGATACGTTTCGTTTAATTCTAAGTCCGATTTATTCTCTTCAAAAAATAGAGTATAATCGGTCGCGTTTTTAAATCCAGGTAATACAATTTCACTTTTAGTTACGTTGTTATACTCTTTACGATCTTCTAATACTGAAGCTACTTCATTTTTAATGGCTGTTTCATCTTCAGCTGTTGGAACAACATTAAACCTAACATAAGCTAAGTTCTTAGATGCTTCTACTTTAAATTTAGACGGATGTGCAGCAACATAAGCTTCAATTTCCTTTTTAGATACTGTGATAGTACTATCGGGAACCGAACTGTAGGGAAGGTATACTAAACTTCCGCTAAATTGTGTGCTTTCAACAATATACTGGTGCTCGCCTTCTTTTAAAGAAGCTCCTAATCCTGCTGCTACTAATTTATCGTAGGTGTTTTTTGCTAAATTCTGACCAATTTGATTGATGTAGTTATTCCAAGATGCAAATAAACTAGGGTCATTTACTTTGATGTCTGCCAAATATTGCTTCAATTTATTTTCATCAAATAAACCGGCTTCATTTAAAAACTGAGGATTGGTTTTAATCGATTGAGAATTGATTACTTCTTCCCAAACATCAGATTCACCAACAGTAATACCTGCTTCTTCTAATTGCGCTTCATATATTTTCTGGCGAACTAAGTTCTCCCATACCGCATTGGCCGCTTGCATTTCGCTTATTCTGTTTCCTGTTTGCGATTGATATGCTTGTAATGCCTCAGCAAAATCTTGTCTTGTAATGGTTTCTCCTCCTACTTGACCAACTTCATTAATCTTGGTAGAGTTAAAAAAGTCTGTTAAAGTAGATGGGTCTAATACAAAAGCAAAAAGGGCTAATCCGATAACAGCGATTAGTGCAATTGAACGTTCTCTAATTTTTGATAAAATGGCCATACATCATTTGTTTTAATTTCAGTCTGCGAATATACAATTTGGCTTTTAATAATGCAACCCGTTGCAACTGTTATTGCAGTGATAATCTGTTATTTTTTGAGGGAAAGTAGTTCTAATCTTCGTGATCTAAAACCTTGAGGTAAATTTCCTCGATTTTTGATGAACTCACTTTTAAAATTTTAATCTTGTAGTTTGAGATTGTTAGCTTTTCATCTTGTTCAGGAATGTTTTCTGTATGGTTGATGATAAACCCTCCTAGGGTTTCGTATGCATCTTCCTTAGGTAAGTTTAAGCCATATTCTTCATTGAGATAATCGATTTCTAAACGGGCAGAAAAGGTAAATTCAAACTCTCCATGTTGTTCTTCAACCATTTCTTGCATATCATGCTCATCTTCTATTTCACCAAACAGTTCTTCTACGATATCTTCTACAGTAAACATGCCCGAAGTTCCACCATATTCATCTACAACTACGGCTACACTCTTTCGCTTCTTCATTAAAGTGTTTAACACATCGTTGATCATCACAGATTCTGGAACAAGTTCTACTGGCAATAATATAGACTTGATAGACTTGGGTCTTTTAAATAATTCAAAAGCGTTTACATAACCTAAAATATCGTCAAATGAATTCTGATATACTAAAATTTTAGAGAGCCCGGTTTCAATAAAAAGCTTTCGCAAACTGGTTACGGTATCATGAATTTCGATGGCTCTAATTTCTGTTCTAGGCACCATAATTTCACGTGCTTTTACATTGTGAAATTCTAATGCATTTTGAAAGATTTGTATTTCTGAGTCAATTTCATCGGAGTCATTTCCAGTTTCTAATTGCTCTGTAATATAGTAGCCAAGTTCTTGTTTACTAAATTCAAACTGCTCACCATCGGCTTCTGATTTAAAGACTACTTTTAAAATAAAGTCGGTAATTCCAGCAATAACTAACGAAAAGAAATGAAATAAAACATAGAAAATATAGGTAGGAATAGCAAAAATTATCATCACCGCGTTGGCGTAAATTCTAAAGATTGCCTTAGGCAAGAATTCTGCAGTAAGCAAGATAATTAAGGTAGATATAACAGTCTGTGTAATTAAACTTCCCGTCCCTAAAAGATAGTTGACCATAGTGTAGTCTGAAGGGAGAAAGCCTTGAAACCAAGACACCAAAACACTCCCCATAAAATAACTATAAATAACTAAGGCTATATTGTTACCAACCAACATTGTGGTGATAAACTTAGAAGACTTTTTGGTGAGTTTTGTAAGAATGAATGGAATAAACCCCGATCGTTTTTTTTCGAGCTCTATATGTAATTTGTTTGCCGAAACAAATGCTATTTCCATTCCGGAAAAGAAGGCTGATAAAATAATTGAAACGATAATAATCGTCAGTTCAACTTCCATTTAGTCTCGTTGATTTCTCTTCTCTATTTTTTTCCTAAAATGTCGCTTAAA
>CBFHVY010000090.1:0-8337 GCA_965659555.1 Flavobacteriaceae bacterium
ATACTTCAGGTACCCACCTTAAGTGCGGCTCGCTATTTTTTTAAAGGATTTAGTGTAGATGGTCGAATATCGTTAAGTGCCATTGATAAGGTAGATCAATTCTTTACCAATGGATTTAACTACTTTTCTGTAGATGGAACGATTCGGTACGACTTTCAGCTTTCAAAAGAAAATGTAGTTCCCTATGTTGGCCTAGGAATGAGCTTTATTGCAGGACCCAGTACCATACCAGGCTCCAAAACTTCTCCCACGACTAATTTTGTTGGTGGAGCCACAATTTGGGTGTCACCTAAATTTGGTATCAATGCACAAGCTGCCTATAAATATTCATCAAAAGATATTCAAAGCATGGAATCGCATACTCAACTAAGTGTTGGTTTGGTGTATAGTTTAAGAGCGCGATCTATGGTTCAACGCTTGTGGGATCATTAAACAGCTTATTTTTTCTTTTTGTGAAGTACCCAACTAAATCCAGTAGAAAAATAATTCATACCATAGTTTAATCCGGTACCATAAGAAATGTCTAATTGAAAATGATCGTTAACTAGGTAGGTAAATCCAGTATCAAAATTAGCGATATGAGTTTCAAAATTTTCAAAAGTTCCGAACGGCTCAATATACATTCCTAATTTGTCTGATAAAGAAATGCCATAAGCTATGGAATAGGTAAAATTACCTTTATCAACCCCAAAATAATCATAGCCTAGATTATAGCCTATACTAGTATTTTTAGACAGGTCATGAGCAATAGACAATTTGTTTATCGTACCTAATTTTTGAATACTAATAGCATCTTTAGCGGTTGGGAGGACTGCATGCGACAAAAATGCGATGCTTGTTTTAGCGCCTTCTTTTTGATATAATTGAATTTTTGTTCCAATTTGTAAGTCTCCTAAACCAGTTTGTTTATTGGTAAAACTTTTAAAATCATAGGATTCAAACTGAGTAACCAATCGCAATTCAAAACTTTTGTGAATACCATAACGCCACAATACAGAAGGTAACAGCTGTTGTTGAATACCATAGGCTTGCTGCGAAAGAATACCCGCTTCTATTTGAAAACTATGTAGCGGAACAACTAACGAACTTTCTGTTTGATCAGGTCTGTCGGTATTGATTTGTTGTGCTAGGACAACGTTTGTAAAAAGTACAAAAAAGGCAAAGTATAGAACTCTATTCATGGGATTAAAATTTTAACAAAGATATAAAATTTAGACAAGTCTAAAAATATATTTTTATTAATGTAAAAATGAAGTATATTTGCACTCTAAACAATAGAAATGTTTTCTAGTTCAGAAGAAAATTATTTAAAAGCAATCTATCATGTCCAGCAGCAATCCATGTCATGGGTGTCTACCAATGCCATTGCAAAAAAGTTGGATACGAAAGCGTCTTCAGTGACCGATATGATTCAAAAACTATCGGATAAGGAGGTGTTGGCTTATCAAAAATATAAAGGAGTTCAACTCACTTCAGAAGGAAAAAAAACAGCAGCCTCTATCATTAGAAAACATCGGTTGTGGGAAGTGTTCTTGGTAGAGAAATTAAATTTTTCTTGGGATGAGGTTCATGAAGTAGCGGAACAATTAGAACACATTGCTTCAAAAAAAATGATTGATGAATTGGATGCTTTTTTAGGGTACCCCACTAGAGATCCTCACGGAGATCCTATTCCAGACAAAGAGGGGAATATTAAGGTTCATCACCGTGTGTTGCTTTCTAATTTAGAAGAAGGTCAAAGTGGAGTTTGTATTGGGGTTAAAGATTCTTCAGCGGCTTTTTTACAATACTTAGATAAGCACCATATTGCTTTGGGAGATACGATTACGGTAACTCATAAAGAAGCTTTTGATCAATCAATGACTGTACAAATCCATAAGAAATCACTTCAACTATCACATAAAATAACTACTAATATTTATATAGAAAACAATGAGCTTATTTGATCAATTAGTTGCATTTGGGAAGGAACACCCAATTCTCGCAGCATTTTATGCATCGTTATTTACTTGGGGATTAACGGCCTTAGGGGCAGGGTTAGTCTTTTTCTTTAAAAAAATGAACCGCGCGGTTTTAGATGGAATGTTAGGATTTACCGGTGGGGTAATGATCGCGGCTAGTTTTTGGAGTTTGCTTTCTCCCGCTATAGACAACAGTCCTGGAGAAGGTTTTATTAAGGTACTGCCTTCAGCAATTGGTTTTTTACTGGGTGCTTTATGTTTGTTTGGAATGGATAAAATTCTTCCACACTTACATATCAACTTTAAAGAGAGTGAAGCAGAGGGAGTTAAAACAGGATGGCATAAAACCACTCTTTTAGTCTTGGCAATAACTTTACATAACATCCCCGAAGGACTTGCCGTTGGGGTGCTTTTTGGAGCAGCGTCTACCTTGGTAGGTGCCGAACAAACCGAGATGATTATAGCTGCCATTTCTTTAGCTATTGGAATTGGAATACAGAACTTCCCGGAAGGTTTTGCAGTTGCAATGCCTTTAAGAAGACAAGGTGTAAGTAGATTTAAGAGTTTTTGGTATGGTCAATTATCGGCTATAGTAGAGCCTATTGCAGCAGTTTTAGGAGCTTTAGCGGTTTCGTTTTTTACTCCAATTTTACCTTATGCTTTAGCATTCGCTGCTGGCGCTATGATCTTTGTAGTTGTAGAGGAAGTAATTCCAGAAACTCAACGAGATAAATATACAGACATTGCAACATTAGGCTTTATAGGAGGCTTTATTGTGATGATGTCTCTAGATGTAGGATTGGGTTAATGGTTAAAAAAAATAGTATTAAAGCCAAACAGATTCTGTTTGGCTTTTTGTATTTTGCACACAAAAGAACGCATTGCCACAACCCGCTACATTTACTGTTTATAATGCTTCCGCAGGGAGTGGAAAAACATTTACTTTAGTTAAAGAATACTTGAAAGTAATTTTAGCTTCGGATGATGTTTTTACATTTCAGAAGATACTCGCCATTACCTTCACCAATAAGGCGGCGGCTGAAATGAAAGAAAGAGTTATTTCTACACTTCAAGCAATTGCAGAAGGCAAACCGAATGAGATGGCTGAAATGATTGGGAAAGAGCTCGCCATTTCACCTCAAGTTTTAAAAGATCGATGTAGGCAAATCATTGTAGCTATTCTGCAAAATTATGCCGCATTTCATATTACAACGATAGACAGTTTTACGCATAAACTCATTAAAAGTTTTGCTTTTGACTTAGGGCTTTCGCTTAATTTTGAGGTGAGTCTTGACACCAAAGAAATGCTTAAAGAGGCTGTGGATGTGTTAATTTCTAAAATAGGAACAGATAAAGAACTCACGGATGCTTTAGTTGATTTTTCTATTCAAAAAATTAGTAACGATGCTTCATGGGATATTGCTCACGATTTAAATGATGTCGCTCAGATTTTATTAAATGAAACCGATCGTTTTCAATTTCAACAAATAGCAACCAAAGAACTCAAAGAGTTTACAGGCCTAGCGGCTGCCTTAGAGGATTCCTATAAAAAACTCATTGCAAAACAACAACAACTAGGAGCTCAAGCTTTAGCCATTATCGAAAGTCAAGGGTTGGCGTTTAAAGACTTTTATTATTCACAACTTCCCAAACATTTTTTAGGACTTGCAGATTCACCTGAAACGGTGAAGTTTTTTGACGAAACAAAACTCAAAGCCAATATTGAAAATGATGTGTTCTACTCTAAGTCGCTTCCGCAGCCTAAAGCAGCAGCGATAGACTCCATAAAAGCTCAACTCGTTGAGCTGTATCTACTTTCAGAAGAAACACATGCACAAGTGGTGTTGTTAAACTTAACTCGTAAAACAATGATTCCCTTGGCCGTGATCAATGCCATACATCACGAATTGAATAGCATTCAAGAAGAGGAAAACACCGTGTTGATTTCGGCTTTTAATCAGTTGATATTTAATACGATAAAAGAGCAGCCAGCACCGTATATTTACGAGCGTATAGGGGAAAAATTCAGCCATTATTTTATTGATGAAATGCAGGACACTTCCATTCTGCAATGGCAAAACTTGATTCCATTAGTAGCCAATGCCTTGGCTCAGCAAGACACGAGTTTACTGCTTGTAGGCGATGGAAAACAGTCAATCTACAGGTTTAGGGGAGGCGAAGCAGATCAGTTTGTTGCGTTAGGATCAGAAGTAACCACGGTGCCCGGAATATTTGTGAACAAAAATGTGGAACAGTTAGCATACAACTACAGAAGTTACTCTGAGATGATTTCGTTTAATAACGGATTTTTTAAACATTGCGCTTCATTTTTAGAAAGAGAAAGCTATCGCGAATTGTTTTTACATCAATCTCATCAAGAAGCAACCACTAAAGTAGGTGGGTATGTTTCATTAATGTTTACAGAACAAGAAAGATTGAAAGCAGATCGTGATGCAAAATTTGCGACTCAGGTACACCAAACAATTGTAGAGGTTCAAAAAGATTTTGACTATTCGGAAATCTGCGTCTTGGTGCGCAAGAAAAAGCTAGGAATTGTTATTGCCGATTATTTAATTGCTCAAGGTATTCCTATCATCTCCTCAGAAACGGTGTTGCTTAAGAACAGTCCTAAAGTAGGTTTTATCACCTACTTACTGCAAGCGCTTTTAGATCCCTCAGATAAAGATGCATTGTTTGAGGTGCTTCATTTTTTGTATGACCATCTTGAAATTACGAGGTCAAAACACGATTTTATCCAGACCAACATTCATTTAGGAACAGCGGTTTTTAAATCGCTAGAAAGTGAAGGCGTCTTTTTTAGTACTGCATTCTATCAAGAGTTGTCGCTTTATGAAAAAGTAGAATACATTATTAGGGCATTTACTTTAGTGACTTCTTCGGAGAGTTATCTTCAATGTTTTTTAGATGAAGTGCTGCAACAGCAAGCTAAAGATGGAACGGTAGCTGGGTTTTTAGAGTTTTGGAAACTCAAAAAAGACAGTTTGAGCATTACATCAAGTACTAACACCAATGCAGTGCAGATTATGACCGTTCATAAGTCGAAAGGACTAGAATTCCCTGTGGTTATTTTTCCTTCCGACGAACATTTATATGAGCAAATAAACACTAAGGTTTGGATATCAGAATTGCCTTCTGATCCTTTTGGCGATTTTGAAACTCTTCTCGTTCCATACACTAAAAGTTTACAACATATTAGCGCTACTTCAGCACAATTGTATCAAGAAGAGCAAGAACAGTTGGCATTAGATGCCATCAATATTTTATATGTAGCCTTAACAAGAGCAAAAGAGCAGCTCTATATAATAACAGAGAACAAACAGTCTAAAGGAGAAGAGCAGGTTCATTATTATTCAGGAATTTATATCAACTATCTGAAAAGGCTTCAGTTGTGGAATGATGAACAATCGGAGTATACCTTTGGGTCTAAAGTCCGAAAAAGTGTAAAAACAGCTAGTTCTCTTACTTCTACAACTCAAGAAAGCTATAGGAATCATACATGGCGAGATCATGATGTCGTGTTATTAGCAGGAGCTTCTCAATTGTGGGGAACACATCAAGGGGAGGCGATTAGCTTTGGAAATCTTGTTCATGAAATGCTCTCAGAAATAACTACTGCAACAGATGTAGCTGGGGTTGTTGAAAAGTATTACACAAAAGGGGTGGTGTCTTCAGCCTTAAAAAACACGATTCAAGCAACCCTAAACAGTATTATTAGTCACCCCGATTTAGCCTCCTATTATTCAAATGAGTATACCGTTTTTAATGAAAGAGCTTTGGTTGTGCATCAACAAGTCTATATACCAGATCGGTTATTGTTTACCCAAAAGAATGAGGTTGTGATTATCGATTATAAAACTGGAGCACCCAATAAAAGTCATCAACAACAAGTGATTAATTATCAAGATGCGCTTGAAGAAATGGGGTATACGGTGACCAAGAAAATATTAATTTACATTTCTGAAAGTATACGAATCGAAGAAATTTAAATTAAATTTGCATTCAAAATACTTAATTATGTACGGAGCTATTAAAGAATACTTACAAGAGGAAATTGCAAACATTAAAAATGACGGTCTGTATAAAACTGAACGCGTCATAACATCGTCTCAAGATGCTGTGATCAAAATTAATACAGGAGAAGAGGTAATTAATTTTTGCGCAAACAATTATCTAGGATTGTCTAATCACCCCGAAGTCATTCAGGCGGCTAAAGATACTTTTGACACCCATGGTTTTGGAATGTCCTCTGTGCGTTTCATTTGTGGTACTCAAGATATTCACAAACAATTAGAAGAAAAAATAGCTTCATTTTATCATACAGAAGACACGATTTTATACGCTGCTGCATTTGATGCTAATGGAGGGGTTTTCGAACCTTTACTATCAAAAGAAGACGCGATTATTTCAGATAGTTTAAATCACGCCTCAATTATAGACGGAGTTCGCTTATGTAAAGCGGCACGATATCGCTATGACAACAATGATATGGCCTCTTTAGAAGCACAGTTAATAGAAGCGAATAAGCAGAATCACCGATTTAAAATTATTGTAACCGATGGTGTTTTTTCTATGGATGGTATTGTTGCTAAGCTTGATGAAATTTGTGATTTAGCAGATGCATATGATGCTATGGTAATGGTTGACGAATGTCATGCTGCTGGTTTTATTGGTTCCACTGGACGCGGAACTCCTGAGTTAAAAAATGTAATGGGTAGAATTGACATTATTACAGGGACTTTAGGAAAAGCTTTAGGAGGAGCTATGGGCGGGTATACTACCGGAAAAAAAGAAATCATAGACATCCTTCGTCAACGCTCTAGACCTTATTTGTTTTCAAACTCCTTAGCTCCTGCAATTGTTGGAGCCTCTTTAAAGGTTTTTGATCTTATTGAGAACGATACTTCTTTACGTGATACTCTAGAATGGAATACCAATTATTTTAGGGCAGAAATGGAGAAAGCAGGCTTTGATTTGGTAGGTGCAGATGCTGCAATTGTACCAGTAATGCTTTATGATGCAAAAGTAGCCCAATTAATGGCCGCAAAACTGTTAGAAGAGGGGATCTATGTGATCGGGTTCTTTTACCCTGTAGTTCCTAAAGAAAAAGCGCGAATTCGAGTGCAACTGTCTGCTGCTCATACGAAAGAGCATTTAGACAAGGCGATTAATGCCTTTAAAAAAGTCGCAATAGAAATGGGTGTTTTGTCCTAAAACGCTATTATTCAATGTTTTTTTGCATTTTTTTGATAAATAACTTTGTCAATTAGTACTAACAACTTACTTTTGTAAGTAAAATAAAGAACTTTTAATTTAAATTAATAATATAATGAAACAATTTAAAATAGCTGCGATAGCTTTATTTACATTACTATCTTTTAGTACTGTAAACGCACAAGATTCTAATAACCCTTGGGTTGTAGGATTTGGTTTAAACACTGTAGATTTTTACACGTCTTCTTCAGGATTTGAAAATCACTTTAAAGACCTATTAGGAAATGGAGACTGGAACTACATCTCTATGATTTCTAGAGTATCTGTTGAGAAGTATTTGAATGATGGATTTACCCTTCAATTTGCAGGGTCTTTAAATGACATCACTACTTTTGATTCAAAAGACGATACAAGTGGATTATTCTACTGGGCATTAGATGTAAACGTGAAGTACGATTTAAACAATGTTATCGGAGAAACTTCTCAGTATTTCGATCCTTATGTATACTTAGGGGGTGGTTATACTTCAGTTGATGATTTAGGTGAAGGAATGTTAAACGTGGGTGTTGGTTTCAATACTTGGTTTAATGAAAACTTAGGGATCAACTTCCAAACAGGAACAAAAAAGAATTTTGCAGATAAAGTACGTACACATTACCAATCTTCTTTAGGTTTAGTAGTGCGTTTTGGTGGAACTGACACTGATGGTGACGGTATCTACGACAAAGAAGACGCTTGTCCTACTGTAGCTGGTCTTAAAGAATTCAACGGATGTCCAGATGCAGACGGTGATGGTATTAAAGATGGAGACGATGCTTGTCCTAACGTTGCTGGTTTAGCGTCTTTAAACGGATGTCCAGATGCAGACGGAGACGGTATTGCTGATAAAGATGATATGTGTCCAAATGCTAAAGGAACAAAAGCAAACAACGGATGTCCAGATGCAGACGGAGATGGTATCGTTGATAAAGATGACAAATGTCCTTCAGTTTCAGGACCTGCTGCTAACGGTGGATGCCCTTGGCCAGATACTGATAAAGATGGTGTTTTAGATAAAGATGACAAATGTGTGAACGAAGTAGGACCTGCTTCTAACAACGGATGTCCAGAGCCAGTGATTTCTGATGTAGCTGTTGCTAAATTA
>CBFHVY010000091.1:0-8267 GCA_965659555.1 Flavobacteriaceae bacterium
ACAAAAAGTAGTTTTTAGTCATGTGTGCATGTTTTAGTTTCTTCTTTAGATACCTAAGCGCTGAAAAACTTGTGCTTAGAACTTAAAATTTTCTAGGAGGACGTTCTCGATCTCCTCTTTTGGATGGTCCTGGCTTATGTGGAGCACCTTTCCTTAAGGCTTCCTGTATCACCGAATCAAAGCGATTTAATTGACCTTTAGTGCACAATAGTCGTACGCGTTTAAAAAAATTAAACACTTCTTTTTCTTTGGCCCCCTCAAGCATACCCATCTTTTGAGTGAGTTCATCTGCATTAAAAGAAGGGTTTTTCAACGCTTTAAATAACGAATCTTTAAGCACTTTTAATGAGCCATCAATCGCACGCATCGCTTTTCGATGCTCTTGATCGAGTTGTCTAAATTGAAGGCTTTGTTCGTCACTAAATCCAACTTCCTCAATTAAAAACTGTTGAGGAGGTTGAGGTCCTTTTTTAGGTGGGGCATCGAATACCATCCACAATAACACCAAATTTAAAATAATGACGGCAGAAAAAAGTATGAGGAGTAATTTTTGTTTCATGAGTTCTTAATTTAGAGTAATCGTTGCGTCATCTGTCAATTGATACGTTTGCGCAAAAGTTTCTAGAGGTGATTCCTCTTGTTCTGTTGCCGATGTTGTTGATAGCTTATAAAAAACAGCGCTTATATTGAGCATAAGAAGCAAAACCAAAGTTGCCCATTGATATCTTGAACTAAACCAAGGAAATAGTAATGGTACTTCTTCTTTTTCAACAACTAATCGTTGCATAACCTGTTGTTTAAAAAAAGGAGATACGTTTACCTGCTGAATCTTGTCCAACACCTCTAATGTGGTCTCTAGTTGTTTAAATTCTTCTGTTTTCATGTCTTGGTTTCATTGTATTAGATACTATTTTTTAAAAATACTTGCGCTTAGCGATTCATTTTTTTTAAATGTATCAGTTGTTGCTGTAAATTTTGTTTAGCTCTGTAGAGGATCGATTCTATGGAAGACAAGCTCTTTCCTGTAATCTCAGCAATCTCTTGATAACTCTTCCCCTCTATCTTCGCATAAGTAAATACAATTCTTTGATTGTCTGATAAGGCATCTATGGCTTTAAAAATTTGAGTCGTTTGCTCTTTGTGTTCTAAAAGCACCCCTGGGTGATTAAACTCTACAAAATAAGACTGTTGTTCTTGACCTTGAGGACCAAATAAGGACTGCATAAAGCCAGCACGTTTTTTGGCGTTCTTTTTTCGAATAAATGCCAAGCATTTGTTGGTGGTTATTTTATAAATCCAAGTACTCAATTGCGACTCTTCTTTAAACTTGTGAATAGATTTAAAAACCTCTGCAAAGACTTCTTGTGCTATATCTTCTGCATCTTCTTTATTGGGTACAAACGACAAACACGACCGGAATACCTTGTCTTGAAACTGAGCAACTAATTCTCTAAAGGCGTTTGCCTTTCCCGCTTTGAGTTGTATGATGAATTCTTGGTTAGTCAAAAAGTTTGTAGCAATTAAATAAGCTTGAAATGTAGAAAAACTAATGCGATGTTCCTCTAAATTACCGGTCTTTTTACAACATAATAACTATCTTTGCAGCGTAAATAGTATTGAAATGAAATTAGTTTTATTATCTATCGGTTTATTAGCCCTTGCTTTTGCCGGAATTGCTATTAAAATTTGGGCAAAAAAAGACGGGGAATTTGCAGGAACTTGTGCAAGTCAAAATCCTATGCTAAACACCTCAGGAGAGGCTTGTGGGTTTTGTGGCAAAACACCCGATCAGTTTGATACTTGTGCTGAACCTCAACATAAATAATTAGTTTAGATGCTTTATGTGTTGTGCTTAACCTTTAGTATAGCGGTATCTATTCAACTTATTTATTACCTTTTTTTTAGTGTCTTTTCATTTGCCAAACCAAAACAAGTTAATCTTTCAGCACTAAAAGAATTTCCAGTATCTGTGCTTATTTGTGCTAAAAATGAGGCTGAAAACCTTCGGCAAAACCTACCAAAACTACTCGCACAAGAGTACCAAGATTTTGAAGTGGTGTTAATCAATGATGCCTCTTCTGATGATACGCTAGGCGTTATGGAGGACTTTAAAATGAAGTACCCCAATGTAAGCATTGTAGATGTAGCCAATAACGAAGCTTTTTGGGGTAGCAAAAAATATGCATTAACCTTAGGCATCAAAGCTGCGAAACACGAACACCTCCTCTTTATCGATGCCGATTGTGTTCCAAACACCAATCATTGGATTCGTCAAATGTCTGCACAGTTTAATCAAGAAAAACAGATTGTGTTGGGCTATGGTGCCTATGAAACAACAAAAGTATCTCTCGTACATCTTTTGGTACAATATGAAACCTTACTTACAGCCCTACAATATTTTAGCTATGCGCTGCTTGGAAACCCCTATATGGGGGTAGGAAGAAACTTAGCCTACACCAAAAGCCTGTTCTTTAAAACTAAAGGTTTTATACGTCATTTGTATCTTGTACAATCTGGAGACGACGATTTATTTGTTCAAGAAGCCGCTACCAAAACAAATACGGCTATTACGTTTCAACCCGAAAGTCATACCACTTCTGAAGCGCCCCATACTTTTAAAGAATGGATTCATCAAAAGCGGAGACATGTGTCTACAGCTGCTTTTTATTCTGTACAGAATAAACTGTTGTTAGGACTATTCTATAGTAGCAAACTCATTATGTTTTGTAGTTTACCTTTTGCACTCTATACAAACCTTCAATTAAGTTTGAGTTTGTGTATTGCGTATTATCTAGTTCAATATGTTGTGGTTGGGTTTTCAGCAAAAAAATTAAACGAACTTCGCGTCTTGTGGTGTTTGCCTTTTTTAGAACTCGGTTTACTTTTCTTTCATTTTAGTATCTTTATTGCCAACACCATTTCAAAACCTAAGCATTGGAGCTAAATAACGATCGGTTATTAGAGTATATTCAAAAAGCAAAACTCGGACAGCAGACTTCTTTTCGTGTGCTGCTAGACTACTTTTGGAGTGATGTATATCATTTTCAATTGAAGAGAGTTCAAAATGAAAATGAAGCGGAAGATATTACTATTCGAACGTTTTCCAGAGCTTTTGATAAGATTGACACCTACAATAACGATTATGAGTTCAAAACATGGCTCATTACCATTTCTAAGAATATTCATATCGATCTCTTACGGAAAAGTAAAACAACACTTCCTTTAGACAACAGAAAACTAGAGGATAAAAAAGTAATGCAGGTGATCGATGATGCTCCTTCGCCAGAAGATAGAATAATTACAGAGCAAAACCTGGCACAACTGTTATTACTCATCAAACAACTAAAACCAAAGTATCAGAAAGTCATTCAGCTTCGATACTTTCAAGAATTGAGCTATAAAGAAATCTCCGATGAACTTGGGGAACCCATGAATAACATTAAAGTAAAGTTATTGCGTGCTAAAAAACTGTTAGCCGAACTTATACGCAATGCCTAAGCACCTGCTATGAAAAATTCATTAGTTAAAAATTTAGGACCTGGATTACTCTTTGCTGGAGCCGCCATTGGTGTTTCTCACTTGGTGCAATCGACCCGAGTGGGTGCAGATTTTGGCTATGGTTTATTGTGGGCCATCTTTTTTGCACATGTCTTTAAATATCCTTTTTTCCAATACGGACCAAGATATGCGGCTGCCACTGGTGAAACGCTTTTAGAGGGGTATAGAAAACTAGGGAAAGGTGTTTTAATCGCCTACTTTATCCTCAATTTTGCTACCATGTTTACCATTCAAGCTGCTGTTACTATTGTAACTGCTGCATTGGCATCGCATGTATTTGGATTAACCTCTAATTTGGTGTTGTGGTCGGTAGCACTCACTATAGTGAGTATGCTTATTTTAATTCGAGGAAAATACCAACTCTTAGATCGTTTAATGAAGTATATCGTTGTGATCTTAACTATAAGTACTCTTATTGCCGTTGCGGTGGCATTTTCAAAAAATACAATGGGTTTTAATGTGACTCAAATACTGCCAAAAGGAACTGTTGAAATTACTTTTTTAATTGCCTTTTTAGGATGGATGCCTGCCCCTCTTGATATTTCTATCTGGCATTCGTTATGGTCTAAAGAAAAAGACCATATCAACCACAGCAAATCATCGGTAAAAGAGGCCATTTTTGATTTTAATGTGGGGTATATTGGTGCGCTATTTATGGGGGTTTGTTTTGTTATTTTGGGCGCCTTGGTAATGTTTCCTTCAGGGGAGAGTTTTTCCAACAAAGGGGGTGAATTTGCTGCACAATTAATTAAGCTATACACCCATAATTTGGGGGCTTTTTCAGGGGTTTTTATTGCTATTGCAGCATTTACAACCATGTTTAGCACGACCATAACCACCTTAGACGCTTCTCCTAGAGCTATGGCCAAAACCTGTGACCTACTTCGAACATCTTCAATAGTTAACTCCTATCTGTTTTGGATTGTACTATTGGGCTTCGGAACCTTTGTAATACTCCAGTTTTTTAGTACCGAAATGGGCCTTTTAGTAAAAATTGCCACAGTGCTTTCATTTTTAACCGCTCCTTTTTATGCCATTTTAAACTTCGTATTGGTCAAAGGAAAACATATGCCCAAAGAAGACCAACCTGGTCTTTTTCTAACCCTATTAAGTTGGTTAGGCATCATTTTTCTGATTGGATTCAGCATATGGTTTTTAATCAATTTTTAAATGATTTCTTTGTAACTTTGCAATTCAATTTTCTATGAAGATGGCAAACGATACAGTAACAGCTCCAGAACGAACAAAAAAACCACAATGGTTGCGTGTAAAATTACCTGTGGGTAAAAAGTATACGGAATTACGAGGCTTGGTAGATAAGTACAAGTTAAACACGATTTGTACCAGTGGAAGTTGTCCTAATATGGGGGAATGTTGGGGAGAAGGTACTGCGACCTTTATGATTTTAGGGAATATCTGTACTCGTTCTTGCGGATTTTGTGGTGTAAAAACAGGGAGACCAGAAACTGTAGAATGGGATGAACCTGAAAAAGTAGCTCGTTCTATAAAAATTATGGGAATTAAACACGCGGTAATCACTTCGGTAGACCGTGATGATTTAAAAGATGGAGGTTCTATCATTTGGGCTGAAACCGTAGATGCTATCCGTAGAGCGAATCCAAACACCACTTTAGAAACGCTAATTCCAGATTTTCAAGGAAACACAAAACAAATCGATAGGATTGTAGCAGTACATCCTGAAGTAGTCTCTCACAATATGGAGACTGTGAGAAGGCTGACTAGAGAAGTGCGAATTCAAGCTAAATACGACAGAAGCTTAGAGGTATTGCGTTACTTAAAAGAAAAAGGAATGCGAACCAAGTCAGGTATTATGTTAGGCCTTGGAGAAACCGAAGAGGAAGTGATTCAAGCCATGAAAGACCTAAGAGGTGTTGGACTCGATGTGATAACGATTGGTCAGTACTTACAACCTTCTAAAAAACACCTTCCCGTAAAAGAGTTTATAACGCCTGAGCAATTTAAAAAATACGAAACTTTAGGTTTAGAAATGGGCTTTATGTATGTAGAAAGTGGAGCTTTAGTGCGTTCATCTTACAAAGCACATAAACACGCTAACTAAATTAAAATCACCTAATTTTAATTATAAAACCATCTATATCAGATGGTTTTCTTTTTTTACTATCTTTAAAACATGAAAACAAAAAGTGTATTCCTCATCGTTGTATGGTTGAGCTTAAGTATGTTTAGCCAACAACAATTTGTGCCTAAAAAAGCAGATATTGCTTCGTTAGCCAATGCGGTTTTAAAGAGCGATTATAGCATTGATGAAGTAGCACTCTACTTTGAACGTTATTATAACGCTTCAACTCAAAAAACTCAAATTAAAACCGATCCAGAGTTTAACAATAAAGAATGTGGGTATACAAAAACCTATGCTTTTGGTATTGTTTACAAAAAAGAACAATGTGGAGAAGCGACTTCTTTACAGCAAGAAATTACCTTTCCTAAAGCATCTACTGCTCAAATGATTCAATGGATTGAAGACATGTATGCCATCAACCCAACTGACATTCCTAATATCTGGTATGAAAGTGGCTTAGAATATGGCCCTAAAGACAGAGAAGCAGGATGTTATTATACAATAACACAAGCTAAAAATAAGACTATCGTAAGAATTACTTGTGGTTGTTAGTGTGTTAAGTGCACCCTAAAAGAATAGCAATCAACTACACATTAAAACGGATGTATGCTTTTAAGTGATGGATCTTACTCGATAAACCCTTGTTGGCGCATCCAGTCGTCATTAAACATTTTTCCGATATATCGACTTCCGTGATCGTGAAATAAAACCACCACTACATCGTCTTTTGTAAAATGCGCTTTTAATTGCAAGAGTCCTTTTATAGCCGCACCAGCAGAATTACCTACAAATATCCCTTCTTCTTTTGCAATCTTTCGGGTGTAGATTGCTGCGTCTTTATCGGTTACTTTAGTAAAACCATCGATGAGGCTAAAATCTACGTTTTCAGGTAAAATATCTTCACCAATACCTTCTGTGATATAGGGATAGATTTCATTTTCATCGAAGATGCCAGTTTCATGGTATTTTTTAAATACCGAACCATAAGTATCGATTCCCCAGATTTTAATAGTTGGATTCTTTTCTTTAAGGTATTTAGCAGTTCCTGAGATGGTGCCACCTGTACCTACTCCAACAATAAAGTGCGTAATTTTTCCTTCGGTCTGCTCCCAGATTTCAGGACCGGTTTGCTCGTAATGTGCTTTTGCATTAGAAGGGTTATCGTACTGATTTACATACCATGAGTTGGGGGTTTCCTCTCCCAAACGCTTAGACACAGAATAATACGATCGTGGATCATCGGGTTCTACATCGGTCGGACAAACTACAACCTCTGCTCCTACAGCACGAAGAATGTCCATCTTTTCTTTAGACTGCTTATCAGAGATTACAAAAATACATTTGTACCCTTTAATAATAGCTGCTAATGCGAGTCCCATCCCGGTATTTCCAGAAGTCCCTTCAATAATCGTTCCTCCGGGTTGCAAACGTCCATCCGCTTCAGCATCCTCAATCATTTTTAAAGCCATTCGATCTTTGATAGAGTTGCCTGGATTAAAGGTTTCTACCTTAGCGAGCACTAAAGCATCTACGTCTTTGGTTACTGAATTTAATTGTACTAAAGGGGTGTTTCCAATAGTTTCAAGGATGTTTTTTGCGTACTTCATATGTCTTTATTGTGCTGCAAAATTAGGCAAAACGAATGGATTTTGAAGGCTCTATCTTGGTAATTATATACGAAGGAATTAACAACATAAGATAACAAAGCACCAAAGTACCTAGATTGAGTAAGACCAGATGCAAAGGGTTTAAATATACTGGCATTACAGACACATAATAAGTAGCTGGGTCTAGTGTAATAGGCTCAAAATAGTATTGAACACCAATAATACTAAGACCAATGATATTGCCCCAAAAGAGCCCTCTTAAAATTAAATAGCTGGCATTGTATAAAAATATTTTTCGGATACTCCAATCACTACTTCCTAACGACTTAAGAATTCCTATCGTGTTTACATTTTCGAGAATCAATACCAAAAGCGCTGTAATCATATTAATGCCTGCGACTAAAATCATAATGGCAATAATAAACCAGACATTATTATCAAAAAGCTCAATCCATTCGAATATGGCTGGATAACGTTCTGTAATGGTACTAGAATTTAAGGTTGAAGGAACGGCACTATAGATTTCGAGTCCTTTTGCTTCTAACGCACTAAAATCATCGATAAGCACTTCAAAGCCACCTACTTGAGTACTATCCCACCCATTTAAACGCTGTACTTCTTTTAAGTCCCCAATCATAATATTTGCATCAAAAGTGTCAAATCCAGTATCGTAAATTCCCGAAATAATGTATTTGCGAAACGAAGGTAATTGACTCTCTTGTCCTCTTTGAAAAGTTAGCTGAATCGTATCGCCTAGTTGTAAGGCCAACCGAGAGCTTATCGTTTTAGACAACAACACATCTCTAACACGGGGTTGATTAAAATCAGGAAGACGACCAGCGACTAAGTATTCTTTAAAAAATGTCCAGTCATACGACTTAGAAACCCCTTTAAAAATAACACCTTCAAAATCGGTTTCAGTACGAATTAATCCCGCTTTATTCGCAAATTCTTGTACGTTTTTTATGCCAGAAACAGATTTAAAACTTGGATAGAAATCT
>CBFHVY010000092.1:0-8048 GCA_965659555.1 Flavobacteriaceae bacterium
TAGTAGAAATCATTTCAGCGGCATTAAAGAAGAGTCCCCCACCAACAGCTGTGTTCCAATCTCCAGTAGGAAGGTTTTCTGCCCATACTTTTCCATAGTCAAAACCACCATAAATGCCCAAAGATATGGGTGCTAGTCCGGTTTTTACTTTACGCAAATGTATGCGGATGTCTGAGCTTTGATAAAATGAACTTTTTCCGATAAACCGATCGAATCGATACCCACGTAGTCCATTTCTTGGACCCAACCTTGCCCCTTGAAAGAATTCAAAATCATTACCAAAATTTACCTGTCCACCTAACTTGGTTGCCAATACAACACCTCCAGTTTCATTTAGTTTATAGTCAAATGAAAGCGATGGTTTTAAGTACGAAAAGCGTGTGGTTTCATTTAGATTCATCACATGACCAAATTCTAGATTTGTCTCCATTCCTAAGCTTGGAAAGGCAGGATTATCAACATTTTTAAAATGATACCTTAAGGCAGTTTCTAAAAAGCCCTGATGATTAAATATACGTTGTGGTATACTCGGGTTGTTAGAGATAAATCTACCTTCAGAATCGTGTACTTCTACGTTTTTATAATTGATAGACCACTCCACCAATGACGCTAATTCACCTTTCCATACTAATGATGTCCCCAGATTTACTTGACGTAATTTTACTCGATTGTAGTTTTTGTCAATGCTCTCATTATCAGGTTCTAGATTGATAGACTCATTACCATACCCAAAAAAGTTTGTTGCAAAATTAGGACTGGTAAAGGAGCTATTAATTCTCAGGTTGGCTTTTCCAATTACATGTGCAAACTCCCCCTGATATTGAATATCAAACCCTTGAGTTGCCAGATAATACGCGCCAGAAAAAGTATGTTTATAGGTGAAAGGATTTCTTTTAAAACCATTATGAATATAGGCTTGTAAAAAGCCGATTTTTAGACCATCGTCTGGATTCGATCCAATACTGGGTAGAAACTGACGCTGATTGTTTTGCAATTTTTTAGGATCGTATACATTGGTTGCATAATGATCGCTCAAGCGTTTGCGACCTTGGTTTGTGGTCCACGTATTTTTTTTCGATTTGTAATCGTATATCAATACGTTTTTGCCTTGTTCAATGGTATACGTATCATGATTTTGTCCACCTATAATTCTAATTTTAATTGGATTTTTATCCGACCCCTTCACCACAAACACATCGTCGTCATCGAGTCCATAAACCCATATTTCTTTTGTGTACTGTTTTTTGTAGGTTTTTTGATGTATGATATCTGCCTTCTTTCCTTTTTTTATGCGATATCCAATAATGGAAGTTTCACCTGAAGCTAAACGAACTATATCAAACCAATCGTCTTTGTCTGTTCCCTTAACAACCTGAATTTTGTTTAGGTGTTTAAAATATTCTTTAGCAATAGTTACTAAGTTTGATCTTCGTCCTTTAAGGTTTGTCTTTATTTGTTCAACACTGCTGTCTTGAACTTCTTTCGGAAGGCTTTCGAAGGCTTTTTCTATTGTTTCATCGGAAAGATTTTGTTGAATATAGGTCGCTTGTGCAATCCAATCTTCTAAAGAAGCCTCGGTAATGAGCGCCATGTCTAGAGGGTAGGGCTCTACATTAAACCCTGACACATCTTTTAAAAATCCATCATACGATTTCATTAAGGCTAAGCTAGTCATAATTCGAGTAGCTATATTCATAAGAGCACCATCGGCCATTATAGAAAATGCTTGATCCCGATCTCTAGGTACAGGCTTGTATACTGTTTTTTTACCTTCTTTAAAAGCTGCCCATCGCCATTGATCTTCATGTCTGTCCCAATCGCCAATAAGCATGTCAAACAAACGAGCTTTAATATAGGCATCTTGGTCAACACTATTGCGTTCATCTTTGTGTAGTTCTTTTAACAGGTCGTCTGTACTAATTAGGGTGTTAGCATACCCAAAATGTGCACGATCTCCATGACCAGAGGCCGCTCTAGGTTCGATCATGTATAATTCGTCGCCAAACTCTGTGTTATATGCCTTTAAAGCGGGTTGTTTAGGCACATAATACAGGGTAGGGTTGGTGTGGTAAATACCCACCGCATCAGACAAGGTTCCTACAACAAAGGGAGTATAAGGATGGGTCCCTGTAAAGGCATCTTGTAGCAGGTTTTCTGTATAGGTATTGTTAAATTGTCCTTCGATATATTGGTCTTTAAAAGCTACAGATTGAAGGTATTGAAGAGCGTTCTTTCGTAAGGCTCTCATAACAAATGTTCTTCCATCGGCAGTTTCAAGACGTAAGGACCTTGATTGATGTCCCCCTCCTTTTCTAACCGGCGTAAGTCCACCATATAAAGTATCTAAAGTGACTGTTGGAGCTGTAATTTCGGTTCCGTAATAGCTTCGATATCGTTCTCCCCAAAAATAGCGATAGGCCTTTCCTTTGGTAATTTCTTCCTTCGAATAAATGCTTGCTTTTTTCTCAGGGGCAAAAGTGTTCGGATAAGCAATTAGTATTCTAGGCTTTACGGTATTAAAAACAGTAGTTTCGTAAACAGGATTGTCTTGGTGATTGACAAAAAACTCTACATAAGAGCTGCCATCGCTGTAAACGGTAAGTTTAGCAAAGCCTTGCTTTCCATAGGAAAACAATCCACTATTTTTGCTGAGTTTAGTAGCACTTTCTTTAGATCCTGATCCACTTACAATTTGAGGGATATGATCGCTTACCAAGTATTGCAAACTATGTTCGTGTCCTGAAACAAAAATAGTACGCTCATTCTCTTGGGCTAACGTTACAATTCGTTTTTTAAGGGTGTTGTATTTGTTGTTTTGAAGGTCTGCATTAGAAACACCGGTAGTTTTACGAAGAATATTTTTTAAGGTTCCAAGCAGAGGTAACGGACTCAAATGACTTTTAAAATCGTAGTTTCCAGCATGCGGACCTTGGGTAAACATAGGATGATGCATGGCAAGAATTGTCGTTTTTCCGCGGGCTTTTTTTAACTGACTTTCAAGTTCATCAAAAAACTTTTTACGGGTTTTAATTTCGCAATTGTCATTTAATTTTGGGTGTTTATTCCAATCGGTTAAATACCATTGTGTATCAATAACAAGAAGAACAATATCGTCTGTAATGTCAACTTTTTTAATAGGACAGCCATTTTCTGGCAGAAAACTGTTTTTACCTAAGGCTTTTTCTACCAATTGTTCCTGAGCTTTTAATCCATCTAAGCCATTATACCAGTCGTGATTTCCAGGGATGAAAATCGTTCTTCCTCTAAATGACCTTCCTAAGTGTATTTGCACATCTAAACGATGTTTGGCAAGCGCATACGCAGTTGTTTTTTTCTTTGGAATACCTTTAGGATATACATTATCTCCTAGAAATACCAATGTTGCATTTTTATCTGCCGTAGCCAATTCTTTTTTAAGATGACTAAGCCCTTTAGTACTCTCGTTTAATAATGCATTACCACCATCACCGAGTAGGTAAAAGGTATGAGCTACTTCTTTTTCAGGTTTTTGATTGGATGGCGAATGGTTACTTTTATATTGCGGTTTATAGGTTGCACAACCGAATATAAATATGCAACACAACAGCCTAAGTCCTTGGCTTCTTGTTAACTTCATGAGTTGATTGATTTACTTTTTCTTAGCGATTTCTAAGATATAAAAAAACCTAGGAACTACACGATAACATAGAACACCCTATTTTATGACGAGCCCATTCTGGTCTTTTGGCAAACCATTGTTCATAAGCCGGTTGCTCATCATACGGGTTTTTGAGTAGGGTATAGAGTTCATTTACTACGGTATAATCGCCCTTGTCTGCAGCATCTATGGCAAGTTGAGCCATATAATTACGGAGTACATATTTTGGATTAACCGTATTCATTTGTTGCCTTCTTTCCTCAAAAGTAAATAGTTCTTTTTCCAAACGGTTGGTATACTTTGAAAACCATAAACTCCAACGCTCTAGCAGGGTTGGTGTTAATTTTTCTGGGTGATATGCGGCTTTTCTAACAAGATCAATTCCCATTGATGGGGTATTGGAATGAAAATTACTTAAATTTCTAAAGAATATGGTCATATCAGTTTCATGTGCACTTAAGAGTTCTGTAAGTTGGGCGATGAGTGCTTCATCGTGTCCTTCGGATTCTTCCTCTAGGTTTGACAAACCTAACTTGCTTTGCATCATCTGTAGCGACTGTTCTTCATAGGCTGTTTTATAGGCTTCTAAAATTTCTTCAAAGGGCTCAGACTCTTCTACTAAAGGATATAGCGCATTTGCTAATTGATACAGGTTCCAAAGTCCAATATGGGGTTGATTGCCATATCGATAACGTTTGTGTTGGTGATCTGTAGTGTTGGGGGTCCAACCAAGATCAAACCCTTCTAGCCACCCATAAGGGCCATAATCTATGGTGAGTCCTAAGATCGACATGTTGTCTGTGTTGAGTACGCCATGTACAAAACCGACTCTTTGCCAATGAATTATTGTCGCTAATGTTCGCTCACTTACCTCTTTAAAAAGAGAGATATAGGTCTCTTTTTGAGGTGAGCCAAGCGATGAGAAATGAGTGGTAATGGTGTAATCTACAAGGGTTTTGAGCGTGTTATGGTTGCCTCTAGCGGCTAAGATTTCAAAGTTTCCAAATCTTAAAAATGAAGGAGCTACCCTACAAACAATTGCTCCTTTTTCATAGGCGTGATGACCATCATACATCACGTCTCGAAGCACCTGGTCGCCAGTCAAGGCAATAGAAAGGGCTCTTGTGGTTGGAACGCCAAGATGATGCATTGCTTCACTACACAAGTATTCTCGAATAGAAGATCGAAGCACAGCAAGTCCATCTGCAGTTCTCGAATATGGGGTTGGTCCTGCTCCTTTAAGTTGTAATGTCCATGTTTTATTTTGATGTGAAAGTTCTCCAAGATTGATGGCTCTTCCGTCACCTAGTTGGCCAGCCCAATGCCCAAATTGATGTCCTCCATAACACATGGCATAGGGTTTAGAACCTTTAAAAAGTGCATTTCCTGAAAGGGCTTCTAGAAATGCTTTTTCTGTTGTTGCTGCTTTTGAAAACCCCAATTCTGTTGCCATTTCCTCAGAAACATGAATCATTTTTGCTTGCGCAGTTTTTTGAGGTTGTACCCATGAGTATACCGCTTCAAGGACTTGTCTTCTCGAATTTTCAAGGTTAGGATCTCCGGGGAGGTTTTCAGTAAAATGATTGGTAAGGATTTGTTTCAAAACGCTATTTTAATTTATCGGCATGTAATTTTCTGAGCTTTTGCAATTTTGGGGTAATCACATAACTACAGTATCCTTGGGTCTGATTTAAACGATAGTAATTTTGATGCTCCTCTTCTGCTGTGTAAAATGTGGGTAGCGGACTTAGTTCTGTTACAATAGGATCATTGAAATACGGAGCTAAAGCAGATAAGCTTTGTTTTGCTATTTGGTATTGCTCTTCATTATGATAAAATATTACCGAACGATATTGTGTACCCCTATCTGCCCCTTGTCGGTTTAATGTGGTAGGGTCGTGAGTAGTCATAAAAATAATGATAAGGTCTTCGTAGGACAGAACCTCTGGGTCATAGCTAATTTGAATAACTTCTGCATGCCCTGTTAATCCTGAGCATATTTCACGGTAGGTTGGAGTACCAGGAACTGTTCCTCCAGCATAACCCGAAACTACTTTATGGACTCCTTTAACTTCTAAAAACACAGCTTCAGTACACCAAAAGCATCCGCCGCCGACTGTTGCTTGGGCTAAGTGTTTACTCATGTGCGGTTTCTTTTTGAAGCATCATGGCCTCTGAGTTGATACAATAGCGAAGACCGCTAGGTTCTGGTCCATCTGGAAAAACATGACCTAAATGTGCATCGCATGTATTGCAAAGTACTTCAACTCTAACCATTCCGAAAGAAGTGTCTTTATGGTAGCCAATGGCGTTGGGTTGTATGGGTTGCGTAAAGCTTGGCCATCCGGAGCTTGAATTAAATTTGATAGTAGCATCAAAAAGTGGGGTATCGCAACATACACAGGTGTAGGTGCCATCGTCAAAAATAGAACAGAGCTCACCAGAATTAGGACGTTCGGTTCCTTTAAGACGCGTAATTCTAAATTGTTCGGGTGCTAATTGCTGTTTCCATTCAGCAGGGGTTTTCTCAACTCTTTTGTCGGGAATAGGATTTCCATTCACCGAAAAGTTGATAATATCTTTCCATGTAATCATTGCGTAAAATTTAAGACTAAGGTACTGAAAATTTGGTGTACTACTATGTGGTTTTGGACGTTAGACTCTAGAGAAACTTACAAGATTCTGTGTACTAAAAATTTATGTTTACATTAGCAAAAAAATATGTTTATGGATAGTTTTATTCAAGATATCGAAAGACATGTAATTCATCATTTGCAAACTGAATTACATTTTAAATACACGTATCACAATTTACCTCATACCCAACGTGTCGTTAATGCCGTTAAAGAGATTATTGAAGTTGTTGACATTGAAGCGTCAGACGCCTCAAAGCTCCTAGCTGCTACCTGGTTTCACGATGTAGGATATACCATTTCAGACACAAACCACGAAGAAAAAAGTGTAGATCTAGCTACTTCGTATTTACAAAATAAAGGTTGTGATGCTTCTTTTATTGCCGATGTGGCTCAGTTAATTCGTGCGACTCAAATGAGTTATGCTCCTCAAAATGAATTAGAAGCGTATATTAAAGATGCAGATTGCGCTCATTTTTCTGATAAAAATTATATTGAAATTAGTGAATTGCTTCGTTATGAGTGGAGTCAGACTCAAGACAAAACATTTACTGATAAAGAGTGGTTAGCAGAAAACATTCAATTTTTTACCCAGCATCATCGATATTATAGCACCTATGCCAACGATCATTGGCAGTCTGGTAAAGACAAGAATTTGGCACAGCTCTTAAAATTGTTTCAAAAGCAAAAACTTGAGGAGAATAAAACGAAGAAGAGAGCAGAAGAACTTAAGCTAAAGAAAAACAAAGCAAAACTTCCTGAGCGTGGTATTGAAACCATGTTTAGAGTTACCTTGAGAAATCATATAACACTGAGTGATATTGCCGATACAAAAGCCAATATTTTACTTTCTGTAAATGCAATTATTGTGTCGTTAGCACTCTCTAATTTAATACCTAAGTTAGACAATGCCTCAAATGAACATCTCATTATTCCAACCGTAATTTTTATTTTATTTACAACGGCTTCTATGATTTTATCGGTCTTAGCTACACGCCCAAATGTTACTAGTGGAAAGTTTAGTAGACAAGATGTAGAAGATAAAAAGGTAAACCTATTGTTTTTTGGAAATTTTCATAAGATGAAACTCGCCGATTTTGAATGGGCAATGAATGAGCTGATGAAAGACAAGGACTACTTGTATAATTCTATGACTAAAGATTTATATTTTTTAGGAAAGGTGCTCGATAAGAAGTATAAAATCCTTCGAGTGACCTACACCGTTTTTATTATTGGTATAGTTATTTCGATTTTAGCTTTTGGTATTTCTTTCAAAATGAATGGTATTCATTAAGCTTAAGACTCAATTTCCTTTAGTAACTGCGATAGGGTAATGGGTGCTTTCGTATTAAAGTGTTCTTCGTAAATAACTTCTACTCTAAGAGCTTTTAATCCAGATACCCCCATTAAATCTTCTAATTCAAGCATTTCAACGGCTCCTAACTGTCCTTGCGATTGTAGGTATTTAATATACTTTAGGTATTCACGAGCATCTTTGTCTTGAGAGTATACAATGGCAATTTTTCCCGGAGTTGTTAAACGTTCTGTGGTTCCAGCAATATGAGCTTTATCGATACGTTTTTAAATAATTTCATATCGAATATTATAGGCACCATCAACATCAAATTGTTTTTCATCTAATAAATTAATGAGGCTACACGTAGGTCATGAGTCATCTCCTTTCGAGCCATATATGCAACATTTTCCATTTGATAGGTGAGTTGTAGTTGCCATAAACGAAGGTTGTATAAATACACTTCAGTAAAATTTTTATTTTT
>CBFHVY010000093.1:0-7977 GCA_965659555.1 Flavobacteriaceae bacterium
TAAGTTTCCTGTGATTGGTATTCCTGGAACCATTGATAATGACATCTTTGGAACCTCACATACCTTAGGCTACGATACCGCTTTAAATACTGCTGTAGAAGCCATAGACAAAATTAGAGATACAGCCTCTTCACACAATCGTTTATTCTTTGTTGAAGTAATGGGAAGAGATGCTGGTTTTATCGCATTAAATGCAGGAGTAGGAGCTGGAGCTGAAGAAATTTTAATTCCAGAAGAGAATTTAGGACTCGATAGAATGTTAGAGTCCTTAAAGAAAAGTAGACGCGCAGGAAAATCATCAAGTATTGTTGTGGTTGCAGAAGGAGATAAATCAGGGAAGAATGTATATGAATTAGCTGATTATGTTGAAGAAAATATGCCAGAATACGATGTGCGTGTATCGGTCTTAGGACATATGCAAAGAGGAGGTTCTCCTTCTTGTTTCGACCGTGTCTTAGCCTCTCGATTAGGGGTAAAGGCTGTTGAGTTATTGCTAGACAATCAATCTAACCTAATGGTTGGACTAAGAGATAATAAAGTTATTGCTACAGATTTAGAAGAAGCCATTACTGGAAGTCATTCCATAAACACAGAATTATTACGTGTGTCTGATATTATGACCACATAAAAACAAATAAACAACAAAAAACATGATTAAAGTAGGAATTAACGGATTTGGAAGAATAGGAAGATTAGCATTTAGATCTGCAGTAAATAGACCCAATGTGCAAATTGTTGCCATTAACGATTTATTAGATGTAGACTATTTAGCATATATGTTGAAATATGATTCTGTTCATGGCCAATTCGATGGTGAAGTAGAAGTTAAAGGTAATCAGTTAATCGTAAATGGAAATGCGATTCGAATCACTGCAGAACGAAATCCAGAAGATTTAAAATGGGATGAAGTAGGTGCTGAGTATGTCATGGAATGTACTGGTTTTTTTACCGCTACAGAAAAAGCAGAATTGCATATAAAAGGTGGAGCTAAAAAAGTAGTTATTTCTGCTCCTTCACCAGATGCTCCTATGTTTGTGATGGGGGTTAACAATACCGAGTTAAAAGCCTCAGATACCATCTTTTCTAATGCTTCTTGTACAACGAACTGTTTAGCTCCGATTGTAAAAGTATTACACGATAACTTTGGAGTTGTAGAAGGTTTAATGACTACCGTTCATGCAACTACTGCAACACAAAAAACAGTAGACGGACCGTCTCTTAAAGACTGGAGAGGTGGTAGAGCTGCTATTCATAATATTATTCCGTCGTCTACGGGTGCAGCTAAAGCTGTAGGAAAAGTAATTCCTGAGATGAATGGAAAACTAACAGGAATGTCATTCAGAGTACCCACTATGGATGTATCTGTAGTTGATTTAACCGTGCGTTTAGATAAGTCAGCGTCTTATGATGCTATCAAAAGCGCTATGAAGTCTGCTTCAGAAAATGAAATGAAAGGTGTGTTAGGATACACTGAAGAAGCTGTAGTTTCGCAAGATTTTGTAGGAGATACGAGAACTTCGATCTTTGATGCTGGTGCAGGAATTGCCTTAAACGATAACTTTGTAAAAATCGTTTCTTGGTACGATAACGAAATGGGATACTCAACTAAGATTGTTGATTTAATCGAATATTCAGCTTCATTGTCTTAAGCTGACGATATGATTAAGAAAAATAAAAAGGCTCGCAATATGCGAGCCTTTTATGTTTAAAGTACTGCAATCATACTGATTTCTACATTAACAAACTTTGGCAAGTTGGCTACTTCAACCGTTTCTCTTGCAGGAGCAGTATCTGGATTAAAATACTGAGCGTATACTTTGTTAATCGCAACAAAATTATCCATATCTGAAATAAAGATGGTTGACTTTATTACGTTTTCAAACGTCATATCAGCTGCTTTTAAGATGGCTGCTAAGCTTTCCATAACACGTGCAGTTTCTGTTGCAATATCATCTAGTAAAAGATCTCCAGTTTTAGGGTCAATAGCGATTTGCCCAGAGGTATATAACATGTTACCCACAAGAACTGCTTGGTTATAAGGTCCAATTGGAGCTGGAGCATCGGGTGTATTAATAATTTTTTTCATGTTGTTTTTAGTTTAGAATAATACTCTATCTGGGGGTTTGTTTTTGTCCCATTTAAGGTCGCTAAGTACACTTGATTTTACGCCAATAAAAAAGGTATATGAAGTGTTGGTTCCAAAAGGCACCCAATTAAAGTTAAACCTCCAACTGTCTAAGTCTCTCGAAAAGTTTAATCGAGTAAAGGTAAATCCTCCACTCAATACATCGTAACCAGAGGAGAATCCAACATTCCATTTAGGAGTAAGTTCTAAAGCCCCTCCAAACATTAATGAATGTGTTCGTATTCCAATATTACTAAATCCGTTATTGGAATAGGTTGCGGCATAAGCAAAATTAATATTCCAAGGTATTTTAGCGCGGTATAGTTCTGTTTCTTTGGTTTTTGCTTTTCCACCTCTTTGAGCTTGTTGTTGTGCAAAACCATTGGTAGGATTAATATTACCTCCTAAGACATCGGGGGTGTTTTGATTTCCATTGCCATTTCTACTCTTATCTTCTGTATTTTTCTTATCGGCATTTTTCTCTAAATCTTTACTAGAAATGGAATAGTTCGCTGTAAGATTTGCGCTCGCTACTCTAAAAATACCGTCGTTAAATTTGTTGATACGCGCACCTACATCATTAACTTGATAAGGGTCTAGGGTAGCGCCGAGGTTTAAGGCGAGTTTGTCTTTGAATAATCGAGTACCAGCCGAAACATTTACTGGAGACCACCGAAGACTATCAGCAGCAATATTATAAGAGGTACTAAAATTAAGGTTGTTCAATATCGTAACCTTTTCATCTTCTTCATCACTGTCTGGATCTTTTGGAGCTACTTTCGCCTCTAGAACGTTATTTATAGAGATTCCAATAGAATTACTAATACCACTGCTTGGTCGCCCATACAAACTTTGCTCGAATGGGGTGTAGGTCAATAGATCTGTTGGGTCTGAACTCTGTTGTACAGTTCTATTATACCGATCCGCAAAATCGGGTCGATAGGAATAGGAAATCGATGGTCTCATAGTATGGCGAATGGCTTTTAATCGCCCTTTTTTAAAGTTAAAAGTACCATAGATGTTTGTTGACAAACTTATTCCTGCGTTATATTCTCTAAAACTTTTAAAGCCTTTAACCGTATCAGTGATAACACCTCCCAAGGAGTTGTCTGGGTTTACAAGGGTTGGACTGTAGGTTTTGTTGATATAATCAAAACTCCACACCTCTTTGTAGTTTACACTCGGCGATAAGGTAAAATAACGCAATACCTTAAGGTTTGTACTTGTTCCTGTGGTGTGCTGAACTCCGGCTTTGGCCGATTCAAACATTTCGGGCTTAAAGAACAAGCTGTCTGAAGTATTTATTCGGTATTCCCCTCTCATATTGTAGTTGAAACCCATTTTCTGAATAGGATTCTTTTTTACCCCTCCCTTTCCGGCAAAAGGAAAAATACGATCCATTGTTAACTGAAGCGAAGGTAAGGTCATACTAATATTTTGGGTATTGGTATTTTGAGAGTGTGTGGCGGTAACATTCAGGTTAAAAGGTGTGCCTACAAACTTCTTTTGATACGAGATAGAAGAGTTAAAGGTGTTGGTTAAAAACTGAGAATTGTTAAATTCATTTAAAGATTCTCTAAAATACCTACTACTTCCTAGGTTTACAGAGGCCGAAAAACGAGCATTTGGATTTGCTTTTGAATCTTGATTATGCGACCATCTTACATTAAAGTTGGTCGCTTCAGAAAAATCGTCAAAGCCCCTAAAACTCTGAATAATGTTTTCAAAACGAATACTAAAGTTTCCGTTAAACTTGTAGCGTTTAATATAGTTTGAATCTCCTCGTAGTCCCCAACTCCCGTTGGTATATAAATCTCCTGTAACCGTTAGGTCTAGGTAATCATTAATGGCAAAATAGTAGCCTCCGTTTTGTAAAAAATATCCTTGTTGGTTGTTTTGACCCCATGATGGAATAATAAATCCAGAAGATCTTTTGTCTCCTATGGGAAAATAGGCAAAGGGTAAAAATAAGGGCGTGGGCACATCTGCAATAACGAGGTTACTGGTTCCTACAATGATTTTTTTCTTAGGAACGAGTTTTGCCTTGTTGGTTCTAATATAATAATCTGGTTTTTCTTTTTCAGAAGTGGTAAAGCGAATGTTTCTAATGTAAATGGTAGAGTCGTTTACCCGTTTGGTTATTTTGCCATAGGTTGTAATTCCAGGATCTTGAACGGTTTTGAGGCCGTAAATTAAGGCGCGCTTAGTTTTAAAATTATAAATAAGCGAATCTTGCTCAGACTCTTGATTACCTTGCTTAAACACTGGGCGTTGGGTGTAGCCCACACTGTCTTTTATCCCTTTTGCAAAAAGCGTGCTTTTTTTGTAATCTACTACAATAATACCGGCCTTTAAATCAATATCGGAATAAACCACATGGGCTTCATTAAATAAGGTTACGGTCTTGTTTTTTGCATCCTGTATGGTATAATCTTTTGCCGTATGTGTAATAATATCTTGTATGGCTTCCTTGGGTTTTATAGAGTCAACTCTGGTGGTGTCTATAGTAGCTAAAAAAAGACTGTCTTTGGCGGTGTTAGGAAGTGTATCTAATGTTTTGGTCACCAAAGGGGTCTTTGGGTTTTGTTGCGAAAAACTCAAGGTAATGCAGAGAATACTTAAAAAGGCAAAAAGAAAATTCTTCTTAGTTCGCAATAGATATAGATTTTATTTCTCAAAAAACAGGTGCATTCGTATATTTGTATGCATTATACTTGTTTTTCCATGTCTTGTAAAAGTATGGTTCAATAATTGAAGCACCAAATTTGAACCCTCAAAATTAGTTAAATTTTGTTCATAGAATTCCTAGAAAATCACAAAATTTTAATGAAATCAAAACTCTTTCTTTTTTTGATTTTGAGTATTGCTAACACCACCTTTTTTTCTGCGAATGCTCAGTCCAAAAAATACGTGGTAGTTATTGATGCTGGCCATGGTGGTAAAGACCCTGGTAATTTAGGGAACGGCTACAAGGAGAAGAATATTGCCCTTAAAGTGGCCCTAGCTTTAGGGCAAACCTTAAAAGGTTCAAAAGATATTGAAGTACAGTACACCAGAACTAAAGATGTGTTTATAGAACTTCACGATAGGGCTAAAATTGCCAACAAACTAGAGGCCGATTTATTTGTGTCTATTCATTGTGATTCTCATACCTCAAATGCTTATGGTGCTGGAACTTTTGTGTTAGGATTAAGAGGAAATCGACAAAATTTAGAAATTGCTAAACGAGAAAACAGCGTTATTTTCTTAGAAGAAGACTATAAAAAGAATTATGATTACGATCCTAATTCCCCTGAATTAATGATTAGTCTTTCTCTTTTGCAAGAAGAAAACTTAGACAAGAGTTTGCAGTTGGCTAGTTATATTCAAACAAACTTTGCTTCGAAATTAAAACGTCACGATAGAAAAGTAAAACAAGATAATTTCTTGGTTTTACGAAATACTGTAATGCCAAGTGTATTGGTAGAATTAGGGTTTTTAACCAACACAAAAGAAGGTCGGTATTTAAATTCTAAAGCAGGGCAACAAGCCATGGCAAAAGCAATTGCTGAGGCTGTAAAAAAATATATTGGTGGACTAAAACTCAATACAATTGCATCTACCACAACAACTACAGTAGCTCCGCCAAAAGAACTAAAGTCTGAAAAGGCGGCTATTTTGTATAAAGTGCAGATTGCATCGAGTAAGCGTAAAATTCAAACGAAGTCATATAATTTTAAAGGCTTAAGAACTATTGAACGAGTTAAAGTGGGAGGATATTACAAGTATTATTATGGCAATACCTCTACTTATTCAGAAGTAACATCGGCCTTAGCAAAAGCAAAGTCAAAAGGATATAGCTCTGCTTTTGTAGTCGCTTTTAAAAACGGAACTAAAATTTCTGTTGAGGAAGCCCTTAAATTAGATTAGGAGTCTCTAGTAGTCCAAAAAATAATTAGTAATATTGTGTAAAAATACGATATGTCAAAAGAATTAAAAACCGGAATTGTTTCAATAGTTATCATTGCGCTTTTTGTGTGGGGATTTAATTTCTTGAAAGGTAAAAATCTATTTGAACCCAATTCTCGAAACTTTTTTATTGAATATGATAATATACAAGGTCTCAATAAAACAAGTATAGTCACCATAAATGGTCTTGAAGTTGGTCGTGTTGTGGGAATTTCATTTAACGAAGCCCCTGAAAAAAGAGGGAGTCTAGTGGTTAAGATAAGTTTGGATACCGATTTTGAGTTTTCTAAAAACAGCATTGCCAAAGTATATTCGACGAGTTTGCTGGGAGGTCAGTCTTTAGCCATTATTCCAAATTATGAAGGCGATTTAGCTAAAGATGGTGATTATCTAAAGGGCGAAGTTGAATCTGATATTTTTTCAACTGTGGGTGAAAAGTTAAACCCATTACAAGCCAAACTAGAAAATGTAATTGTGAGTGCAGATTCACTTTTAGTCAATTTTAATGAAGTGTTGAATCAGAAATCTAGAGAGAGCTTAAAGAATGCTATTTTCGGTCTTGAATCTTCAGTAAATGCAATTAACACAACGATTGTAAATGTTAATCAACTAATCGATTCAAGTAAGGTAGGGGTTACTAAAACCTTAAATAACACGAAAGTGATTACCGATAATTTAGCTCAACTTTCAGACACTTTAGTTAATGCAAATCTTGGCGCTACTGTAGCTAAACTTCAAACAACACTAGACCATGTTAATACGCTTTTGAGTGATATTGATAACGGAAAAGGTACTTTTGGTAAGTTGATGAAAGATGAAGAAATGTATACCAACCTCACCAATGCCTCAAAAGAATTGGAAGAGTTGTTAAGAGAGTTTAAATTGAATCCAAAACGATTTGTTCATTTTTCACTATTTGGAAAAAAGGCAAAACCGTATCAACCAGAAGTCGAAACACCAAAGAATTAAAAAGATAACGTGAACTTATGAATTTTATACCCAATGTAATTTTTGCTTTTATACTAATCACAGGTATAGGCTTATTTGTGATAAGTATTCGGAAAATTATTAGAAATATTAATCTAGGGAAAGCCATTGATAGAACAGACAATGCAGGTGCTCGCTGGAAGAATATGGCAAGAATTGCGCTTGGGCAGTCAAAAATGGTGAGTAGACCCTTATCTGGGGCTATGCATATTATTGTTTATATAGGATTTATCATCATAAATATAGAACTTTTAGAAATTGTTATAGATGGTTTGGCAGGCACGCATCGTATATTTTGGCCTGTCCTTGGAGATGCACTTTATGGGTTTTTAATTGGAACTTTTGAGGTTTTAGCCGTCTTAGTATTAGTCGCTGTGATTGTTTTTTGGCTACGAAGAAATGTGGCCAATATCAAACGTTTCTTAAGTAAAGAGATGAAGGGATGGCCTAAGAATGACGGGAATTACATCTTGTATTTTGAGATAGTTTTAATGTCGCTATTTTTACTCATGAATGCTACAGATTCTGCTTTCCAAGAAGCTGGTGCCGGAAACATCATCAGTCAGTTTATAGCGCCTTGGTTTTCGGGTTTCACCCCAGAAACAATTCACACCATTGAACAAACGGCCTGGTGGTTGCATATTATAGGAATACTTATTTTTCTTAATTACTTATACTATTCTAAACATTTGCACATTTTATTGGCGTTTCCTAACACCTATTATGCAAATTTAAATCCAAAAGGACAGTTCACCAATCTTGAGTCAGTTACCAAAGAGGTAAAACTCATGATGGATCCCGATGCAGATCCCTATGCAATGCCTGAAGAAGACGAAATAGCTACTCCAGAAAAGTTTGGGGCTAGTGATGTAATGGACTTAAATAGAGTGCAGTTATTAAATGCGTATACCTGTACC
>CBFHVY010000094.1:0-7864 GCA_965659555.1 Flavobacteriaceae bacterium
TAATTTCTTACTTTTGCTTTTCGATTTATAAGAATATAAAGAACACATGAAAACAGTTCAATTTAGAGAAGCCATTTGCGAAGCCATGAGCGAGGAAATGCGCAATGATGAAAGCATCTATTTAATTGGTGAAGAGGTTGCAGAATATAACGGTGCCTACAAAGCCAGTAAAGGAATGCTAGACGAGTTTGGTCCTAAACGTGTTATTGATGCTCCTATTGCTGAATTAGGTTTTGGGGGGATTGCTGTAGGTTCTGCCATGAATGGCAACAGACCTATTGTTGAATACATGACCTTTAACTTTTCTCTTGTAGGAATTGATCAAATTATAAATAACGCTGCAAAAATCAGACAAATGTCGGGTGGACAATTTAATTGCCCCATCGTATTTAGAGGCCCAACAGCTTCAGCAGGTCAGTTAGCAGCCACCCATTCTCAAGCTTTTGAAAACTGGTTTGCAAACTGTCCAGGATTAAAAGTAGTGGTACCTTCTAACCCTTATGATGCAAAAGGTTTATTAAAAGCAGCTATTCGTGATGACGATCCTGTAATTTTTATGGAGTCGGAGCAGATGTATGGAGACAAGATGGATATTCCAGAAGGAGAATATATTATTCCTATTGGAGTAGCCGACATTAAAAGAGAAGGAAGCGACGTAACTGTAGTTTCTTTTGGAAAAATTATCAAAGAAGCCTACAAAGCAGCTGATGAATTAGCTAAAGAAGGAATCTCTATTGAAATTATAGATTTACGAACAGTGCGTCCAATGGATCACGCTGCTATTGTTAACTCTGTTAAAAAAACCAATCGACTCGTGATCTTAGAAGAGGCTTGGCCTTTTGGTAGTGTTTCTTCAGAAATTACCTATAGAATTCAAGATGAAGCATTCGACTATTTAGACGCACCAATTCAACGAATTACTACGGCAGATACACCAGCACCTTACTCTCCAGTACTTTTAGAAAAGTGGTTGCCAAATAGCAATGATGTCGTTGCTGCTGTTAAAAAAGTACTTTACAAATAATATTGAGAATATATCGTTATATTAACTTCACCAATCTATTATTGGTGAAGTTTTTTTTATCATGAAAAAATATACTGTTTCCCTAATAAGTTTACTTTTTTGTTGGATCTCGAGTAGTGCTCAAACAAAAATAAGCGGTAAAGTTTTCGATGAAAATAGAACACCGTTACCCTATGCTAATGTGGTTTTTAAAGGGTCTATTGAAGGAACAACCTCCGATGAAAACGGTACTTTTTATTTAGAGTCTGAAAAAAACTGGTCTATTGTTGAAGTTTCTTTTGTTGGATACGAAACCATAGAATTTGTGCTTCAAAAAAGGGTAAGCTTTAACTTAGAGTTTATACTCAAAGAATCTTCCAACACCTTAAATGAAGTTGTTTTAGTTAGTGGAAAACAACCCAAAAAGAATAATCCTGCTGTGGCGATACTCAAGAAAATTTGGGAACGCAAACGTAAAAATGGAACAAAGAAATTCAAACAATACCAATATAATAAGTATCAAAAAGTTGAGTTCGACCTTAATACCCTAGACAGCTCGTTTACCAAAAAACGTCTTTTTAAAGGCATGGAATTTATCTTTAATGGAGTCGATACCTCCCGAATTACTGGTAAAACTTACCTTCCTGTTTTCTTAAACGAATCGGTAAGTAAAGTGTATGGCGATAATGAACTCAATAAAGAACGCACAATTGTAGAGGCCAATATTAATTCTGGCTTTAGCAATAATCAAGCGATCATTGATTTTATAGACGACCTGTATTCTGAATATGACATTTACAATAACTACTTAAAGTTTTTCGACAAGAGCTTTGTAAGTCCCTTATCGAAAACCGGGGTAAGCAATTACAATTATTACCTCAAAGACAGTGCTTTTATTCAAAACAAATGGTGCTATAATATTGTGTATTACCCTAGGCGAAAAAATGAGCTGACTTTTAAAGGTGATTTTTGGGTGAACGATTCTACGTTTGCTATTAAAGAAATCAATTTACAAGCATCAAAAAATGCCAACATAAACTGGGTTAAAGATATTTATATCGAACAAGAATTCGACATTTTAAACGACTCGATGTTTTTATTAAAACGCGATTATTTCTTGTCAGATTTCGCCCTAAATAAACGAGAGAAATCAAAAGGACTCTATGGTAAACGAACAACCATTTTTAATAATTATGTGTTCAATCAACCTAAAAAAAGTACTTTTTATGATAAAAAAATTTTTGAGTACGACCCTAACGTCTACAACAAATCTAAAGAATATTGGGAGGCAAACAGACTCGAACAACTCAACAAAGACGAAGCCGGAATATACACGTTGTTAGACACCTTAAAAACGGTTAAAAAGTTCCAAAAGATTTATAAAACCATTGCTACCGTATCATCGGGCTATTATGAATTTGATAAAATAGACTTCGATTATGGCCCTATATTTTCCACCTTTGGCTTTAATGACGTTGAAGGAACCCGAATTAGAACAGGAGGTAGAACCTATTTTACTCCAAATGATACTTGGCGAGTACAAGCCTATACGGCATATGGCTTTAAAGACCGAAAATTTAAATATGGTGTACAGGCTAAAGTATTGCTCGACAAAAAAAACAGGATTGTACTTTCTGGTGGAAACCGACGTGATGTAGAACAAATTGGCGCTACACTTACCGCATCAACCGATGTCTTAGGAAGAAGTAATGGATCGTCTTCATTAATTGCCACGGGAGCAAACGACAAGCTTACCACTATTAATTTGAGCATGATTACCGCCGAAATAGAACCCTTAAATAATTTTGTGTTAAGACTCTCGGCCAATTATAAAACCTTAGAATCGGCTTCACCAACCTTTAGTTTAGATTATAATACGTCTAATGGAATAGCCTCAAAAATTCACCAATACGAAACCATCTTTTCAGCAGGGTATTTTCCAGCAAGAAAAATGACGGGATTTGGAGTTGAACGTATTTCTATTAACGACAATATTGCCAGTATTTTTATGCAGGTCACTCGAGGTGAAAAAGGACTATTAAGTAGCGACTTTAATTATACAAAACTTCAATTTTCCTATAATCAACCTTTTCAAATTGGCGGATTAGGAAGAACACGAATCTCTACAGAAACTGGCAAAACCTTTGGAGAAGTTCCACTTGCTTTATTAAGTGTGGTGCCCGGAAACCAAACCTATTTTGCGTTTTTTAACACCTTTACGCAGTTAGATTTTTATGAGTTTGTAACTGATACCTATGCCTCGTTACATGTTGAGCATAATTTTAATGGACGTATCTTTTCTAGAATTCCTTTGTTTAGAAAACTTAACTTGAGAACGGTTATTGGTTTTAGAACTGCATGGGGAACGCTATCGGATGAAAACATTGCCCTAAACACCACTGGAAACCTAGTTGAAATTCCGTTAGTAGCACCCGATAAAAGAGCGTATTACGAGTATAGTATTGGTGTAACCAATATTTTAAAATTCTTACGCGTCGATTTTAACTTTAGAGGAAATTACCTAGATACTCCAGGGGCGCGTAAGTATGGAATTACCTTTGGAACAGGGTTCAATTTTTAAATAAAATGAATCTTAGACCCCAAAATAACTAGTAACTTACTGATAATCAATTCTTAATAGGCCATAAAAGTGCTTGTGTATTGTATACAAAAGCGCTTTTCTATTCAAGTCTAATTTACTATTTTTGCCGAGCTAATTAACAAAACAAAAAAGAATATGGGATCAATGATGATTTACATGCCAATAGCTTTGGCAATCTTAGGCCTAGTATATATGCTAGTAAAGAAATCTTGGGTAATGAAACAAGATGCTGGTGATGGTAAAATGAAAGAAATTTCTGACCACATCTACGAAGGAGCATTGGCTTTTTTAAATGCTGAGTACAGACTTTTAGCAATTTTTGTACTTATCGTGAGTGCACTTTTAGTAGTGGTGTCATTTGTAGTACCTACTACACACTGGTTAATTGTTGTAGCATTTATTTTTGGAGCTGTATTTTCTGCTTTCGCAGGAAACATCGGAATGAAAATCGCTACCAAAACAAACGTTAGAACTACACAAGCGGCGCGTACAAGTTTACCCAATGCCTTAAAAATATCATTTGGCGGAGGTACCGTAATGGGCTTAGGTGTTGCTGGTTTAGCCGTGTTAGGGTTAACCTCATTTTTTATCATATTCTATCACTTCTTTATGGGTGGTGAATGGGTATCAACCGAAAAAATGACCATCGTATTAGAAACATTAGCAGGATTCTCTTTAGGAGCTGAATCCATTGCTTTATTCGCTAGAGTTGGTGGAGGAATCTACACCAAAGCTGCCGATGTTGGAGCCGATTTAGTTGGAAAAGTAGAAGCAGGAATCCCTGAAGATGATCCACGTAACCCAGCAACTATTGCAGATAACGTAGGAGACAATGTAGGAGATGTTGCAGGTATGGGTGCCGATTTATTTGGTTCGTATGTAGCTACTGTATTAGCGGCTATGGTATTAGGGAACTATGTAATTAAAGATATGGGGGGAAGCATTAACGATGATTTCGGAGGAATTGGTCCTATCTTATTACCTATGGCTATCGCTGGTGCAGGAATTATCATTTCGATCATCGGAACCATGTTAGTAAAAATTAAAGATAATTCAGCAAAAGAAGCACAAGTTATGGGGGCTTTAAATGTTGGAAACTGGACTTCTATTATTTTAGTAGCGGCTTCATGTTTTGGGTTGTGTTACTATATGTTACCAGAAACCATGAACATGGAATTCTTTGGTGAAGGATTAAAAGAAGTTTCAAGAATGAGTGTGTTCTATGCAACCTTAGTTGGTTTAGTAGTAGGAGCAGTGATCTCATCGGTAACAGAATATTATACAGGATTAGGAAAATCTCCAATCTTAAAAATTGTTCAACAGTCTAGTACTGGAGCAGGAACAAATATTATCGCTGGTTTAGCAACGGGTATGATTTCTACATTCCCATCAGTATTATTATTTGCAGGTGCTATTTGGGCATCGTATGCATTTGCTGGATTCTATGGAGTAGCATTAGCTGCTTCTGCTATGATGGCAACCACAGCAATGCAATTAGCTATCGATGCTTTTGGACCTATCTCCGATAATGCAGGAGGGATTGCTGAAATGAGCGAACAAGAACCAATCGTAAGAGAGCGTACAGATATTTTAGATTCAGTAGGAAACACCACTGCAGCAACCGGAAAAGGTTTTGCAATTGCTTCTGCTGCATTAACCTCTTTAGCTTTATTTGCTGCTTATGTAACCTTTACAGGTATCGATGGAATTAACATTTTTAAAGCTCCTGTTTTAGCCATGTTATTCGTAGGAGGTATGGTACCCGTAGTATTCTCTGCATTAGCAATGAATGCTGTAGGTAAAGCTGCTATGGAAATGGTACACGAAGTACGTCGTCAGTTTAGAGATATTCCAGGAATTATGGAAGGAACAGGAAAACCACAATACGATAAGTGTGTGGCTATTTCTACTGAAGCCTCTTTAAAAGAGATGATGTTACCAGGATTATTAACCATCGGTTTCCCATTAATCATTGCTTTTGTTCCTATGTTATTTGGCATGGATAGCTTAGCGATTGCTGAAATGTTAGGTGGATATATGGCTGGTGTTACCGTTAGTGGTGTATTATGGGCAATCTTCCAAAACAATGCTGGAGGTGCTTGGGATAATGCCAAGAAATCTTTTGAAGCTGGAGTGTTGGTTGACGGAGAAATGACTTACAAAGGTTCTGATGCTCACAAAGCGGCAGTAACTGGAGATACTGTTGGAGATCCATTTAAAGATACGTCTGGACCTTCTATGAACATCTTAATTAAATTGACTTGTTTGATTGGGTTGGTGATTGCACCAATCTTGGGAGGACATACGGCCGGAGCTTCTCATTCTGAAGATAATAATACAGCCAATACAGAAATGATTGATGCTAATAATCAAATTATTATTTCGGGTAATCCTATTGAAATGGGTTTTGAAGACATGTCTGACGAAACTTTAATGTCTTTAGAGAATGATGGAATTACAATAGAAGGTTATATCGCTCCCGAACGTTACAAAAGAATTCAGGAAATAAGATCTGCCTCTGTTCAAATTATTAGAGATACTGTAGAAGTTGAAAAAGAAGGTTTCATTAAAAGAAAGATAAACGACATAAAAGAAAATATTCAAGAAAGAAGAGAAGAGAAAACTAACGAATAATTTTCTATATAATTGAAAATCAAAGCCGTTTTGAGAAATCAGAACGGCTTTTTTTGATTGTGTAATTTACACTTCTCCCATTCATCCAACATCTAACAATTTATATTAACTTTGTATTCATTTTTAAACATATCTTTGATTCATGAGTGACGCTATCAAACACGAGTGCGGAATTGCCTTTTTAAGGCTAAAAAAACCTTTAGATTTTTATCTTGAAAAATATGGAACCGCATTTTATGGGCTTAGAAAAATGTATCTCCTCATGGAGAAGCAACATAATAGAGGCCAAGATGGTTCTGGATTAGCAAATATAAAGCTAGACATGGAACCAGGGACTCGCTATGTGAGTAGATCTAGAGTTACAGGAAATAACAACATCCAACGAGTTTTTGAGCACATTAATGAGCGGTTTGATAATTTGACTCCAGAACAATTTAATGACACCGAATGGCTTAAGCAAAACCATGCTTTCACCGGAGAAGTATTTTTGGGTCATTTGCGATATGGAACTTACGGAAAAAATAGTGTAGAAAACACTCACCCTTTTCACAGGGCTAATAATTGGATGACCAAGAATTTAATTCTTGCAGGAAACTTTAATTTAACCAATGTAGATGAGTTATTTGATGTATTGGTAAACATAGGACAACATCCAAAAGAAAAATCTGATACAGTTACTGTTCTTGAAAAAATTGGTCATTTTTTGGATGAGGAAAATCAGCGATTGTTTGATAAATACAAGGCATTAGGATACAATTATCAGCAAATTACGGAACTGATTATTGAGAATATTGACATACAAGAAATCCTTAAAAACTCATCCGTTGATTGGGATGGAGGTTATGCCATGGCAGGAATTTTAGGTCACGGTGATGCGTTTGTCTTTAGAGACCCAAATGGTATCCGCCCAGCGTATTGGTACGAAGACGAAGAAATTGCGGTAGTGACTTCTGAAAGACCTGTTATTCAAACAGTTTTTAATGTCCCGCTAGAGTCTATTAAAGAAGTAACTCCAGGAAGTGCATTGATTGTGAAGAAAAACGGAGAGGTTTCAGAAAAAGAAATCTTACCTCCTCTTGAAAGAAAAGCATGTTCTTTTGAACGTATTTATTTCTCCAGAGGAAGTGACAAAGATATTTACAGAGAAAGAATAGAACTAGGAAAAAAACTAGTTCCTCAAATATTAGAATCGATTAATCAAGATTTAAGAAACTCTGTGTTTTCTTTTATTCCTAATACGGCCGAAACTGCTTTTTACGGAATGATAAAAGGAATAGATGCCCACTTAAATCAAGTAAAAATTAATGAAATTCAGGCTTTAGGCGAAAACAAAACCCCCGAAGCATTACGAGAAATTCTTGAGTTTACATACAGAGCTGAAAAAATTGCCATAAAAGATGCCAAGCTACGTACTTTTATCACGCAAGATGATGATAGAGATGATTTTGTGGCTCATGTTTACGATTTGACTTATGGGACTGTAAATGATGGAACCGATAATTTAGTGGTGGTGGATGATTCAATTGTGAGAGGTACAACATTGAGAACATCTATATTGAGAATGCTTGGAAGATTAAAGCCAAAGAAAATTGTGGTAGTATCATCTGCTCCACAAATAAGATACC
>CBFHVY010000095.1:0-7502 GCA_965659555.1 Flavobacteriaceae bacterium
CTATAACTAACATAAGTTTTTCTTCTTGCAATAGCTCTTCTGCCAAATCATTTTGAGTGTCTTCTAGGGTAAAATCATGCACAGGTGGTAACTTTCCGTCGTTTTTATACTCCATTCCTTCTTGAATGTTTTTACCTACAGCATAGGCTCTAAAATCGATGATAGGTAAATGATGTAAGACATGGTAGGTAATGTAGGAAAAGCCTATTAAAAAAGAGAGGACGACCACTCGTAATGCCTTTTCAGAAAAAATAGCTTTGATATCTTGTACTCTAATCAATAGGAAGAAAATCAAGGCTATTAATACAATATTTTTGTAGAACGTTTCCCAAGGAGTGAGTTTAATCGCGTCTCCAAAGCACCCACAATCGGTCACTTTATTATAATACGCCGAGTACCAAGTGAGGAATAAAAATAGTGTTGTAATCCCTAAAAGACTCCATACAGTGACTTTAGATTTATAGCCTAAGAGTAACATAACCCCTAACATAATCTCTACCAAAATAAGGAGGATTGAAAATGGTAAAGCATATGGTATTAAAAATTCTATATTTAATACAGCGCTACTAAAATACTCTTCAAATTTATATTGAGATCCAATAGGGTCTACTAGCTTTACAAAGCCAGAGAACACAAACATTGCTCCAACAAAGAGTCTAGAAAGGTGTACAAGTAATTTAATCATGGGTTGGTTTTTTTTGGCTAAGCCATGTGAATCATCGCAAATACTGCATAGTTAATCATATCTTGATAATTAGCATCAATCCCCTCTGAAACTAGTGTTTTTCCTTTATTATCTTCAATTTGTTTAACTCGTAATAGTTTTTGAATTATTAAATCAGTTAAAGAACTCACTCTCATATCTCTCCAAGCCTCACCATAATCGTGGTTCTTATTTTCCATAAGGGTTTTAGTAATTTCGATATGCTTATCGTAGAGCTCTGTGGCCTCCCCTAAATTTAAATCAGGTTGATCTACAACGCCTAATTCTAATTGAATCAAGGCCATAATTGAGTAATTAATAATCCCAATAAATTCCGACTTCTCCCCCTCATCTACTTTTCGTACAGCGTTTTCTTGAAGTTGACGAATTCGTTGTGCTTTTATAAATATCTGATCGGTAAGCGATGGCAGTCGTAAGATTCTCCAAGCACAGCCATAATCGGCCATTTTTTTTAAAAATAAAGATCTGCATTGTGCAACAACATCATCATATTGTTTGGAAGTATGCTCCATAAACTCTTTTAATTTGCGTAAATTTCGTTCAAATTTAACAAACAAAATAAATAATTACTCATTAATGAAAAAAATAGCTGTTTTTTGTGGTTCTAGCCTAGGGTTTAACCCAAAATACAAAGAAGCTGCAGAAGCATTGGCAAAACAGTTTATTACAGATGATATTGCTTTGGTATATGGTGGCGGAAAGATTGGAATGATGGGCGCAATGGCCGATATTATGGTTGCCGAACAAGGAACCGTTATTGGTGTAATCCCTAAACTCTTAGAAAAAGAAGAAGTATTTCATACCGAAATCACTGAAATGATTATCACTAAAAAGATGAGTGAACGTAAAGTAATTATGAGCAAACTCATTGATGGATATATTACACTTCCTGGTGGTTTTGGCACCTTAGATGAGCTTTTTGAGTGCCTAACTTTAAATCAGCTTCAAATTGAGCAAAAGCCAGTTGGCTTATTAAACATCAATGGCTTTTTTGATCCATTAATACAACAGATCGATCTTATGATTGCCGAAGGTTATATTAAACCTCAGAATAAAAATCTGCTTTTAGTCGGTGATACTGTTGAAGGTTTAATGGGACAAATGAGAAACTATACTCCGCCTAAAAAAACACATGTCATTAATAAAGTAGTCTCATAACATGACCATTAATTGCAAAGGAACCTTAGTAGATCTTAGTAGCCCAAAAGTAATGGGCATTCTGAATGTCACTCCAGATTCTTTTTTTGATGGAGGAAAATACACCCATGAGGAAGCTATTGTTCAACAAGTAGCTACAATGTTGGAGGAAGGTGCCACCTTTATAGATGTTGGTGCGTATTCTTCTAGACCAGGAGCAGCTTACTTGAGTGAGGAAGAAGAATGGCAGCGATTACTACCAGTTTTGGAACTGTTACTAACTACATTTCCAAAACTTCTCATTTCTGTTGATACCTTTAGAAGTAACATCGCAAAAAAAGCTGTTTTAAAAGGAGCAGCGCTTATCAATGATATTTCTGGAGGAAACCTTGATCAGCAAATGTTTGATACCATTGCTGCGCTTCAAGTACCCTATATTGTAATGCACATGCAAGGAACTCCACAAGATATGCAAGATGCTCCTGTGTATACAGATGTAACTCAGGAATTGATGTCCTTTTTTGCTGAAAAATTGTACTACCTAAACCGGTTACCTATTCATGATATCATTATCGATGTTGGTTTTGGATTTGGAAAAACACTAGCTCATAACTATGAATTACTCCAAAATTTAGCCCTGTTCAAACAACTCGATGTGCCTATACTCACAGGAGTTTCTAGAAAATCTATGTTGTACAAGCCCTTAGATATTTCAGCTCAAGATGCTTTAAATGCTTCTACTGTAGCCCATACTATAGCCCTTTTAAATGGTACACATATTTTAAGAGTTCATGATGTTAAAGAAGCTGTAGAGGCCATTCAAATTGTAGCTCAACTCCCTCAAAGATAATTCGGCATCTTTTTTGTGACTCTGTTTATAAATGTATAATCATGAGTACCAGAAGAGACCAAAATAATATCAATGCAGGATCAATGGCTGATATTGCATTTTTACTATTGATCTTTTTCTTGGTTAGTACCACATTATCTACAGATATCGGTCTGTCACACAACATCCCTAAAAAAACAAATGCACTTTCGAGTATAAAGGTTAACGATAACAATCTAATAGCTATAAACCTTAATCTCAATAACGAGTTGATGGTAAATCAAGAACAAGTTGAACTCCATGAACTCAAACAAATTGTTGTAGATTTTATCGATAATGGCGCAGGACTTAGCGCTTTAAATAAAAGTTGTGACTACTGCAAAGGAAAGCGAGATAGCAATTCATCAGATCATCCAACAAAAGCAATTATAGAAATCGATGCTGATAAAACAGCAAGCTATGAATTGTATATCAGTGTATTAGATCATATTAATAGTGCCTATAAAACTTTGAGAAATAGGTATGCAATGCAATATTACGGGGTGTCGTTTTCTTCCTTAGCATCAACACTATTAGAAAATCCGAAAGATCTTGAAACACTCAAAAAAATAATCACTACTAAAGAGAAATACCCCTTATTACTGTCGGATTCTCAATATTACAATTGATATGGTTATGAGGTAAATTATTAGTACTTTTACTCGAAACCGGTACTGTTTATTATGCTCGATTTTATTGACTTTTCTCTTTTAGATGCGCTAGACATAGTACTTGTTGCACTACTACTCTATTATATTTACAAGCTTCTTAGAGGAACCGTTGCCATTAATATTTTTATTGGTATTGCCTTAATTTTTCTGATTTGGAAAATCACACAAGCCTTAAAAATGGAGATGCTCAGTAGAATATTAGGCTACTTATTAAGTGGTGGTGTAATTGCGCTCATCATTGTATTTCAGCAAGAAATACGCAAGTTTTTATTAATGATCGGTACAACAAACTTTACCTCTAAACGAAACTTCTTAAAGCAATTAAATTTTCTTAAAACGGAATTGAATTCTGAAACTGATGTTGACATCATATTAGAATCGTGTAAGAAACTTTCTAAAACAAGAACTGGGGCATTGTTGGTCTTAGAACGCACCAATAAACTCGATTTCTTAATCAATACTGGCGATGCCATGAATGCACAGCTCAATGGCGCCTTATTGGAGAGTATTTTCTACAAAAACAGTCCACTTCACGATGGCGCTACAATTATACGAGATAATTATATTGTGGCTACTCGTGTAGTATTACCTGTATCAAACAGCACTTCAATTCCTTCTCGTTTCGGACTAAGACATAGAGCTGCGATTGGTATTGCTGAAAAAACAGATGCAGTTTGTTTACTTGTTTCCGAAGAAACAGGGGAGATTTCTTACATCAAAGACGGTGGTTTTGAACTCTATGCAGATTATGAAGAACTCTTAGATAAGCTCAAAACTGATGTTAGTTAAGAGGCTAACTCTACACTAAATTGTTTGTCATAAAGGTTCTTATAGTACCCATCTTTTTTTCGTAATAACTGTTTGTGCGTTCCTTCCTCAACAATATTACCTTGATCCATTACAATAATTTTGTCTGCTTTTTTAATGGTGGCCAAACGGTGCGCAATAACGATAGAGGTTCTTCCCTTGGTAATTTTATCTGTAGCGTATTGCATCATTTGCTCTGAATACGAATCTACCGATGAAGTGGCCTCATCTAAAATTAAAATACTCGGTTTACTTACATAGGCTCTCAAAAAGGCAATCAATTGTCGCTGACCAGAAGAAAGCATGATTCCTCTCTCCTTTACATTATAATGATAGTTGTTTGGGAGTGACATGATAAAATCGTGAATACCAATTTTTTTGGCGGCTTCAATCACTTCTTCTAAAGATATTGAATCATTTTTCAAAGTAATATTGTGGTAAATGGTATCTGAAAATAAAAATACATCTTGTAATACTACAGCGATTTGTGTGCGTAACGATGTTAATTCATATTCATGTACCGGAATCTCATCTACACTAATAACGCCACTATCGATTTCATAGAATCTGTTGATGAGGTTTATAATGGTAGATTTACCCGCACCTGTAGCTCCAACAATAGCCACGGTTTGCCCCTGAGCCACCTCAAAAGAAACCCCTTTAAGAACCTCTTCATCTTTAAGGTAGCTAAATCGCACATCTTTAAAGGCAATATTTCCTTTTAAAGACTCAGCTTTAATATCACCACTTCGGTCTATAGAACTGTTGGTGTCTAAGACTTTAAAAACACGTTCACCAGCAACTATACCCATTTGCAACTGATTAAATTTATCTGCTATTTGGCGAAGAGGTCTAAACAACAATTGAGCAAACATGATAAAGCCAAATATAGCTCCGGGTTTGTCTACTACTCCACTTAAAACTTGTCTACCTCCATACCATACAATGAGTCCAATTCCAATAGAGGATAAGATTTCAGCAATTGGGAAAAACACCGAATAATACCAAATGGTTTTGATATGTGCTTTTTTGTGTTTATCGTTAATTTCCATAAAGTTTTTATACTCTATTTTCTCACGATTAAATAGCTGTACGATCTTCATTCCGGTTACCCGTTCTTGAACAAATCCATTGAGGTTTGCAATCTGATTTCTCACATCTTGAAAAGTTGCCTTTATCGCTATTTGAAATATTTTAGTGGCATAAATTAAAATGGGCAAAACAGATAAAGCGATTAAAGCTAATTGCCAATTGATAGCAAACATTACAATGATAACTGCAAGCATCTTAAGAATATCACTCACAATCATAAATACCCCTTGCGTAAAAAAGTTGGCAATTGTTTCAATATCTGACACCACACGAGTTACCAATCTACCCACAGAAGTCTTATCGAAATAACTCATTTTAAAGCCAAAAATATGCTTAAAGGTTTTGGTTCTAATATCTCTAATAATATGTTGGCCTACCCAATTGGCGTAATAGATAAAGCTAAATTGAAGCAGTACCTCGATCATCAGGATTGCAAACATGATTAATACATAGTTTAACAAGCCTACTTCATCTTTAGGAATAATATATGCGTCTACTGCACTTATTAAAACCAAAGGCCTTAGCACAGAAAAAAGAGCCAATAAAATAGTGGAAGAAGAGGCAACAAAAAACTTTAATTTATAGTGTTTTGCAAAACTCATCAATCGTGTAAAGATCTTTATATCAAACGCATTCCCCGAAACTTTCTCTGCCATATTAATAGTCTACTGCTGTTAAAAATAATCCTTTTGCTGGTACTGATACTCCAGCATTACTCCTGCTTTTACTTTCGATAATCGATTTAAAATCGTCTAAAGTACTTTTGTGCATTCCTATATCTAATAGTGTACCCACAATGGCCCGAACCATATTTCTCAAAAATCGATTCGCAGAAATATAAAACACTAAATGAGACCCTTCTAAAGTCCAATAGGCTTCTGTAATCGAACAATCAAATGTATGAACGTCTGTTTTCGACTTAGAAAAACATTCAAAATCGGTGTAGGTTTTTAATAGTTCAGCGGCTGCATTCATTAATGTAATATCGTAATTGTATGGTGGTACTTGCCAAGTAGTTTCTAAACTAAAAGCATCTCTACCCAAATAGATATGATATTCGTAACTCCTCGATGTTGCACTAAACCTTGCATGCATATCTTGAGCAACAGCATGCACCTTAAAAACCACAATATCGTCTGGCAATACTGCATTGCATTTGTACACAAAATTAGATGCCAAAGCCTGCGGATAATCAAAATGAGCTACCATATGTTTTGCATGTACTCCTGCATCTGTTCTACCCGCACCAACGATTGCAATATCGGTTTGTAAAATGGTACTTAAAGCTTGTTGTACCTCCTGTTGAACACTATTAGCATTGGGCTGAAGTTGCCATCCGTGGTAGTGTGTTCCTTTATACGACAAGTCTATGAAATACCTCAAAAATCGTGATTTTTGTAAGTTTCAAAATTACGGATTTTATTTTGTTATTTGTACTTTCGTTACTGTGAAGAAAATCTTATTATTATCGGACACACATAGCTATATTGATGATCAAATATTAAAGTTTGTTCGTCAGGCAGATGAAGTATGGCACGTTGGTGATATTGGAAACTTAGAGGTTACCGATACCATTAAGGCGATAAAACCCTTACGCGCTGTTTATGGTAATATTGATGATAAAAATGCAAGAGCTGAATTTCCACTTGACGCGAAATTTACCCTTGAAGGTGTTACAGTATGGATGACTCATATTGGTGGATACCCAAACAACTACAAGTTGAGGGTTCGAGATGAACTTAACCTAAATCCTCCTCAATTGTTTATTTGCGGTCATTCTCATATTCTTAAAGTACAATACGACAAGAAACTGCATTTACTTCACTTAAATCCGGGAGCAGCAGGGAAACACGGATTTCATAAAATACGCACTATGCTTCGCTTTGAGCTTGAGCGTGGAGAAATTAAAAACCTAGAAATTATTGAATTGGCGAAGAGAAGTTAAATGCTTCTTTTTTGAGAATGGGTAGCTCTACATAAATGGCCGTTCCTTTCCCTTTTCGACTATCTATTTCAAAGATTCCTTTCATCATTTTAATTCTAGCATCAATTTGATTGATTCCTAGACCATCTTTTTCAGGAATTTGAGAAATATCAAACCCCTTACCATTATCATCTATATGAAGAATTAACCTATCACGATCTACTCGAATCTGAATTGAGGCTACAGAAGCTTCACTATGCTTTAAGATATTATTGATAA
>CBFHVY010000096.1:0-7478 GCA_965659555.1 Flavobacteriaceae bacterium
ACATAATATTCCATATCCTGAGTTTGGTGTTGCAGAAACTGCAGATGAAGCTTTAGCCTTAGCAGATGAATTAGATTTTCCAATTTTAGTTCGACCTTCTTATGTGCTTGGTGGACAGGGAATGAAGATTGTAATTAACAAAGAAGAACTGGTTACCCATGTGGTAGACTTGTTGCGTAAAATACCGAACAATAAATTACTGTTAGACCACTACTTAGATGGTGCTATTGAAGCAGAAGCCGATGCTATTTGCGATGGTGAAAATGTCTATATTATTGGTATTATGGAGCATATTGAGCCTTGTGGAATTCACTCAGGAGATTCAAATGCAACCTTGCCAGCATTTAACTTAGGTGATTTGGTAATGCAGCAAATTATAGACCATACCCATACCATTGCAAAAGCGTTGAACACGGTAGGCTTAATCAATATTCAGTTTGCTATTAAAGAGGATACCGTATACATTATTGAAGCCAATCCAAGAGCATCGAGAACAGTACCATTTATTGCAAAAGCCTATAAAGAACCGTATGTAAACTATGCAACTAAGGTAATGTTGGGTGAGAAAAAGGTAACTGATTTTGAGTTTAACCCTCAGCTAGAAGGATATGCAATTAAGCAACCTGTATTCTCGTTTAATAAGTTCCCGAATGTAAATAAAAACTTAGGGCCAGAAATGAAGAGTACCGGAGAGAGTATTTTATTTATTGATAGTTTAAAAGACGACGAGTTTTATAACCTATATGCTAGAAGAAAAATGTATTTAAGTAAGTAGTTTTACCTTGCTTTTAACTCAAAGGCAAGGCTAACATCTACAAAAGCTGCAATTTTCTTTCGAACAATACTAGGGATTTTAATATTATAATCTTCTGGTTTTAATTGAAAAGACGAAGAAAGACTGATGATTCCATCGGTCTTTTTTATGTTCATGGTCAGTTCAACTTCTTTAGAAACGCCATGAAAAGATAAAGTTCCTTTTACGGTATATTCAGCCCAAGCATCAGTTAATTTGGCTACATCAAAATTTTGTATCGATCCTGAGAATGAGGTTTTAGGATGGGTATCCGACTCTGCATAGTTTTCGTTGAAGTGTTCTTCCATTAAGGCTACTTTAAAACGAAAGCCTTTAACTAAGGCCAAAGCCGCAATAGCACCATCTTTTTTTAAGATAGCGGTTACCTTTGAATTGCTTGCTTTAACCTCTTCAAAAGTTGGTACAGATGACTCGAAATCAATTTGTCCAGACTTGGTGTAGTATGACTCTTGAGCGGATAGAGATAAGATAAAAAAACAAAAGAAGCATGTAAAGAGCGTTTTCATAGTTGCTTAGTTTAGGTATCCTTGATCTTTCCAACTTTTTATGATATCGATGGTAGGCTGTGGGAGATTTCCACTAGCAGGCATAGGGGCAATGGTGCTTTCCATTCTGCTAATAACACCTCTGTTCATTACAGCATTTCGAACCTGATCAAAGGTCTCCATAATTAATCCTGCGGCATTTCCGTTAGAATTATGGCAGCCAGAAACCGCACAACTTTGGTCGATAATGGTCTTTACGTTTGCCGTATAGGTTATGGTTCCATTAGAGGGGTTATCGTCGATAATTAAATCATCGGTACTCACGCTAGAGCATGCAAAACTTAAAAATGAAAGAAGGGCAAAAAGGAATAAGTTATTTTTTTTTAACATAGGGAATTGATATAATAGGGTCTAATGTAATTAAAAACTCCTAAACTATTGATAATTACGCTATTTAATATTTTACTTCCCCAAAAATTAGTTAAATTGCTTTAAATATGAAAATAAAAAAAATATCTATTGTTTTTCTGGTCTTCCTAATCCTTGGTATTGGGGGATATCAATATGTCTTTAAAAGTCATCGAGATATTTCAAAAGAGTCGGCAGCAGTTACCTTAGTAGCCTCCGATTTTTATACACTAGTTACCAAAGAAGCCAATAGACAGGAGTATCTTGATAAAACAGTTCAATTAACCGGAAGTGTTACAGAGATTGATACTGATAACTTTACGTTAGATCACACCATTATTTGTTATACAGACACCCTTACTATAGCGAAAATTACACTCGATCAAGTACTTGTGATTAAGGGAAGAAGTATAGGTTTTGACGAGCTTTTACAAATGCCTAAAATCGATCAAACCACCCTACTAGAAACTAAAAAAAACGAACCCTAAAAACCAAATCGTATGAAAAAAAACTACTTTTTTAAATCATTTATGTTATTAATTCCTGTGCTAGCGATTACCCTAATGGCTAATTCAGGTGGAAAAACTGGAGCATTCTCTGGATCTCCAGGCGATAGTGGAAACAGCTGTACCTCTTGTCACGGAGGCGGGAATTTTGGTGCTTCTGTATCAGTAACTACTAATATCCCAGTCACAGGTTACGAGCTCAATACAAACTATACCATTACGGTTAATAACAACTCCTCGGCATCACGTCATGGATTTCAATTAACAGCAGAAAAAAACACAGATAATACCAAAGTAGGATCTTTTACTGCATCGGGTGATGTTCAGGTAGTAAACAGCGGTACCCATGTAACACATACCAACCCTAACCAAAATTCTTGGCAATTTACATGGACCTCTCCATCAACAGACCAAGGGAGAGTGACCTTTTTCGCGGCGTCTGTAGCCGCTAATGGAAATGGACAGTTTACAGGTGATCAGGTGGTTACTGGAGATTCAGGTTCTGTGAGTTCATTAGCAATTGAAGCTGAAGCGTTTTTAAATTTCTCTATGTATCCTAACCCCTCTTCAGACTTTTTAACGGTACAATTACCTTCGGGTACAGATATCGCCCAAGTTGGTGTGTACGATTATACGGGTAGATTAATGGTGAGTCAAAAAGTAACTCAACAATCGAATACTGTCGACGTAAAAGACCTTTCTAATGGATTATATGTAGTGAAAGTAAAGAGTGCTTCAAAACTAGCAGCAAAACAATTTATCAAAAACTAAGATCCATGAATAAAATATGTGCCCTGTGGGTATTGGTGTTATGGGGTGGCTTTTCTGTCTCTGCACAAGACAATCTCCTCGATGAGCTTGATAAAGACATCACAACAACTACTAAAGTAAGTTCTGTTTTTAAAGGAATCAAAATCGTTAACATGGAGTCTACTAAGTTAGCCGCCAAAAAGGATTTTTATTTTATGATTTCTCATCGTTTTGGGTCTATAAAAACAGGAATAAAGGACTTATTCGGATTAGATAATTCCAATATTAGGTTTAGTTTTGTGTATGGGTTTACCGATGGTTTTAGCGCAGGATTTTCAAGAAGTTCTTTTAATAAAACCTATGATGCTCACATTAAATACAGGCTTGCAAGTCAACAAAAAGAAGGCTTTCCTGTAACCATTGTAGGCTACAATAGTGTTGAGTATAATACGTTTTTAGACGAAGCCTTATATCCACTACTTAAAGATAGCGACCGTTATTCGTATAGTACAGAATTGTTAATTTCTAGAAAGTTTAACGAAAAACTATCGCTACAGTTGGCTCCAACATTTTTACATCAGAATTTTGTGGTAAACGACGATCAAGACAATGCTCAATACCTACTTGGATTGGGAGGTCGTTATAAAGTAAGTAAGCGAGTGACCTTAAATATGGAATATCATTATCATATGAACAGAGCCGCTTCCTCTCAATTTGTAAACCCATTATCTCTGGGTGTTGGAATTGAAACTGGAGGACATGTATTTCAATTGCATCTAACCAATGCACGCTTAATGAACGAATCTGGGTATTTGTCTGGAGCAGCTGGTGATTGGGCAAAAGGCGATGTGTTTTTTGGGTTTAATATTTGGCGAGTTTTTTAAAGAGCATTTCAAGCTCTCGATACATTACAGTATATTTGTCCAAAGCTCTAGCACATGAACTATATTTTATTTGATGGCTCCGTTAGGAATGCATTGTTGCCATTTACCTATACCCGTCCTGTTGCCGATATTCGAGTAGGGATTTTAACCCTACGTGAAAAATGGGAACGTTCTTTAGGCTTAACAACGACCACCATTACCGAAGAATATTTAGTCTCTAAATATCCGATGGTAGAAATGGAAGAAAACATTTTAATTAATGCCTCTTTTCTACCCACCCCAGAATTGGTTGCCATGGTAAAAGAACTTTCCGTGAATCAGGCCATTGTTAAAGAGGATGAACTTATTGCTTTTTTTACAAAAGACACACAAGAAGAGGTCGACCTAGACCAATACGATATTATATCATTCGATGAACCCATACTTCAGGTTAAAAATACTTGGGATATTTTTGCATTAAATGCCGAAGCTATTCAAGCCGATTTTGAGTTGCTTACCGAAGGAAAAACATCTCAAGAAATTCCGAATGGAATACAGTATGTAAACAGAGAGGCTATTTTTATTGAAGAAGGTGCTACCGTTACCTTTGCAACACTTAATGCATCTGAGGGTCCTATCTATATTGGTAAAGATGCCGAAGTTATGGAAGGATGTTTAGTACGAGGTCCTTTTGCATTGTGCGAGCACGCAACTCTTAAAATGGGCGCTAAAATTTATGGCGGAACAACTATTGGTCCCCATTCTAAAGTAGGAGGAGAAGTAAATAACTCTGTTATTTTTGGATTTTCAAATAAAGGACATGATGGCTTTTTAGGAAACTCGGTAATAGGAGAGTGGTGTAATTTAGGAGCCGATACAAATACTTCAAACCTAAAAAACAATTATGCTCCGGTAAAATTATGGAGTTATGAGACAAAGCGTTTTGCTCAAACCGGACTTCAATTTTGTGGACTCATCATGGGAGATCATTCTAAATGTGGTATTAATACCATGTTTAATACGGGAACGGTTATAGGGGTAAGCGCAAATATTTTTGGAAGTGGTTTTCCAAGAAACTATGTACCTTCCTTTAGTTGGGGAGGGAGTGCCGGATTTACGACCTATCAGTTACGCAAAGTTTTTGAAGTAGTAGCAGTAGTAATGCAACGTAGAGGTATTGCCTTTGATACCCAAGAACAACAAATCCTTACTCATGTTTTTGAAGAAACGAAGGCCTTTAGAAACTATTAAATAAGACCAAAAAAAAAGGCCACTATGTAGTGGCCTTTTTTTATAAACGATGTGTCTTAATTTTTGTTGATTACACTTCCAGAGCCCACAGCCGATTTTTTAACCTCAGGATTTCCTTTGTAGTAGACATTCCCAGAACCTGCAACGCTAGCTTTAATATAGCTTTTAGCAGTGGTTTGTACACTTCCAGAACCTGCAATGCTTACCTTGGCTTTATCTACATTTAAATCGTAAGCTTTAATATTTCCAAAGCCAGCAATTGAACATTTTAATTCCGTTGCTTTTCCCGAAAGAGATATGCTTCCAGAACCCCCAATATTTGAAGATATAGAGGTGGCATTTACTTCAAGCTTCATATTACCAGAGCCTCCGATATTCGCTTTAAAGTCTTCAGCTTTAATAACTGAATTACTAGAAACACTTCCTGAGCCTCCAAGTGAAATTCCTTCTATAGCAGTAAAAGGAATGGTTATTGTTAATCTACGAGTTGTTTTAATGTTTATATTCTTTTTATATCGAACTTTTAGAGTGTTTTTCTCTACAACAGTTTCAATATAGGGAAGTAAGTTATCCTCTCCCTCAAGCGAAATATTGCCCTCTTTACCCTTCACTAATTCAACATCGAAAGAACCTCCAACAGCGATTTTATCATAGTCTGATGTCTTTCTAGTTTCAGTGGTAACATTACCGTTACCTTTTATCGTTTTACTATTCTTCCACCATTTTTGAGCGTTTACTGAAACCGCTAAGCAAAGGAGGATACTGGTTAACATGATTTTTTTATTCATAATATTTAGTTTTGATGATTGTTTATTTATTTGAAATGGATACGTTTCCGTAACTAGATTTAATTTGTACTATTGAGTTGGAGTTTCCACGACCGTAACTACCTTCGAAATACTTTTTAGAGGATTTTTTCTCGCTTTTTCTCATTTGAACAGCATCGCTTCGTTCTTGTTTAAAATTTGAGTATTGAAGATCTAACTTAAAGTCGAAATCATTACTTGAGGTTTGTATGTTGATTCCTGCATAATCACTATCAATAGTTACCGATGAGAATCCGCGTTGTAAATCGGTAATCTTTATACTCCCGTAATCTGCTTTTAAAGAGATGGCATCTTTAATGGTGCCAAAGGTTAGGTGGGTATAATCACTATTTCCAATAATAGCAACTCCTTTTTTGATGATAATTTTACCGTAATCAGTATTATAGTTTACCGCTTTTGCATCTTCTAAAGTAATGTTCGAATAGTCTGCGTTGAGACTAACATTTGCTGCTTTTGAGATGGTTAACGTACTGTAATCGGAGTTGATATTAACATCGTTAACACTAGTAATAGTAGAGGCGTTTGAGTAGTCTAGGTTAATACTATTTTCAGCTCCATTAAGAGACCCGATGATTATTTTTCCATAATCACAGTTAATTGAGGCATTACCATCAATTGCATTAAGATAAATACTACCATAGTCATTGCTTAAGGAAACACTATTCGATACTGGAAGTTTAACCACGTAATCAATTTGATAGTTCATATTTCTTTTATTTCCCCATAAATTCCAACCTCTTTTGGCATTGTTAAAAAGGGTTTCTGCCTTTACATAACTCGCAGAGCCTTCAAAGGCTACATCAATAGTATTTAGTCTTTTTTCTACAGCATCTAGATCATTTCCTTTAACGGTAATTTTGACGTCAATTTCAACACGATTTTGATTCCATGACGTTACGTTTACGGTACCGTATTTATTGCTAATAGAAACCTTAGCGTCAGAATTTACCGTGTACGATTTTTTAAAGCTTTTGCTTTTCTCTTGTCTTTCTGTGGCTCCTAAAGCAATCATAGGAATCCATAAAGCGATTACTGTAATTTTAAATAAATACTTCATTGTTTACTGTATTTGGATTTTTAAGTTGTTCTATTTGGTTGAGTGTTCGTTGTAAAATATCTAAGCGATTTTGATAGTTGTTAATCATGGCATTAATAATCTTTCGCTGTTCTCCAGATTTTTGTAGATCTTTTAATAGTAAGTTGTAGTTGTCTTCAAGTTCTTCAAGCTCATCTAAGGCATTTTCGATAATACGTTCGGTACTAATACTTCTGTTACTTTCCAGTTCTCGTAGATCTTGATGTATAGCATTAATAAAATAACTTTCAGCCTCTGTCATTTTTGGAGACACATCAGATAATTGTAAGGTACTATTGGTGTTGATACTTCCCAATGAGAAGCCAATGAGTAATAGTATTGAAGCGGCAATACTTAGCCATTTCCATGAGGTCTGTTTAGCTTGAGGTGTTTTGAGTTTTTGTTCAAAACGGTGCATATGGCCTGCTCTGGGCTCAAGCTCCTCAAATGTGGTGTTGCTAAAGAAGTCTTCTAGTTGATCCTTCATAATGTTTTGTAT